>NZ_WUBV01000007.1:0-86299 GCF_009807105.1 Natrialba sp. INN-245 | reverse complement strand
TCACAAACGAGGACGCTCGCACGAAACTACACCGGCTCTATCCGACTATCGAGGATGCTGAGAACTAGTCACTCGACGGTTGGGAAGCTACTAGTGGCGTTCCAAACCTGAACTGATGGGTGGAACCGATGGCGGTCGTCTCGTTTCACCCATCAGTCGACGTTTGGAACGGTACTAGTTCTGCCCGTCGAGGGTGATGTAGTCGATGCCGACGATGCGGTCGTCGTCGTTGAGTTCGTCCTTGGCCGCCTCGGGAACCTGGCTGTCGACGTTGTAGACGGTCAGCGCCTCGCCGCCGTGGGCTTCGCGGGCGTTGAACATGCCGGCGATGTTGACGCCGTGTTTGCCCATCACGGAGCCGATGAGTCCGATGACGCCGGGTTCGTCCGTGTTGCGCGTGACGACCATCTTTCCGTGCGGGATGGCGTCGACGCGGTAGCCGTCGACGCGGACGATACGCGGATCGACGCCCTCGAAGAGCGTCCCGTCCACGGTGACGGAATCGTCGTCGTTGCTCACCGTCACCGAGATGAGACTCTGGAAGTCCTCGGCCTGGCGGGTCTTCGATTCGGTGACGTCGACGCCGCGGTCCTCCGCGATCTGGGGCGCGTTGACGGCATTGACCTGCCACTCGAGGGGCTCGAAGACGCCTTTCAGCGCCGAGGCGGTGACGAACTCGACGTCCTCGTCGGCGATGTCGCCCTCGTAGGTGACCTCGATATCCTCGGTGCGACCCGAGAGCAACTGCGCGGCGACCTTGCCGGCGGTCTCGGCGATCTCGATGTAGGGCTCGAGGCGTGGGAACGCGCTCTCGTCGATCGAAGGCGCGTTGAGCGCGTTCGCGACGGGTTCGCCGACGATCGCGGCGACGACCTGCTCGGCGGTCGAGGTCGCGACGTTCTCCTGGGCAGCCTCCGTCGAAGCACCGAGGTGAGGAGTAACGATGATTTCGTCGTGCTCGAGAAGCGGCGAATCCGTCGAAAGTGGTTCCTCGGCGAAGACGTCGAGGGCCGCGCCGGCGATCGTACCGTCGGCGGCCTTCGCCGCGAGGGCGTCCTCGTCGATGATGCCGCCCCGGCCGACGTTGACGACGTAGCCGTCCTCGAGCAGGTCGAGTTCCTCCTCGCCGATCATGCCCTCGGTCTCGGGGGTCAGCGGCGTGTGGATGGTGAGGAAGTCGGCGGCCGAGAGACAGTCCTCTAGCTCGACGAGTTCGGCGCCGATACGCTCGGCGCGTTCCTCGGAGATGTACGGGTCGAAGGCGACGATATCCATCCCGAGCGAGTCGAGTTTCTTCGCGACCTCCTGGCCGACACGGCCGAGGCCGACGACGCCCAGGGTCTTGCCGTCGAGTTCCGCACCGAGGTAGTCGCTTTTGGCCCACTCGCCGTCAGTCAGTCGAACGTGTGCCTGCGGGATCGACCGCGCGGTCGCGAACGTCATCGCGACGGTGTGTTCGGCCGCGGCGCGGACGTTGCCCTCGGGGGCGTTGGCGACGATGACGCCGTTGTCCGTCGCCGCGTCGATGTCGATGTTGTCGACGCCGATCCCGGCGCGCCCGACGATGACGAGGTCCTCGGCCGCCTCGAGCACCTCCTCGGTAACCTCGGTTCCGGAGCGAACGATCAGTCCGCTCGCGTCCGATACCGCCTCGAGGAGCTCCTCACCCTCGAGTTCGTAGCCCGTTTCGACGTCGTGGCCGGCGTCTCTGAGTACGTCCAGACCCGCGTCCGCGATCGGGTCCGTGACCAGTACCTTCATGCGCGAGAAACTCGTGCGGAGCGGGTAAACCCTTCCGTTGTGCCTGAAACAGGAAATAATTGCCTACAATAGTGCGAACGGGGCGGACGCCGTCGCATACGCAGTTTCAGAATGGAGTTATCTTTCTCGCTCGCTGGAGCGTCGAACACCCACGAGTCGTCGGCGGTTGTTCTGGGTACGGTATCACGGACCGCATTAGATCGTGATCAACGCCGCGCCGACGACGACCAGGGCCGCGCCCGCGACGACGCCTCGAGTCACCCGCTCTACGTCGCGCAACAGGACGGCGGCGAAGACGAGCGTAAACAGCGGGGCTGTCGCCACGAGCGGATCGACGATCGCGATCCGACCCTCCTCCAGACCGAGTGCGGCCATGAGCCCGAGCATCGCGGCCGTCGTGAGCACGCCGCTGCCGACGAAGTACCGGTAGGACGCGGCCGGTTTCTCGAGGACGTCCCGGCCGCCGACGGCGAGGACGTACGCCCCGAGCGCGACCAGTCCGGCGGTCTCGTTGATCGTCACCGCCTCGAGCGCAGAGATCGGAGTCTCGAGCATCCCGTAGCGGCGGGCCACGTTCGCGACGGCGAAGGTGGCCGCCGCCGCGATCGGCCACAGCAGATCTCGCGGCTGCCACCCACCGAGGTCGCCGCCCCGCGAGGCGGTCAGGATCGCGAGGCCAGCGACGAGGACGACGATGCCCACGCCGGTTATCGGTCCGAGCGGTTCATCGAGCACGGCGAGGGCGATCAGCGTCGCGAACAGCGGCCGAGTGCTCAGGATCGCGCTGTTGAGGCTCGCACCGACCTTGTCGACGCCGACGAAGATCGTGATCCGGCCGATGGCGGTGCCGACGACGCCGGCGAGCGCGAAGACGATCAGGACCTCGAGGGAGAGCCCCGCAAACGCCGACCGGCCGTAGAGCGCGACGACGGCGATCCAGTAGAGCGTCGAGTCGACGAGGACGACGACCATCGACGCCTGAACGGAGCCGCCGCCGGCGGCCATGCCGCGTTTGTCGAAGATCGGCGTGAACCCCCACAGGATCGCCGGAACCAGTGCGAGCGCGAGCACCTCGAGGGTCGCGCCGGTCATCGTCGCTCACTCGCGTTCGTTCCCGCTCCCATCGTCGATACTGGTGGCCGAACGGGGGTCAACGTTGGGGTATCGGAGCTACTGCACGTCATTGTACACCTGATCGGCAGACAGTTCCGCGATCAGTGTGTACATCGGTGCAGTTGGTACTATAGCGGTACTTGGGACCGTCGGCTGCCGACCGGCTCACGGCCGTCGACCAGACAGTATTTGGTACTCGGTTAACTATGCGTTAGCGACGGTTATGACGAGATTTCTCTCCCGTGGGCCGGCACGAGGTGACTCGAGCGTCGCGACGGCGATCCCAGACGCCGCTGGCCCAGAGCTATTCCCCGGTGGGCCGGGATCGTTCGCCGCCACCGTCGAGTCGTGGGCGTGGCCGGTGCTCGCAGCATCGGCGGAGACGCCGATCGCCGACGGTGATCTCGACCCCGTCGGCTCTAACTGGGTTCTCGTCGTCGTGATCCTGCTCTGTTCGATCTTGCTGGCGCGGTTCGTTCTGTGGGCGAGCCGTTGGTACCTGGCGAACGCTGACGCGGAGACGACGCTCGGCCGCGCGGCGTTTTCCGAGATCCACACGCCGTTTGCGATCACGATCGGACTACTCGGCGTCTATCTGAGCCTCCTCGTTCTGGATTTTCTCGATTCGACGCCGACCGTCGTGGCACTCATCTCGACGGCGCTGATCGTTCTCTGGGCTCGAGCCTCGATCAGAATCGGCCGGCGGTGGATCGATGTCCTCCAGGAAGGGGAGTATAGCTACGAGTTCGCGCCGATGTTCGGCAATCTCTGGACGGTAGCAGTCGCTATCGGGGCCGCGTTGCTTCTGGTTTCGGTCTGGAACCTGACGGTCACGCCGTTTCTCGCTTCGGCGGGAATTCTCGGTATCATTCTCGGATTCGCCGCACAGGATGCGATCGGCAACCTGATCGGCGGTCTCGCGCTCTACGTCGACAACACGTACAAGATCGGCGACGTTATCCGGGTCGAAGGCGAGATGCGCGGGACGGTCACCGACGTCGGCATCCGGTCTACGACGGTGCTGACCGAGGACAACCTGCTCGTGACGGTCCCGAACGCGATGTTGAACTCGACACAGGTGGTCAACGAGAGTGCGCCACAGCGTCACATGCGGCTTCGAATTCCGATTACGGCTGCCTACGGAACCGACTACGAGACGGTCGAACGACTCGTCCTCGAGGTCTGCGAGGAGTGTTCGTTGATTCGAGAGACGCCGACACCAAGGCTCCTGTTCGTCGAGTTCGGTGATTCCGCGCTGGTGTTCGAGCTCCGAGCGTACATCAACCACCCGCTGGTCGAACGGCGTGCGATCGATCAGGTAAACAGAGGAGTGTACGACGCCTTCGACGAGGCGGGAATCACGATCCCGTTCCCACAGCGGGAGCTGAGTTTCCTCGAGGATGGCGACGCCGAGTACGGGTTCGAAGAGTCCGATCTGACGGTCGAGCGTTCGGCCGAGCGAGACGATCGAGACGTTCCCGACGAACGCTGACAGCCGTTCGATCGACGTCGCCGGGCGTCTCTCGAAAACTGTCGTGGATCACGTTCGAGATGACCGTAAGATCTCATCAGAACAGTCTCTCACGGATCGGCGTCCTCTTCCTCGAGACCCCGCGGGAGAGTAACCGTGACACACCCGCCGGGTACACAGGACTTGTATGCGAGGGAGCCGCCGTAGTCGTCGACGATCAGTCCGGCGAGCCAGAGGCCGAGACCACTTCCGTGGTCGATCTGTGTCAACGGTTTCTCGTTGAAGATCCCGGTTCGCTCGGTTTCCGGGATACCGGGCCCGTCGTCGACGATATCGACTTCGACGCTCTCGTCCGTACTGCCGACGACGATCTCGACGACGGACTCTCTCTCGTTCGTGTGCACGATCGCGTTCTCGACGAGTTCGTAGAGAACCGTCCGGAGACGACAGTCCGCGATCGGTATCGGCGATTCCTCTTCCGGATCCACCACCGTAATCGTACTCGCGGGGTACTCCTTCCGGAGCTCAGTCGTGACGTCCGCAAGGAGACGTCGGAGATCGATCGGTCGCTGTGAGCGGTCGTCACCCAGGGTCGTCTCGGCGAGTTTCTTCGCGGTTTCGCTAGTTTCGATGAGCTTCTGTGTTGTCGAGACGATATCGGCCGCGTACGCCCCACGCCGGTCGTCCTCGAGTGACTTCTCGAGGGTTTCGGCGAACCCACCGATGACGTTGAGATCGTTCCGGAGGTTGTGCCGGAGGACCCGGTGGAGGATCTTGAGGTGTTGTTCGCGCATCTTGAGGTCGGTGATGTCGCGTCCCTCGGGAATCAGCAGCCGGATATCGTTCTGGTGGTCCGTCACCGGACGAACGGAGAAATCGATGATCGCCGTTCGTTCGGCACCGCGGACACGGACCTCCTCGCGGAAGAACTCGCCACTCCGAGCGCACTCGACGGCTCGACGAGCAGCCTCGCGAGCGTCTTCGCTCGACTGAAACCAGAACGTCTCCCAGATCGGCTTACCGACGACCTCGTCTCGGTCGACACCCGCAAACGAGAGCGCCGTTTCGTTCGCCTCGATCAGCGTGCCGTCGAGTTCGAGCAGTCCAGTGAACTGGTGGGTGTTGTTGAACACCGCCTCGAACCGGTGTTCCCGGTACTTCTGTTCGGTGAGGTCGCGAAACAGTCCGGTGAACAGGCGTTCCCCGTCGAAGCGGTGTTCGCGGAGGCTAATCAACACCGGCACCTCGTGACCGTCCTTGTGTAACGCCGGCAGTTCGATTCCGGCCCAGTCGATGTGTTTCTCGTCGGTCCGGAGGTACTTCTCCAGTCCCGCCTGGTGTGCGTCCCTGAGGCGTGGCGGAATGAGCGTCATCTTCGAGTGGCCGATGAGTTCGTCCGGACTGTAGCCGAGAATTTCCTCGATCGCCGGGTTCGCGAACACGATCGTGCTCTCGGCGTCGATCGTCAGAAGTCCCTCGGAGGTGTTCGCGACCAACTGTCTGAAAAACTCGTTTTCGTCGAACGGGAGACCTGGCGACTCGAGGGATCGATCGTCGTCGGCATCAGTCGATTCATTCCCTCGACACATCGTGGATAGTACGCGAACATACCCTCGACTCACGGCGTATATAGATACCGGCTACACCTTGCCTGTCCTGGATGCCTCGAGGTGGCCGTTATCGTCTCCAGGTGCTGAATGCCGGAATGTCGCCGACGTGATGATTAATATTTGACGCGGAACTGTCGGCCGGCGACCGGTCGAAACCGGTGGAGTCACTCGAGTGCGGCGACTGCTCTGACTGGAGCGCCGTCGGCTTCGGCGAATGGAAGCGGGAACGCGTACAGGCGAAACCGCTCGGGGAGCCCCTCGAGGTTGGTCAGGTTCTCGACGATGGGGAGGCCGGCACCGAGCAGCTGTCGATGGACCGGGAAGCCCTCGGGTTCGTCGTCGCCGGCGTTCGCAGTCGGGGTCGGATCGGGATTGAGCGTATCGGTGCCGACGCCGCAGTCGGCCTCGTGGAGGATCCGGCCGGCGTCCGGCGTCAGGTTGGGGTGATCCAGGTAGTCGTCGGTCGACCAGTGTTCGTCGTACCCCGTCCGTATCACGAGGATGTCGGCCGGGTCGGTGCCCGTTTCGAGGTCGTCGGGGAGTGCGTCCGGTCCGATCCGTTCGCGGGGCGAACACGGCGCCACGTCGACGAACCGCGCCTCGAGGACGAACTCGCCGACGTCCCGGTCCTCGAGGTCGTCGCCGTCGGGTTCAGTGTGACTCGGCGCGTCGACGTGCGTCCCGGTGTGGCTCCCGCAGTGAACGTCGAGGACGGCTGCGCCGTCGTCTGACACCGTCGCTGCCTGTGAGATCGTCACCTCGGGATCGCCCGGATACGTTTGCATTCCCGTCTCGATCCGATGGGAGAGATCGCGGTACACGATCGATCGTTCGAAGGGGACTCCCAAGTAGCCTGCCGAAACCTGAACTGGTTTATTGGATCGACCACAAACGGGGAGCGATGACAGTCGTCGCCTTCGACTTCGACGGGACGCTATCGGACTCCGAAATGACCGTGTTGCTCGGCAAGCGCATCGACGTCGCCGACGAGATGGCAGAGATCACCGAACGTGCGATGAACGACGAGATCGGCTACGCCGAGAGCCTCCGCGAACGGGCGGCCCTGCTCGAGGGGCTCTCCGAGGCCGACGCCCGTGGGGCGTTCGAGGAGGTCGAACTTCGACCGGGCGCGGCGGACCTGATCGGGGAACTGAACGACGCGGGCGTCACGACGGCCATCCTGACCGGCGGGTTCGAACGCGGCGTCGCGACTGCACTCGAGCGTGAGGGGGTCACCGTCGATCACATCGTCTCGAACCGCCTGCCGATGGCGGAGGGCGAACTGACCGGCGACGTCGAGGGTCCGCTGATCGAGGGGACGAAAGACGACGCCCTCGAGGACCTGGCCGACGACGTCGGCACCCCTCTTGAGGCGACCGTCGCCGTCGGCGACGGCGCGAACGATCTCCCGATGTTGCAGGTCGCCGGACTCGCGATCGGGTTCGACCCGAAGCCGGCGGTCGAACCACACTGTGACGTCGTCGTCACCTCGATGGCCGGTGCCCGGGACGTCTTGCTCGAGGAAACGATCCTCGAGTCCGCCTGATCTGCGGACGAACCCGACCACATCGCGCCGAGGACGAAGTCGCCCCTCGGTATCCCCAGCCGGGCGTCTCGCGCGGATCGGCGTCGTGTTGGACCGGTGAGCGTCGAATCCGCTCGAGCGTCGTCCGGCGAAACCGTCGTCTCGAGACGACTGTCGTTTGAAATCATCGATTTCCACACCGTGGGAGTTATTTACTCGAGACCGAGTACCTGGTCACGATGATGTGGCAAGACCTCGTGTTCATGATCGGCAGCAGCCTCTCGATCGTCTTTCTCGCGCCAACGCTGCGCGACGCGACCGCACGCGTTCCCCTCGGGACGAGCCTTCCGTCGATGGGGATCGGATTCGTCTACGCGATGACGTTCGCCACGCTCGGGATGACCTTCTCCGCTGCTGGCTCGTTCGCAGCGGGCACGATGTGGGCGCTGATCGCCCTTGTTCGCTCGCCCGCGACCCCCACCGTCATCCGGAACACCGATCCCGGGCTGCTCGCACGCGACCTCCAAAATTGGCTGCACAGCGTCGGCTCGACCGGCGTCCGAACGGAACAGTACGTCTTCGACGCGGCCGTCGACGGAAACCGCTAACACAAGGTTCGAAGTACCGCCGTGGATCGCCGCCAGCGAATCCACGACCGACGTTTGGTGTGTTCGTCCGTCGTCTCGTCGGGGGTGACTCGACGCAGAACGCGTGCCCCGTTGTCTGATACTGCCGAATGCGTGCGCCGTTGTCGACACCACAGAACAGGTGTCTGCAGGCGAGTCACAGGTTCGGTTACGTCGTTTCGCGATCGGTCACGTGGCGTCGGCCCGACCCTACTCGAACGCCACGGTCGAGAGATCGGCCTCGAGCTCGTCGACGTGCTCGTTGAACGACCTGACGAACGCCTCGACGTCGTCGACGAGCCGCCGAAGCTCCGTCGCCGGCGGCGGCCCGTACTGCGAGAGGAGATAGACGCCGTCCGAGCCGCCGACGCGTAGGTAGGAGACGGCGTCGCCGTCCCACTTGAGCTCCCAGCGCGTGCCGTCGACCGTCGTCGCGTACGTGCCGTACTCGCCGTCGTAGCGGTGGAGTTCGCCGGCCATGGCGGTAGCGACCTCGCGGATCCGGTCGACGATCCGATCCCGCTCGGCCGTCAGTTCGGCCGTCGAAGTGACTGCCGGGAAGTCGGTCGAGATGTCATCGAACAGTCCTTCGAAGGATGCGACGTACTCGTCGTAGGCGGCCACGAACGCGTCGTAGTCGGCCATCGCCGTCTCGAGGTCGTCCGGGTCGGGTGGCTGTTTGCTCGAGACGACGTAGATCTCCGACCCCGATTTCGGATCGAACCGGAGATACTGGACATCGCCTGCCTCGTACTTGAGCGTCCAGCTGCCGGCGTCCGTCTCGAACGTCTCGCTCCCGTAGTCGCCGCCCTGGAAGAGCGCGAGTTCTCGAGCGATCTCGCCGGCGTGGGTCCGGACGCGTGTTGCGAGTTCGTCCCGACGTGTTGCGACGTCGCCAAGCCCGGTACCGTCGTCCCCGAGGTCGTCGGTCATCGTCATCACTGTGGGGACAGAGGTGGGTAACGGTTGCGTTGCGGCCGCGAAACTCCCGCCAGTTGGAACTCACTCAGCCGCCGTCCGGTTCGTCTTCGTCGGTCATCTCCTGTCCGTTTCCAGTCCCTTCCTCCGCGTCCGGGCCGTTATCGTCGGGCGTCTCTTCGCCGGCCGGTTCGTCCGGGTCGACCTCGTCCTCTTCTTCCCCTGGGCCGCCACAGCCGGCAAGCGCCACCGTCGATACCGCAGTGGCTGCCGTTCCAAGGAGTCTGCGGCGCGTCTGTCGGGTGTTCGAATCCATACCTCCGCTTTCGCGGCCACGGGAGTAAGAAGTGAGCCGACATGTGCGTGGTCGGCCGTATCGATCCTTGCTCGGTCCGTCGTCGGTCACAACCCGTGATCGCTCGAGCGGCGTCGACGATCACCAGTACGACACCACAACGACCCGTATGACGGGTTCGAAACCCGCACTGACTTACGCTCGGCTTCAAAGAAGGAGGTATGGAATTCGCAGTATCGCGCGACGGACGAGCGCTCGTAACCCTCCACGAGGGAAGCGATACGACCGCCCGCGACGAAGCGAGAGCGACGTTCGTCGACGCCCTCGAGGCACTCGAGGCCGACGGGCCGATCGTCGAGTGGGAGATCACGCACGTCGAAATCCACGAACTCCCAACTGCACCGTTCGAACCCTACACCGTCGAACTCGCGTTCGTGGCCACGGTCGTCGTCGAGGCCGACAGTGCCGACCGCGCGGTGAACGCCGGGGCGACTACGATCGACGAGGCACTCGCGGCCGCCGACGTCGGAACGATCTCGTATACGTCCGCGCCGACGGCGTCTGCGGGGTGATACAGTCTGCTATGAGTCGCGATCGACCGCCCGAACTTATGTCCTCACGGGACAACCACCACGTATGGAGATCGATCTTCGTTTTTTCGCGACGTTTCGCGATGCGGTCGGCGAGAAAGAGCGAACGCAGACGTTCGACGACGACGCGACGGTCGGTGACGTCCTGGCCACCCTCGAAGCCGAGTACGACGGCCTCGGGGGACAGTTACTCGAGGACGGGACGATCCGCGATCAGCTGAGCGTGTTGAAAAACGGCCGCGACGTCGTGCACATGAACGACGCCGGAACGGCACTCGAGGACGGCGACACGGTGTCCGTATTTCCGCCGGTTGCGGGCGGCTGACGGGAAGTTTGCGGACCCGAACGCTTTTATCCCGTCCATATTACACACATATAAATAATGTTCACCCAGTTGATCGAAGAGCTGCTGTTCGGGGTTTTCCTCGATCGAAACGAACGGGGCGGACTGCGGTGGGCAGGCCTGTTTCTCGGCATGCTCTGTCTCTTGCTCTCGGTTGTCGCCGCGCTGTGGATCGAAACGATCGTTGGGATCGCACTCGCGGTCGTCGGGGCCGCGCTCACCGTCTACTGCTTTTGAGCGACCGTTATCGGGCGCTGTTGCTCGATGCGTTCCCTCGAGGAGTTCGTGAAGGTTCGGGCGCGGTGAGTCTGCTCGCTGCCAGCAGTCCCGAGAAACCGCGGTGTGGACTCACCGGTGAATCAGGACGGGGAACTGATACCGAGTGTGGCGATCGCCCGGTGTGACCGAATGGGTCGCGGACCCACCGGAACTGACGACCACCAGACCGGATGAACGAATCGCCTCGCTGCCGTCGATCGTTTACGAGAGGCATTTAGGCGTCCTCTACCTGCCACCGAATATGGGTAGTACAGACGAATCCGGCTCGAGTCGCGTCGCGCCCTCTCGAGGCGACGGTTCGAGCGAGGATGGGCCGGAGCCCACCCTCGCGAGCGTGACGTTCACTCGCGAGGGGATCCGAACCGGATTCGTCACGACGGTTCCAGTCGCTCTCGGCGTCGGGGGCTACGGGATCGCCTTCGGCGTGCTGGCGAATCAGGCGGGACTGAGCGTGGCCGAGGCGGCACTGATGAGTGCCACCGTCCTGGCTGGAGCTTCACAGATCGTCGCCGTCGAACTCTGGGCGGATCCGATCCCCGTCGCGGCGGTGCTGTTTACGGTCTTCGCGATCAACATGCGGTACTCGCTGATGGGGGCCGCGCTGGAGCCGTGGTTTCGACAGCTCTCGCCGAAACAGATCTACGGCAGCCTCTACTTCATGGCCGACGAGAACTGGGCGCTGACGATGCGTGATCTCACTGCCGGGAGCGGGCGCGGCGCGTTCTTGCTCGGAAGCGGCATCGCGATGTGGATCTTCTGGGTCGGCTCGACGGTCGTCGGGGCGGTCGCCGGTGGCGTCGTCGGCGATCCCACCCGCTACGGCTTCGACTTCATCCTCGCAGCCGTCTTCGTCGCGCTCGCCGCCGAACTCTGGGAGGGGCGCTCGTCACTTCTCCCCTGGCTCGTCGCACTCGGGGTCGCGGTCGCCGCCGCCAAACTCGTCCCCGGCCGGTGGTACATCCTGCTCGGCGGCCTCGCCGCCGCCGTCGTCGAGGTGATCCGCTATGACGGGTGACGTGTTTCCCGCCGACGGAATGCTCTCCCTCGAGCCGGTCGTGGTCGGCGTCGTCCTGGCGATGGCCGTCGTGACCTACCTCACGAAAGTCGGCGGCATGTGGCTCGTCCGCCACGTCGAACTGAGCGAGCGCCTCGAGGCCGGACTCTCGGTGTTACCCGGCGCGATCGTGATCGCCATTCTGGCACCGGAACTCGCGGTCGGCGGGCCGGCCGAGTGGGGTAGTGCCGGGCTCGTGTTGCTCGTGATGTGGCGAACCGACAGCATCCTGCTGGCGCTGTGTGCGGGGGTTGCCGGCGTCGTCTTCCTCCGTGCGCTTTTATAATGCGGTGCGTGTCTCGTCCGTCCGAGGCGATACTATATCCGTTCGACGATCGAACGTGAGGTATGCCAGAGCAAACGCGTATCGAACGCTCCTTTCGTGGGATCTCCGAGCGACTCGCGATCCGGTACCTGACGAACCTCGAGGGCGAGCGAATCGACGAGGATACCGTCGTCGGTGAGGGGTGGACGGCGACGCTCTCCGCCGAGCAGGTCGATGTCGGGCCGACGCTGTCGCTGACCGAGGTGACGGTCGTCTTCGAGGGTGAGGACGATCATCTCGAGTCGCTCGTCGAGGAGTTCGCCCGAAAGGCGATGCGTGCGGGTGGATAGATGGCCGACGATCCGATCGACGGGCAGGTGCTCTTGCTTACCGCCGCGAAGGCGAGCGTCCCACCGTCGCGGCTACCGGCGCTCGTCGAACGTGCACAGGCGTTACTCGAGGGTGATCTGGAGCGCTACCGTCGGTCCCACGAGCGCGTCTATGCCGCCGCCGACCGCGAGGCGTTTCTGGTCGACGAGGGCCACTGGGAGCGACTCGGCGAGCGCATGGGCGTCGACGACCGCGAGCGCTCGGCGATTCAGCGGGCCCACGAGGAGCAGTTTCGGCGAATCGGGCGACACACCGACCGCAAAGCGGAGTTCGAATCATCACTCGAGATCCGTAAACCGGTACTCGTCGGCGTCGGCGAGAGAGAACCAGCCGAAGAATCGGCTCAGCACGGTCAATAGCAACTATAAAGAGCGTGTTCTCCCTCTATCCGGACATCGAGACGATGGCTATCGACCACGAGACCGAAATGACCGACGCGGAGGTGGACGCGTTCCTCGCTCGCCACGAGACGGGGGTACTCTCGCTCGCTCGAGCCGACGAGCCGTACGCGATCCCCATCTCCTACGGCTACGACGCCGACGACCGTCTCTTCTACATGCGGATGGTGTCGACACCCGACAGCGAGAAACGCGCCTTCCTCGGGTCCGATCCCGGCGCGCGGTTGGTCGTCTACGACGAACAGGAGTCGACGTACCGAAGCGTCATCGTGACGGGTATTCTCGAGGACATTCCTCCATCGGAACTGACGCCCGACCAGATCGCCCAGTACGGCGACACGAAGCGACCACTGTTCGAAATCTGGGCGGACGGGAAGCGAGAACTCGACATCGAACTGTATCGGTTGACCCCGGAGTCGGTCAACGGTCGTCGAACCGAGGTCCACCGAGGCGAGACTACCTGACGACTAGTTCGTCGATTGGTTTGGCGCGAACGCGGCCCCCGTGACGTCAGCTCCACAGACAGGACAGCCGTGTGCGAGAGTCGCCTCGCGCATCTCCTCGTTGACCTCGATCGTTTGTCCGCAGTCGGGGCAGGTGAATTCATATCTGCTCATGAGGGTTGGTCGGGTGGCGTCTGGTAGGTACTACCTTCGCGTCAGTATATATAGGATTGCGGTTCAGTTCCACGGCCCAGTAGTTCCCGAAGCGTTCTTACCGTGTGTTTCCCTCGAGGATCGCATCGAGGAGTTTCGTCTGGGCCGCGGCGATATGCTCGGCGAACGTCGTTCCCGTAATCTCGAGTTCCTCGGCGACCTCTCCGGCGTTGGCTTGTTTCGGATGATCGAAGTACCCCATCCGGTGGGCGGTCTCGAGAACCTCGCGCTGGCGGTCGGTCAGCGCGCTCCGATCGACGAAGACGAGGTTCCGATCGCCGCCGTCCTGTTGAGACCGGAGGAGTCGTTGGACATCGAGGTTCGAACACTGGCTCTGGAGTTCGCCGATAATCGACTGGAGTGACGCCATGTCCGGCGCGTGAAACGTCAGGTACAGCGACGAGCCGCGGCTACGGACGTCGACCACGGGGGAGTCGAACCGTTCGACTGTCTCGCAGGGACATCCCCTGGTGAGGTCGCGATCAAATCGGTAGACGGAGCCAGTGCCGTACTCGAAGATCGCCGAAAGGTCGACGTCGTCGACCAGTTCGACAGCGTCGTCGAGATCGTCCGCACCCTCGAGGACGAACTCCTCGGTGACTCGCTCGGGATTGGCTGGATTCGTACTTTTCGACACCGAGTGGGCCCGTCCGCCGACCGACCTGGAGGCGTGGGTGACGACACACTCCGGCGGATCGTCAATTCTCACTTCTGCACGAATCCCCGAGGACATCTACCGTTCGATGGTTGCTCCGTTCAAGTAAACCCTCCGTCCAACGGATGGGTCGGATTCGCTAGATCGCCCCATCGACTCCGGATCGACTGAAGTATCTACCCCGATATAAAATACCCTGTATTTAGTGGGGCTCGTTTGGTGGGTCCCCACCCGCTACGAGGAAGTACGATGCCCACTTCCGACGCTAATGCAGTTCGAGGATGGCCGACCGGATCCGAGGATACCGACGTCCAGGCAGTGCTCGCCGCACTCGAGGACAACGCCTGCCGGGCCATCCTCGAGGCGACGAGTAACGAGCCGTTGACCGCGACGGAACTCTCCGAGCGCTGTGAGATTCCGATGTCGACGGCCTACCGCAAAGTGGAGATGTTAACCGACGCCGATCTCGTCGAGGAACGGGTTCGGATCAACACCTCCGGCAAGCACGCCACGGAGTATCGCCCCTGTTTCGACGACGTGATCGTCTCAGTCGCCGAGAGCGGTTCGGTCGAGATCGAACTGACGAAGCCGGCGGCCGAATCCGAGTCCCCACACGCCGTCGCTGGCGATTGATCGATTTCGCCGACGGTTCCACTCTATCCCGGTCTCACCGGCCGTCACAGCGCTCGATCGGCCAGTACGCGAAGTTGGCCGTCGACGGCCTCGACGGTCGCCTCGACTGCGAACCCGTCTTCGGCCAGCGCGATGGCGTTTCGCCCGCCGCCCGTCGCTACGTCGAGGGCGGTTTTCCCCTCGAGTCGGTCCCGATACTGCACGACCAGCGGCGTTGGTTCGGTCGGTGGGTCGGCGTCGCGATACCGCTCGTTCCAGCGTTCGCGTGGATCGTTGGATGACGTTCGGTGTTATTAACCCAGATCATATCATAATAAGATTTACCAGGGATGGATGCGGAGACCCTCGTCGAACACGCGATTCGCTCGGGTCGCCACGAGTACCGAAGTCGCCTCGGACGGCGCGACCGATCGGTTCGCTCGAGACGGTTCACCCGCGGTCGACCACACGGCGAGTCTCGGAGCGGTCGCTCCATCGGGAGACGTCAGCGAATAGCCACGGCTGGGTAACCGAGTCGGTTAAGTTCTATCGATCCGAACATTTCGTATGGCCGTTGAATGGCTGAACGCAGACACTCTTATCCGATTAGAGGGGCCACGAGAAGATATCGACGAGTGCATACGACAAGTGGAGTTTCGAGGATCTGCAGGGCCGATTCTCGACCGTGCCGAAGAGTTAGGTGTCGAGTGGGAAATGCAACCAAACGGTCTGAGCAGTAACGCTGGCGACGAAAACCCGTTTTAATAATACTTGCCAGGGTTTTAGTAACACATTTCCGTTCGGAGGTCGTCGTCGGAGTCGATGTGCAACACTCAAGTACGGAACGAACGCGGTCTCGAGTCGGGCGGTGATCGGCGGTGAGCCCGCCGGACGAGCCGACTGGCGGGGACGACGAGCCGACGACCGACGAGGAATCCGGCGCGGACGCCGAACGGACCGGTCACACCCACGTCTGCCGCGTGACTGGTCGGGAGGACGGGCTGGTCGGAAAGTACGACATCTGGCTGAGTCGGCAGTCGTTCAGGGAGATGGCCCGCGATATGGGATTTCGAAAGTACAAATAGATCGTCCGCCGGAGGCCGATACAACCCTTTTCATACGGTTTACTGTCAGTCGGTACCGCCGAACCCGCGACCTGTCTGCGGGTTCGCCGGTAGATCGTGACAGCAATTCGTATCACTCGACCAGCCGCTCGGCACTCGCGGCGACGGCCTTTCGCGCAAGTGCGTAGCCGATCGAGACGACGAGCATTCCGACGACGACCGTTCGGACGAACCCGTCGAAGACGAAAAGCGCCGGGAGCGCGAGCACCGACGCCAGTGCGAGATCGCCCGGCGAGCCGTCGTAGCCGATCCACCGGCGGGGCTCGAGCCACCGATCGTGGTAGTGACTGTAGACGGCTCGAGGGGACTCACCCTCCCAGGGGCGTAACTCGTGGCCGCCGCCGAGGGCGTCCGAGATGGAGTGGGCGGCCGCTGCGAGGAGGAAGATGGCGACCGCGACTGTCACCCCGGACGGAGCAGCGAGCGCCAGCGCCACCGCGGGAACGACGAGTGTCGCGTAGTAGACCGGAAAGTGGAGCGTCTTCCGGTGGGACGCGGCCACGTCGAGGTCCGGAAAGAGCCCTCCGAGAATCGCCGCGACTCCCGCCTCGAGTGCGAATGCGGGTTCGACGACTGCGACGGCCGCGGCGACGAGGAGGCCCACGAAGACGTGGGTCGTGGCCATCATAGGCGGCGGTACGCAGGACGGCAGCATATGTCCGTCGTCTTGGACGTTCCGACGGCTGTCTTCGACGAATCGAGTGGCGGAAAATCGAGGGCAGGGGCGTCCAGGGCGATCGATTCACCGGCCGATCCAACCTCGGGGAGCCGTTCCACCGAGCTCTCAAGGGGCTGTTCCACCGATATCCAGCACGAACGCGAGGAGTATCGGGAGAATCAAAAGGAGACCTACAGCGAGGATCGGAAACATGATGACGGGGACGACCAACGCGGCGATCGCGGCTTTCCCCGTCGATATATCGTGAAACGCAGAGAGGGCCTTGATCTGCAGGTAGAGGCCGTAAAACGCGAGGACGATGTTGACGAGCGGGAACCACCAGAACCCGTACCGGACGAGCGATGGAAACGCGTACGCCTCGAGCGTATACGTGAGTCCGCTCGCGCCGAACAGCGAGGCGACCGCGTGTGCGAGGACTGCCTCGAAGACGACGCCGATCCACATTACCAGCCCCAGAACGACGACGATCGCACCGACCAGGGCCGCATCCGTCGGCGACGTGATGTTGAGCAAAACCCCGATAAGCAAAACGGGTGCCATCGCGACCGCGAACGTGACGAGCAGGAACTGCAGCGGGTAGCCGATCCCGTGGTTCTCGTCGTACGCCGAGAAGAACGTGCTCGGCTTCTTGATCATGTAGCCGTTGACGCCTTTCCACTGTTTCGCCAATCCCATACGATCCGATACGTTCTACGTTATATTAATATATCGAATGGAAAGAAACTGTCTGCGGCGGATTGCTGTCCCAACTTCCGGCGCGGCCGTTCCAGGGGCCCGGCTATGCCGGCGCTGACGGGCGGGAAACCGGATGAACGTCGTACGGGGAGAGCCGGCGACTGTTGGGACACACCGACACACCGAATCCGTATCGACGAACGAAAACCAGGGTCGTAGCGAACTCGGGCGGTCTCGAGGTGCAGACCGATCGAACGCGGACGACCTGCGTTCGATCCGACGCGACTCGAGTGTGTAGATCAGTCGTCGCTCGCTGCGGCCGCTCCGCCGCCGTCGCCGCTGACGCCCGTTCCCGGTCCGATCTCGATCTCGAGTTCCTCGAGTTTCTCGTCGGGGACGACGCCGTCGACCCAGCCGCGGTGGTCGTAGTACTCTTCTTTCATCTCCTCGAGTTCGCAGTACTCGCCCTCGCTGGCTCCCTGGCCGCGGATGCCGTCTTCGAGGAAGCGTGCGGGAAGCGAGTCGTCCGTGCCGTCGAAGCCGGCGAGGTTGTTGTAGTAGCGTTCGAGGTTGTAGACGCGTTCGCCGGCCTTGAGGAGTTCCTCTTCGGTGACGTCGAGTCCGGTCATCCCGTTGTACTGGAGGACGTACTCCTCGATGCCCTCGGCGAAGGCGTTGAACTTGCAGATGTCGAAGCTGTCGGAGATGGCGTGGAGATCCTGGAACGCCGCGGTCAGTTCGCCTTTCCCCTCCCACTCGTAGGGATCGACCTTCTCGGGGATGCCGAGAATTTCGGCGGCAGGCGTGTACCCGCGTAGGTGACAGGCCCCACGATTTGACGTAGCGTAGCCGATCCCCATCCCCTTCATGCAACGCGGGTCGTACGCCGCAATCGTCTGACCCTTGACGGCCAGGGAGTTGTCGTGTGCGTCACGTGCCTCGGACACGCGGCGTGGTCCCTCGGCTAGCAAGTCCGCGAGGTCGTTCTCGCGGTGGGCGATCCGCTCGATCATGTCGATCATCGTCTCCGTATCGCCCCAGTCGAGCCCACCGATATCGTCGAGTTTGCCCTCCTCGGTCATCTCCATCGCCATCGCCATCATGTTCCCCGTTTCGATCGTGTCGACGCCCATGTCGTTACAGCGATCGATCATGATGGCGACGTCGTCGCGCTCGGTGTTACCGGAGTTCGGTCCGAGCGCGTACGCCGACTCGTACTCGTAGGACTCCATCCGGACGTTCATCTCCTCGCCTTTGTGCATCGCCTGGACCTCGACTTCCTTCTTGCAGGCGACCGGACAGGAGTGACAGGTCGGCTCGTCGACGAGGATGTTCTCGCGAACGTTCTCGCCGCTTACCTTCTCGGCGTCGAACTCCTCGTCTGCGAATCCGTCCTCGCGGGCATCCCGCGTCGAGGTGTACTTTCCGTTGCGGGTCGGGAGGCCGGACATCTCCTCGCCGATGTTCATCAGGACGTTCGTGCCGAACTGGGAGAGGCCGCCCTCGTTGGGCGCGGTGACGTCTGACTCCTGGATCGCCTGCATCGCCTGCTGGTGGCCCTCGCGGAACGTCTCCGAATCCGCCGGCTGGGGCATCTTCGTGTTCGACTTGACGACGACGGCCTTGAGGTTTTTCGACCCCATCACACAGCCCGTGCCGCCGCGGCCGGAGGCCCGGTCGTCCTCGTTGATGATACACGCGTACCGGACCTCGTTCTCGCCGCCCGGTCCGATCGCCATCAGCGAGAGGTTCTTGCCGTAGGAGCCGTCGACTTCCTCCTCGAGTCGGTCGCGAGTCTCGTGGACACCTTCACCCCAGAGGTGGGAGGCGTCCCGGAGTTCGACCTCGCCGTCCTCGATGTAGGCGTAGACGGGCTCGTCGGCCTCACCCTCGAACAGCAGTCCGTCGAAGCCGGCCCACTTTAGCCGGGCACCGGACCAGCCGCCGTGGTGGCTGTCGGTGACCGTTCCCGTCAGTGGGGACTTCGTACAGACGGCGATCCGACCACTCATCGTCACCTGTGTCCCCGAGAGGGGGCCGTTCATGAACGCAAGCAGGTTCTCCGGCTCGAGCGGATCGACGTCCGGGCCCTGCTCGAAGACGTACTTTACTCCCAGGCCGCGCGCACCAATATATTTCTTCGCGTCCTCGTCGTCGATTGGCTCGTAGCTGATCGACTCCGCCGAGAGGTCGACGCGGGCGACCCTGTCTTGGAATCCGCCGAGTTCTGTCATGGTAAACCGCTAGTCTTTAGATTAGGCGGCCAGCCTGTTAACCGTTCCCAACCACTCGTAACCGATCGTGGTTACGGGTCTGCCGAGCGGATTTTCCGAGAAGCCCGTTTGACGTTCTCTCGAAGGCGATAGTCCCGAAATCCCGTCGTCGCAAAAATTGCGTCCTCGATTTCGATCGTGGACTCGGTTAGAGCAACAGAGCAACGATTGCCAGGATGATGAAGATCAACACGAAGATCCGAGCAATCTCCATCGAAATCCCGGCGACACCTCGAGCACCGACGGCCGCGGCGATGATCGCGAGCACGAAGAAGACGATCGCCCAGTACAGAAATCCACCCTCTCCGATCTGGAGCGGCGTTGCGAACTCGAGCATACCCCCGGCTATCACGACGGTGTACATAAACGCCGGCGACCGTCTGGGCCAGTTTGCGGTTCTAACCCCGGACTACAGGTCAGACTCGAGGAGAGTCATGCGGATCGTTGTCGCGTTGTTCCGGAGATCGTTGAACCTCCTCGAGCGATCATCAGTGCGAAACGACAACAGTCCGTACTATCCCGACTGCTCGTCGAACACCGCCTGACAGAGCTTCTGCTCGGCCGTTCGAAGGTGCTCGTGAAACGTTGGCCGCGAGACGTCCATCGATTGGGCGAGTTCCTCGCCGGTGACGGGGCGAGGCCACTCGAAGTACCCACCGAGGTAGGCTCGGCGTAAGACCGCGAACTGGCGGTCGGTGAGGTTGTCCTCGAGTCGCTCGACGAACTCCTGGCGGGTATCGCCGATCTCGCGCTGGCGAACCGAGAGAACGCTCGTTCCATCGTAGCGATCCTCGAGCGCCTCGACGACCGACCGGACGTTTCCCGATTGGGGAACCTCGAGTTCGAATCCGGCGCGACCGTCCCGACATTCGATCGACCGGACGCGGGCACCACGGTCCGACAGTCGGGTGACGGGGTCGTCCTCGCCGACGAATTCGACGAGACACTCGTCGTCCCGGTCGACGACGATTCGACAGTCGACGTCGTCGAGGCTTTCGGCGGCACGTCGGACGTCGTCGGCGTCGGCACCGGTGACGGTAAACAGGGAAGCCGTCCCGTCCCCCCGGTGGGTGGACCGACGATACTCGAGGCGACAGTCGGCTTCGGTGGAGACCGCGATCGGTGCGATCGCGTCGTCGACGAGTTCGAGTTCGACCGCGACGATGGCGTCGGTCTCGAGGATCCGGCTGGTCTCCCGGGCGTTGATCCCGCTCGCCAGCGTGCGGGCGAGCGCGGAGAGAATTACCGTCTCGCGGTCGTCGACGGGTCGGTCCTCGGCCATCCGAACGGTTATGACGCCGTACTCGATCTCGTTGTACGACAGCGAGAACGTCGCGTGGGTGTGCCCGTCGACCGTCTCGACGGAGACGCTCTCGGTCGCCATCGCTTCCGGTGCCGAGCGGTCGGCGGTCACTCGATCGTGAGTGGACGTCTCGCCCGCACTCGCACGGACGTCGACGCCGCCCATCGTCGGGTTCCGTTCGCCGATCCAGGCACCGTCGTAGGCGGCTTCCGCGACGATTCGCTCACAGACCTCCGCCTCGAGTTCGGACCGGGTGGTCGAACCGGCCACGGCTGCGGTGACGTCCTGGACGAGTCCCTCGATCCGGTCGAGGACGTACTCCAGTTCCTCTGTTCGGCGCTCGAGTTCGATTTCAGCCTTCTTACGCGCTGTCACGTCGTTCTGGAAGCCGACGAAGTGCGTGAGTTCTCCACGATCGTTCCGAAGGGGAGCGACCGTCACCTCGTTCCAGAACTCGGTGCCGTCTGCGCGATAATTTTTCAACTCGACGGTGACGGGGCGTCGTTCCTCGATTCCGGCGCGCAACTCGTCGATTGCATCTTCGTCGGTCTCTTCCCCTTGCAGGAACCGGCAGTTCTGGCCGACGATTTCATCGAAATCGTACCCGGTGATCCGCTCGAAGGTCTCGTTGACGTAAATCAGCGGGTTGTCTGCTCGGTCGGGGTCCGAGATGACGGCCCCGACCGGGGCCTCGGCGATCGCCCGCTCCTTGAGGGCCCGGTCGTCGTCCTCCTGTTCGTTCTCCCCGTCGGGTTCGAACCTGATCGTCACCCCCTCAGCGTCCCGGTGTATCCGCGCCCCGGTCCACCTCCCCTCGAGATCGACGTGTCTCGCCGTTCCGGCTGCCGTCTCCTCGACCGCCTCCGCGAGTCGATCCCAGCCCTCGAGCGCCGTCGCCTCGGGACCGTCGTCGGAAATTCCGAACGCCTCACGCGCTGCCCGGTTGGCGTACGTGACCGTCCCGTCGACGACGGCGACGACCGGATCGACGATACGCTCGAGTACGGCCCTCGTCGGTCCACCGTCACCCCCATCATCGTCCGCTGACTCGACGTCGTCCATGCCCACGGGTACGCGGGGCTCTGCAAAGAACCATGGTGATCCGGCCGACAGTTCGGCTCTCGAACCGGTACCCACGATGCTTATAGTCGTTCATGGTATACCGTTACATATGTCACTGAGTCACACACCGTTCGAACGCCTCCGACAGAAGCTCGAAGATTCCGAACTCGAGTGTCGTCAGTGTGGATTCCGGGACACCGACGGCGGATGGCGCGTTACGACGACGGGGAGTCGGGTTCGGTACCAGTTCGCCTGTCCGTCGTGCTCGGCCGTCGAGACCCGAGAGATGCGACTGTAACCGGCACCGTTCTCTCGGTCCGCGTCTCCGTTCCCGCCACCGGAGTCGATCCCGGCGTGTCTCGAGGTCGCCTGTGGTGGTGGTCACGCCCGGATCGACCGCGGGAGGACGGCGACAGACGAAGCCGCTTTACGCGTCGGCCCGCTTTTCCCGCCAATGAGTAAACCCACGCCCGACGTCTACGAGCAGGGCAAGGGCATGGACGCCCACAACCAGGTGATGCGCGAGATTCGATCGCGCAAGGAGGCGAGCTACGATCCACACGAACCGACTCGCGTCTGGCTCGACGAGGACAACACGCCCGGCGGCGTCAAACAGAGCCTGACGATCATCTTGAACACGGGCGGCTGTCGGTGGGCCCGCGCCGGCGGCTGTACGATGTGTGGCTACGTCGCGGAAAGCGTCGACGGCGGTTCCGTCTCCCACGACGCCCTGATGGACCAGATCGACGTCTGTCTCGCACACGAGGCCGAAAATGGGGACGAACCCGCCGAGTTGATCAAGATCTACACCTCCGGCTCCTTCTTGGACGAGCGCGAGGTCGGCGCCGAAACCCGCAAAGCGATCGCCGAGACGTTCGCCGACCGCGAGCGTATCGTCCTCGAGTCACTGCCCGATTTCGTCGACCGTGAGAAGATCGGCGACTTCACCCAGTACGGGATCGACACCGACGTCGCCATCGGCCTCGAGACGGCCACCGATCGCGTCCGCCACGACTGCGTGAACAAGTACTTCGACTTCGCCGACTTCGAGGACGCCTGCGCCGAGGCGGCGGCCGCCGACGACGCGGCGGCAGAGGGGGCTGACGCTGGCGTCAAGGCTTATCTCCTGATGAAACCGCCCTTCCTCACGGAGTCGGAAGCCATCGAGGACATGATCGACTCGATCGAACGCTGTGCGGACGTCTCCGGCTGTCACACCGTCTCGATGAACCCCTGTAACGTCCAGCGCTACACGATGGTCGACGAACTCTACTTTTCGGGCGGCTACCGGCCGCCGTGGCTCTGGTCGGTCGCCCACGTCCTCGAGGAAACGGCCGACGTCGACGCCATCGTCGTCTCCGATCCCGTCGGCCACGGCTCCGACCGCGGGCCACACAACTGCGGCGAGTGCGACGACCTCGTCCAGAAGGCAATCAAGGACTTCGATCTCCGGCAGGATCCGTCGGTGTTCGAGCAGGTCTCCTGTGAGTGTGAACTGACCTGGGAGGCCGTCCGCGAACGCGAGTGTGGGTTCAACCAGCCGCTGACCCGGTAACGAACCGCTGATCCACTCCCGTCGTGCCGTCGCCCTGATACCGAATCTCTCGGGGAGTCTCTCTTTGTACTCGGTCCACGTCGGAACAGTCGTGACTGTGAATCTCCCTCGAGCAGACCGCGAGTCGGCCAAAGCGGGCTCCGAGTCGAATTCCCCCGATGCTGGGTCCCCTCCAAACTCGGTCCGGGAAGAGTCCGACTCGAGTGGCCTCACTCCGGGCGTAGACGGTGCTGACGGCCCCGTTCCCGTCGCGGGGACGGATCACGAGCCCTCGCCGCTTTTGCGGACGGTTCTCGAGGGGCGCTCGGATGGCCGTGCACTCGACGTCGCGACCGGTCTCGGCCGGAACGCGATCGCCCTCGCCGACGCCGGTTGGCGCGTCGACGCAATCGACGTCTCGAGGGCGCAACTCGAGCGTGCACGCGAGCACGCCGTCTCGCAGTCCGCCGCCGTCGAGTGGATCCTGGCCGACGTCGACAGCTACGCCTTTCCCGACGCAGTCTACGACGTCGTGGCGATCAGCTTCTACGACGCCCGCGACCGCCTTTCTTCGATATTGTCGGCGCTCGCTCCGGGCGGGTCCCTCTTTTACGAACACTACCTCGAGTCGACCGACAGAACTGGACCGGGCGATCGCCACCGGTTCGCGTCGAACGAGCTCCTGTCGGCGTCTGCCGATCTGAGGGTGCTGTACTACGCCGAGTACCGCGTCGACGGCGAACCCCGCGTCACGCTCGTGGCTCGCAAACCGAACGACCAGTAGGCGCAAGCGGGACGGGCGCGAACGCACGGTTTCGCCGTCACGTCTTCTTCGCGAACGGTATCTGACATACTACTGTAGCGATGTACCGGTGAGATCGCCGTCCGGGTCGCGGTCGCACCGGAACTGATCGACAGTAAACCGTATCAATCGGAGAAGAGACTCGAGTGAACCGGAGCGAACTCGTCTTCGTCGTCGGGTTCGTCGTCGGTGTCGGTGATCGACCGGCCCTCGAGGCCCGCCTCGAGGAGATCCGAAAGCGGCGGGCCGACCTTCTCGGGTTCGACGAGGAAGGCGTCGTGGCCGTGGTCGGATTCGACGACGTGGTGGGCGACGTCGACGCCAGCGGTGCGGCAGGCGTCGGCGAGCGCCTCGGACTGCTCGACGGTGAAGTGCCAGTCGCCGGTAAAGGAGACGGCGAGCAGTTCGCCCTCGAAGGCCGCGAGGGCGTCGGCGTCGGATTCGTAGCCCGCAGCGAGGTCGAAATCGTCCATCGCGCGGGTCAGGTAGAGGTAGCTGTTCGCGTCGAAGCGGTCGGTGAACTTGTCGGCCTGGTAGTCGAGGTACGACTCGACCTCGCGGTACGGGAAAAAGGCGGCGGCGGGATCGGGCGGGCGCTCGCGGACCGTCTCCCGACCTGCCGAGCGGCGGCCGAACTTCCGTGCCATCGACGCCTTCGAGAGGTACATGATGTGGCCGATCTGTCTCGCGCGTGCGAGTCCCTCCTCGGGCTTTGGCCCGTCGTAGTAGTGGCCCTCGTTCCAGTTCGGATCCGCGGTGATGGCACGGCGCGCGACCGTATCCAGCGCGAGACACTGCGCGTCGAGGCGTGCGGCCGCCGCGACCGCCGCGGCGCGGTCGACGTCGTCGGGATAGCGGCGCAACCAGTCTAAGACGTTCATCCCGCCGACGCTCCCGCCGACGACTGCGTGGAGCCGACCGACGCCGAGCGCGTCGAGCAGTTCGCGCTGGGCCCGGGTCCAGTCGCCGACCGTCACAGGCGGGAACTCGGTCCCGTAGGGCTCGCCCGTCTCCGGGTTCGTACTCGCCGGGCCTGTCGTACCGTAACACGAACCCGGAACGTTCGCACAGACGACGTAGTACTCGGTCGTGTCGATGGCCTTCCCGGGACCGACGACGTCACCCCACCAGGCTCGCGCCTGGCCGGCGGTCTCGTCGCCGGCGTCGGGCCGGCGCGCCACATGGGCGCTGCCGGTCAGGGCGTGACAGACCAGAACGGCGTTCGTCCCGTCGAACTCGCCGTAGGTCTCGTAGGCCACCTCGAGCGAGGGGATCGACTCCCCGGACTCGAACTGAAACTCGCCGAGGTCGATCGTGTCTTTCGTCGTCATGTGTCGACCTGGCCCTCCGTGGTCTCCCGTGTTGCGGTTTCGATCGCGTCCTCGAGGTCCGCGAGGATGTCTGCGGGGTCTTCGATGCCGACGGACATCCGGACCAGATCGCGCGTCACGCCCGCCTCCTCCTGTTCTTCGGGGGAGAGCTGGCCGTGGGTCGTACTCGCCGGGTGGATGACGAGCGTCTTCGCGTCGCCGATGTTCGCGAGGAACTGGGCGAGGTCGACGTTCTCACAGAAGCGTTTGCCGGCCTCGTAGCCGGTGGGAGACGCCCTCTCGCCAGACGGGGCCACGTCGGATCCGTCGCTCCCCTCGAGGCCGAACGCGACCATGCCGCCGTAATCGGCGAGATACTGCGAGGCGTTGTCGTGGGTCGTGTGGGAGTCGAGACCTGGGTAGGTGACCCAGGCGACGTCGTCGTGGTCGGCGAGGTAGTCGGCGACGATGGCAGCGTTCTCGCAGTGTTTCGCGACCCGCAACGGAAGCGATTCGAGCCCCTGCAGGGTCTGCCAGGCGTCGAAGGGTGACTGCTGGTTGCCCAGACTCCGGAGCGAGCGGTAGCGGACGGTCGCGGCGAAGGGCGCGTCGGGAAAGTCCCGCGAGAAGTCGACGTCGTGGTAGGCGTGATTCTGGCCCGCGATCTCGTCGTAGCCGTGCTCGCCCCAGGGGAACGCCCCGCCGTCGACGAGGACGCCGCCAACGGTGGTCCCGGAGCCGTGGAGCCACTTCGTCGTCGACTCCCAGACGACGTCGGCGCCGTGTTCCAGCGGTCGACAGAGCGCGGGCGTCGCGAACGTGTTGTCGACGACCAGCGGAACGCCGTTCTCGTGGGCGATCTCGGAGAGGCGTTCGAAATCCGGCGTGACGAGCGAGGGGTTGCCGATCGTCTCGACGTGGACGAACGCGGTGTCCTCGTCGATCGCGTCCTCGTAGGCGTCGTACTCGAGCGTCGGGACGAACGTCGTCTCGATGTTCCGCCGGGAGGCCGTCTTCGAGAAGTAGGTGCTCGTCCCGCCGTAGGTGTCCGTCGAACAGACCACGGTGTCGCCGGCCTCGGCGAGGACGAGCGTCGCGGAGTCGAGGGCGGCCATCCCGCTACCCGTCGCGACCGCGCCCGCACCGCCCTCGAGGGAGGCGAGGCGATCCTCGAGCGTCGTCACCGTCGGGTTCGCGATCCGCGAGTAGATGTAGCCGTCGTCCTCTAAGGCGTAGCGGGACGCGGCGGTGTCTGCGTCTTCGAACACGTAGGAGGTAGTCTGGTGGATCGCCGGTGCCATCGCCCCCGTCTCCGGATCGGCCCGCTGTCCTGCGTGTACGCTTCGTGTCCCGAGTCCGTGCCCGGGACAGTCCGGATCGCCGTCGCTCCCGTCGTCGCTCATGTTTAGTATGCATACTGCCCCACGTTCATATGCGTCTCAGTAACGGCAAAATCCGCTGACCGTGTCACCAGTTCGCACTCTACTGGCGACCCCGACGGTGCGCGGCGCCGATCACCGACCGTGTCGACATCCTCGCGTCTCGCCCTGTCACCGCCGACGCAGCCTCGAGTGCCCGTCGACACACCACGAAGCGAGACGGACGCTTTCATAGTCGGCCGGTTCCTATCCGCGACCGTGCGATCGAGCGATCGCGACCGAATCGTCCTCGCCGCCGTCGTCTTCGCGGTGATGTTCTCACAGCTGTTGCTCTATCCCGGCATCGCGACGCTCGTCGAAACACTGGGTGCGGACGCGACGAGTTCGCCCTTCGCCGCGACGCCACTCGACGCCAGCATGTGGTTTCTGGTGGCCGAGTTCGCCGCCTACGTCGCGTTCGTCGGCGTCTGGGGCGTGGTCAGCGACGTCACCGGCCGTCGAACTCCGCTGATCGTCGTGGGCGCGATCGCCGGTGCGGCGGGGTACGCGGCTCTCGCCGTCGTTCCGGCCCTGGGGTCGATCCCGTTCGAGGGCGTACTCATCGTGCGGGTCTTTCAGGGCGCGACCACGATCGGTGCGCTCTCGCTGACGATGACCATGCTGATGGACCTCGAGGGAGGACACGGACGGAACATGGGCGCTGCGGGAATCGCGATCGGTCTCGGTGCAGCCCTCGGCGCGCCGATCGGCGGCCAGCTAACCGAACTCGATCCGGTTGCCCCGCTGGTCGTCGCGGCGAGTCTGCTGGTCGGCGTCGGCGCGGCGGTTTCGCTCGTCGAGGACCGAGCGCCCACCACACGACGGACCGCCCGCGCGCTCCTCGAGGGCGTTCGACGGCGGCCGACGCTCTCGGTTCCCTACGCGTTCGGGTTCGTCGATCGGATGACCGCCGGCTTCTTCGCGCTCGTCGGGACGCTCTACTTCCAGGAGACGTTCGGCCTCACCGCGGGCGCGACGGGACTCCTGCTCGCGTGTTTTTTCGCGCCGTTCGCGCTGTTGCAGTATCCGATGGGTGCGCTCTCGGATCGGATCGGCCGCGCGGTTCCGATCGTCGTCGGCTCGCTGTGTTACGGCCTCGGAATCCTCGCCGTCGGCGCGGCACCGTCCGTCGCCGTCGCAGCCGTCGCGATGGTCTCCATCGGCGTCCTCGGCGCGCTGGTCTCGCCGACGACGATGGCGCTCGTCACCGACCTCGCTGCCGAGGACGAACGCGGCCTGGCGATGGCTGGCTTCAACCTCGCCGGCAGCCTCGGCTTTCTCGGCGGCTTCCTCGTCGGCGCGACCGTCGCCGGATCGTTCGGCTACGATCTCGCCTTCCTGGTCGTCGGGGGTCTCGAAATCGCGATCGCGATCGTTGCGGCACCCGTCTTCCTCCGTCTTTCGATCGGCACGAGTGGATCGATCACCGACAGCGACAGGGTCGGTCACTCCGAGTAATGTAACCGTACTGGGGTACGTGTTTATCCCGACAGATACGTCGAAAATTCTTGGTATGTAATCGCATGACTACGGACGGAGAGAGGGTGTCAATTTTTATGTGCTCATCTCCAACGACTGTCTGATGACACGAGAGAACCCAATTTCACGGCGGACCACGTTGAAGCTCACCGGTGCGGCGGCAGCAACCGCCCTCGTCGCAGGGTGTAGCGACGACGGCAACGGCAACGGTAACGGCAACGGCGACGACGGAGTCGACGGCATCGCGATCGATCCTGGCACCGAGATCATGTTCGACGCCCAGACCGCCGGCTGGGAGGGTCTCGAGCCCGCGTCGATCGAGAGCGAACAGAACCCGACGCTCGTCTTAGAGGAAGGCGGCGAGTACACCATCGGTTGGACCGAAGGCGACGGCGCGTTCCACAACATCGAGATTCGCGACGACGGCGACGACGTCGTCGACGACCTCCAGACCGACGAGACCGACGACGACGAGCCCGACGACCAGATCCTCGAGTTCGAAGCCAGCGCCGAGATGGCCCAATACGTGTGTGACCCACACGAGACGACCATGGTCGGCGACATTCAGATCGAGTAACGGCTGCGATCGCGAACCGACTTCAGGGATTTTCGACGTTTTCGTGCGACGACGCCGAGTTTACGGTTGGTCGGATCGATCTCCGGCTTTCGAACCCGTCACCGCGAGACTTGGGCTCTCGCTGGTATCGGTCCGCTCAGGCCGAGCAGTTGTTCGGCCCGAGTTCGAGTTCGACCCGATCCTCGGGGGGTAGCTCGACCGTCCCGCGGTTGTGGTCGATGATCGTCTCGTAGTTCGACGGCTTCTCTCCGGCGTCGGCCATCCGGTCGACGAACGCCTCTTCCTCGAGGGCCAGGAGATCGATCCCCATTCGCGCCGCGCCGACGGTCGTCGTGATGGGCTTGCCGGGGGTGCCGTGTCCGAACTCGCCGTCGGAGGTGACCGTGACGTGGCCCGGGAGGACGATGATCCCCTCGGGCTGTGTCAGCACGGTTCGGTGGAGCGTCTCGTAGAGCATCCGCGCACCGCGTTCCCCGTCGTCTTCGCTGAACTCGAGTTCCGTCCGTCCGGTCGAATCGGCGTGCAAGGTGTCGGCGGTCAACAGCGCCCGGTCGTCCACCAGCAGGTTGATCATCTCGCTCGTGTGTCCCGGAGCGGGCAACGCCTTGAGTTCGCGAGTGCCGACCGAAAGCACCTCGTTGCGCTCGAGCGGCGTATAGTCGACGTCGACGCCGCGTTCGGTCGCACGTTCGCCCAAGTAGTAGGGCACCTCGAGCCGGTCGGCGAGCTCGCGACCGCCGGAGACGTGGTCGGCGTGGACGTGGGTGTCGATCACGCCCACGACCGAGAGCCCCGCCTCCTCGGCGGCGATTACGTACTCGTCGACGTCGGCGGTCGGATCGACGACGACGGCATCGCCCGTTTTCTCGCAGCCGATGACGTACCCGAGACACCCTTTCGCTCGACGCTGGACCTGGACGACGGTCAGGTCCGTCCCGACGTCGAGTTCGACCCGGTCGTAGACGCCGCTCCACTCTTTCATCCCGCCGTCGAGAGCCTGAACGTCGTAGCTCCTCGTCGCCGACTCGAGTTGCGTCGCGAGGTTGCCCGAGGAGATGCCTTTCGCACAGATCGTGATGACGCGTTCCGTGTCACCGATCGTCTCCTCGAACTCCTCGAGTCGACTGTCGATATCCTCTTCGGGACCGAACGGAAAGTGGATCGCTCCCGAGATGTGCCAGGACTCGAAGCTGTCCGCCGGGCGGGTGTCGACGAGGGTAAACTCGGCGTCCTCGTCCTGGAGTTGCGCGAGTCGGTCCGCAGAGAGGGTAGTAACCATAACCGTCGGTACGGGCGCGAGCGACTAAGGTATACTGTCGCCGTGCGATGGTCGGCGGACCACCGAGCGCTCTCCGCGTGGGTAGGGCTGGCGGCCGGCGGCGGATGAACGAGATCACGAGACCCGTATCGAAGGCCGTGTTCGACTCCCGGACAGGTTCGTTTATCTGACAGTGTGTCGTACGACGATCTATGTCACTGTCAGATTCCGTCTCCGCCGTCGTTTCCGCCTTCCGTAACCGACCCGGGGATCTCCTTCCGTTCTACTTCCTCGGGGCAGCCGTCCCCGCCATCGTTCGCGTCGTTCCCTTCGTCGCCGTCGTCGTCGGTTATCTCTACCTCGAGATGGCCGGCCACCTCGAGGGACTTCCCGAGGCGCTGGCGGAGGTCGACGCCACTCCGCCGGACCCCGACGCGAGCGAGGAGGAACTCGAGGCGTGGGCCGAGGAACTCGTCTCGGCGCTCGAACCGTTCGTGACACCGGAAGCCGTCCTCGTGGTGGGCGCGCTCTTTACCGTGACGGCGCTCGTGAGCCTACTCGTTGGGGTGATCCTGTACGCGATCGCCTCGGCGGGCCAGCTGGCGACCTGTCACGCCCGACTCCGGGACGAGCGGGGGGTCGTCGCAGGGATCGCCGGCGTCCGCCGGTACTGGCTCCGGTTTCTCGCGCTGTTCGTCCTCGAGTTCCTGCTGTGGTTGGTGGCGGCGGCCGTGGTCGGCACCGTCGCCTTCGTCGCCGCCCTCGCGTTCGGGGCCGCGGAGCCGATCCTCGGCGTCCTCGTCGGGTTCCTCGTGGCGCTCGTCCTGGTGGTGGTCCTCGCGGCCATCCGGGCGGTGTTCGCGTTCGCACCGGTCGCCGTCGTCGTCGACGACGCCGGCGTCTTCGAGTCGCTCTCGAACACCGTCGGGTTCGTCCGCTCGCGGCCGATCGGTGCCGCCTTCTACTACGTCATCTCCGTCGGATCACTGCTCGCGGTGTCGACCGTCTCGAGCATCCTCGTCCTCGTCGAGATCTTCGTGTTGACCACGGTCGTCATCACGGTGGCAGTACTCCCAGCACTCGGCCTGCTGAAGACCGCCCTCTACGCCCGGTACCGCGATCGACTCGCGCCACCGGCGATGCCAGAGCGGTCGGTCCGCGGGCAGTTTCGCGACGGCCTCCGGCGGGGCTGGCGCGAGATGACGACGTTCGTCCGGGAGACGCCGGGCATCCACGCGGCCGTCGTCGTCCTCGGTCTCGGCTCGTTCGCGGTCGGCTGGATCGTCGCTGCCCCCTACGATGGCGCTGTCGAGGCGTCGATCCTCGCCCGACTCGAGGGGATCATCCCGCCGGCGTTCGCACTCGAGCTGTTCGGCAACAACTGGTTCGTCGCGATCACGACGGCCTTCAGCGGTGTCGTCTTCGCGATCCCGGCGATCGCCTCGCTGCTGTTCAACGGCGTCTACATGGGGATCGTCGGCCAGCTCGAGACCGACCCCCTCACGTTGCTCGCGTTCGTGATTCCACACGGCGTCGTCGAGATTCCGGCGATCTTCGTCGCGAGCGCGCTCGGCGTCTGGATCGGCCTCGTCACCTGGCGCGCCTCCCGCGGGCGGATCGACCGGCCGACGTTCGCCGACGGCTTAGAGCGGGCGTTCTGGGTGCTCGTCGGGATCGGTATCCTACTCGCCATCGCGGCGGTCGTGGAAGCGTTCGTCAGCCCCTACTACTTCCGGCTGTTCCTCTGAGACGGTTTTCTGTCGGTCAACTCCGGCGCACTCGCGACTTGTTGGGGGTTCGCCGGAACAGCGGGATCGCAATCCGGATGAGCGCTGCCGGTTCCGACACCGAGTGCGTGAGTTCCGGTCGCTCGAGTCGGTCGGTCCCCAGGGGATCGCCCGTGGGCTCGTCGGATCTGCAGGACGAGCGCCGCGTTTCCGAGTCGAGGTCGGAATCGACGTCGGAGACGGATTCAGAATCAGTCTCACCGTTCGCGTCGGGCCGGTAGCGACGGCTCACTTCCTTCCAGCGCCCGCGCCGGAACAGCCAGTAGTTGATCCCACCGGGCACGTACGTCTCGAGCAAGAGCGCCAGATAGAGCGCGACGATCCCGAGGGGCGTCACGAGCCCGAGCGCCGCGACCGGCAACGCGAACAGGTAGCGGCCGATAAGCGAGGCGACGAACGGCAACCGAGTGTCGCCCGCACCCAGGAGGGCCCCCGCCGCAGCGCCGTCTATACTCAACCCGATCGCACTGATCGCGCCGACGGCCACGAAGGTGCCGGCCTGGGCGGCCTCCGCCGGCGTTTCGACGAACAGGCTCGCGATCGGCTCCCCGAGGGCGACGACCAGGAGGGCGAGTCCGACGTAGATCACGATCGAGAGCCGGATGATCGCCCGGCCGTAGGCGCCGGCCTCGTCTTCTTCGCCGGCACCCAGTTGCTGGCCGACGAGCGAACTCGAAGCGAGCCCGAGTCCCCAGTTGACGCTGTTGAGCAGGCTCCTGATCCGGCGGCCGACCTCGATCGCCGTGACGATCACCGGACCGAACGCGGCTGCGATCCACAGAAGCGGGAAGACGATGATCCCCTCGGTGAGGCGGCGGCCGACCTCCGGGGCCGAAATCTCGACGATCTGGCGGACGATAGCCGGTTCGAATCCGACCGCGGCGCGCGTGATCGGGACGGGACTCGGCTCCATGCCGAGACTGCCGTACGATCGGCCGACCATCCCCCAGCCGAGGACCACGGTTACGACACCGGTCGAGACGGTGGTGCCGATCGCCGCCCCTGCGACGCCCATCTCGAATCCGAAGATGAGGACGGCGCTCACGACGATGTTGAGGACGGCGCCGCTGGCTCGAGCGACCATCTCGGTGAACGTGTCGCCGACGGCGGTGTAGGTGCGACTGGCGATCAGGTTGAGCATCTCGAAGCCGATCGCCGGCGCGACGAAGACGAGGTAGGTACGACCGTGAGCGAGCGGTTCCGGACTCGGGTCGAACAGACCGATCATCGGTCCGGGGAGAACGACGAACGCGGCCATCATCGGCGCCGCCAGCACGAACACCAGAAGAACGCTCTGTCCGACCACCAGCGACGCGCGCTCGCTCTCCTCGCCGCCGTAGTTCTGCGAGACGAGACTGACCGTCCCGCCCGCAAGCCCCAGCCCGATCATCACCACGATCTCCCAGTAGGCGAGCGCAAACGCCATTCCCGCAGTTCCCGCCGTCCCGACGGCGATTCCGACCATCGCCAGATCCGCCGTCTGCTTGGACATGATCGCGAATCCGGTGACGATCCGGGGCCAGGCGAGGTCCGCCGTCCGGCGAAAGCGCTCGGCGTCGATGACTCCCAGTCGCTCGAGGAACCTGCCGACGATGTCGATCACGGCTCCGTCCCGACGGCTCATCGTCGGATCGTTTCGCTACCGCTCCCTTCGATCTGTCGCTTACCGGTTGTCTTCCTCGAGTCGCGGTATCGATCGAGTCTGGTCCGTCGTCGCGAGCACGAGCCGCCGATCTCGAGGCCGATTCGGCCACAGCCAGCGATCAGAGCCGCGAGAGTAACGCCTTGACGTGGTCGACCGAGACGAGCGAGGTCGGTCGATCCATGTGTACGCCGATTTCGCCGGCGGCCGCGGAGAGGCCGACGTGCTGGAGCGGTTCCGGCAACGAGTACGCCCGACGGATCAGATGTCCGAGTTTAATCTCTCGGGCCAGGTCATCGCGCCAGGCGTCTTCGTACGCCGCGAGCGTCGCGGGTCGATCGGGATCGATTTCGCGAGCGGCGTGGTCGGCGCTGGTCATGCCGTAGAGGATGCCGCCGCCGGTGAACGGTTTGGTCTGGGCGGCCGCGTCGCCGATCAGGAACCCCCGTCTACTCGTCACCTGGTGGGGTGCGCCGATGGGAATCGCACCCGAACATCGGTGGGAGACGTCGATCTCGTAGCCGTCGATCAGTTCTTCGAAGTGTTTGGTGACCTGGACGCCCGGCGGTGCGGCGAGTCCGTACTCGACGCCTGCCTCGCCCCGTGGGATGCGCCACGCGAAGAACGTCGGCGCGGTGAGGTGGACGTCGACGAAGTCGTCGTGATCGTCCTCCGCCGAGAAGGCGAGCACGCCGTGGAGCAACTCGCCCGGTTGCGGGAGTCCGAGTTCGTCTCGAACCCGCGAGCGGGGGCCGTCGCAGCCGGCGACCATCTTCGCTTCGACCGTTTCGGTGCCGTCGGGGCCGTTCGCGACGACCTCGACGCGGTCGGGTCGCTCCGTGACGTCGGTAACGGTGTGACCCTCGCGGACGTCCGCACCTGCCTCACGAGCCAGGTCCGCGAGGTGGCGATCCAGCCCGACGCGATCGATAACGTTCGAGGCGACCTCCCGCTTGTAGAAGGGATAGGAATCGCTGTGCGGGCCGCCGACGTGAAACCGCGCGCCGTAGACCTCGTTCTGGAACAGCTCCGAACGTGCTCCTGGGCCGGTGAAGTTCCAGATATCGGTGCTGACGTGGCCCGAACAGGCAAGCGGCGTGCCGATCTCTCCTTTCTCGAGGGCCAGCACGTCGTAGCCGTTCTCCGCTGCGCGTCGCGAGAACCGCGCTCCGGCGGGCCCCACTCCCACGACGACGAAATCGTACATGTCGGTCACGTTCACGCGGGCGAATAAATATCCTGTCGAAGGGGGGTACGATAGCAACGGATGGTACCGTAACTACACGTACACTGACTCGCAGTCACGATGATACTGTGGCATCGGCGACACCCTGAGGGCCGTCATGAACCGCCTGTCGATCACGACGAAGTCGTCCGCACAGACCACCGATAATGCACGAAAACGGACGAAAACCGGCGACAACGACACTCCAATTCATGTTCCTTCTCGGTAATCAACCGACTACATGCACCGCTATACACTGCTTGCGATCGTAGTTAGTCTCGCGGTACTCGCCGGGACGGCGGGGCCCGCCGCAGCGACGCCCGGTGAGGGCCCACCAAACGACCTTCCGGAGCCGGTTCCCGACTTCGTGTCGGACCTGATCGAGACCATCAGCGGGTTCGTCGACGCTATCGATGAAACCCTCGGTACCGTTGGATCTGCGGGTACGACCGACGTCGCTCCGCCGTCTGACGGTGGCCCGGTATCCAGTTGACTGGTCATAATGGTAATTCATTTAATAATAGTGTTGGGGATCAAAAGGTGTATTAGAGTGCCAGCAGATACTGAATTCCGTGATTGACTGAATGGGTTTGGGACCGTATTCTACATTTTATTTACCTGCTGGGCTCGCACCGGTGAATGACCGAAACCGACACGTTACACGACGATGACGGGGTCCACTCGAGTGCTCGTTCGGCTGGTGCTTGTCGTGCTTGCCCTTTCCCTTCTCGTTTCCGGGCCGCTTTCGGTTGTCGGGGCGAGCGGCCCCCAATCGTCGGTCCACGCAGCCGACGAACCCGACGCCTTCTCGGCGACGCCGGACGAGATCGATCCGGATCACGTCCGGATGAACGTCGCGCTGGCGGAAGACGGCTCCGCGGAGTGGCGGATGGCGTTCTGGGTCGAACTTGAGGACGACGAATCGACCGCCGCTTTCGAGTCGATCAGCGACGATATCGACGACGATCCGGACCCGTATCTGACCCGGTTCGCCGACCGAATCGATTCGACCACGGCTACCGCCAGCGATGCGACGGATCGCGAGATGTCGACCGACAACTTCGCCGTCGAGACGGAGCGCCAATCGTTAGCGCAGGACTACGGCGTCATTATCTACACGTTCGACTGGCACGGATTCGCCGTCGCCGACGGCTCCGAACTCCGTGCTGGCGATGCGATCGAGCGACTCTACCTCACCGATGAGACCCGATTGCTGATCTCGTGGCCCGAAACGCACTCCCTTGAGCACGCGAGCCCCGAACCCGACGACCACCGCGAGCACGCGGTCATCTGGCACGGCTCGCAGACCGATTTCGTTACCGGTGAACCCCGCGTCGTCGCCTCGAGCGGGACGGGGGTATCGACGGTGGCGATCGCGGCCGGCGTCGCAGTGCTCGGTGGAATTGCGGTCGTCGTCGTATTCTGGTATCACCGACGGACGGCGGACGGGGACGGGCACTCACTCCCGATAGCCGTTTCGAGAGCAGCCGACGACTCCACCGACGATGCGATGGGTGAGGCCACTGACGCGCTTGCGGCCGATCAGCCAGACCAGGCCGTGCAGGAGGAGTTCCTGAGCAACGAGGAACGCGTCCTCCGACTGCTCGAGGAACACGGCGGGCGGATGAAACAGCAAGACGTCGTCTCGGAACTGGGCTGGACCGACGCGAAAACCAGCAAGGTCGTCAGCGGACTTCGCGAGGAGGACAAACTCGAATCGTTCCGACTGGGTCGTGAAAACGTCCTCGTCTTACCTGGAAAACAGGACGAACTGGTCCAGGTAGGGGACGAAGGAGAGTGACGGGGAAACGACCGAAAATCGCCTGACTGCGACGGACCGTTTCGCCCATTTTACGACCGTTTCGGTCCGTCGCAACCGGCGTCAACGGTCGGCAACCGTCGTCAACTATCGTCGAATCGGGGTGATAATCGACCGTATATATGGAGTGATCGGTCGTCGCAGTAGTTGTCATGAAGCGGATCACGAAAATCATGCTCGCACTGTTGCTCGCCGTTTCGGTGATGGCGATGCCGCTTGCAGCCGCCGACGCTGCGGGCGCGCAGGAAGAAGACGAGACGGACGAAACCGACGACATTGCGCCCGGCGAACAGCTCGCGGGCGTCGTCGGCGTCCAGGAAGCCGAACTAGAGGGAGACGTCTCGGAACGCACGTTCGGGATCAAGATCGCGAACGCACAGACCGATGACGCGAAAGCCGATGTCGTCGGTGACCAGTTGACTGACGTCGAGGACCGACTTGAGGAACTCGAAACTCGCAGTGAAGAACTGAACGCTGCGTACGAGGCCGGCGAGATCAGTCAGGGCGAGTACCGGGCCGAAATGGCTTCGATCGCGGCTGAACAGCGAACGGCTGAACGGTTAGCGGACGGCACGGCGGCAGCCGCCGACGGACTCGACGACGAGGTGCTCGCGGAACGTGGCATCGACGCCGAGGCGATCCAGACGCTTTCGGACCGCGCCGCCGAACTCGACGGCGAGGAAGTTTCGGAGATTGCACAGTCGATCGCCGGTCCGCAGGTCGGTCAGGCAGTCGACGAAGACCGTGGACCCGGTGCACCGATCGAAACGCCACACGGTGACCAGGGGCCTGCAAATGATGCGGACGCCTCGGATGCTGACGAGCCTGAACAGAACGAAGCAGACGCTCCGGGTACTGACGAGCCTGAACAGAACGAAGCAGACGCCAATACAGACGAGTCGGCTGACGCCAATACAGACGAGTCGGACGAGGAACCTGACACCGATACGTCGGCGGGTGACACTGCAGCAGAGAATCGGTAAGAATGGCACGCAGGATAGCGTACCTCGGTGTCTTCGTTGTCGTGTCGGCGCTCCTGCTCGCGCCGGTGTCCGGTGCCGGCGCAGTAACCGATGCCCCGACGACCGACGACGACCCGAAGTTGCACGTCGACCTCTCTGAGGATGGCGACGCGACGGTTTCGCTGGTTACCGTCTCCGACTTCGCGGACGAGGACGAACGCGACGCGTTCGAGACCCTCGAGGCGGATGAAGACGCCCAAACGGAGCTGCTCGATCGGTTCGCCGACCGAATGCAGGAGACGGCCGAACGATCGATCGACGACGTCGACCGAGAGATGACGGTCACGGCCGACGCAGTTGACGTTCGGACCGGGGACGACCGCGGCGTAGTCGTACTCTCGGTGCACTGGCAGAATCTCGGAGCAGTCGACGGAAGTAACCTTGTCGTGACCGAACCGTTCGCGAGCGGGTACGAGGCGGACCGACCGGTCGTCGTCACCGCGCCGGCCGATTCGACGGTCGAGACAGTAACGCCGGAGCCGACTGATCGGAGTGATCGGCAGGTGACGTGGGCTAGCGGGACGGACTTCGACGGCTTCGAAGCGACGATCGCGCTGCCGTCTGATGGGGCTGTGTCCGCCGATGACACGACTGGTGGTGATGACTCGGTGCCCGGATTTGGCAGTGTGGTCGCTGGGAGTGCCGTACTCGTGCTGATCGGGTTAACACTTCGATGCCGCGGATAGCGTGATTCGGACTGCAATCTCCGTTCCTGTTTCCCGTCGGTTACGCTGATCCCGTGGCGAACGGACATCCCCGAAAATCGGACCGCTCGGACCGTTCGGGCCGTCGAGCCGTCTGAAGCGTTTTACATCCATATTCGACTCGAGGATCGACCCTGACGAGCAGCCCGACTATGACGAGTCCGCACTCCGCTGGCCGCCTCGGTTCTGGGTCACTCCTCGAGCAGTCGCCAGAATTGCTCCGTATCGCCCTCGAAGCCCTCGAGTAGTGCCCGCATCTCCGATTTCGTCTCCTCGGTAACGCGAACGTGGACCATCCCCTCGTCGGGCTGGCCGTAGACGACGCTCGCACCCTCGGGGGCGGCGACGATGGCGGGGAGCGCCAGCAGATCCTCCTCGCCGTCGACGAGCACCGTCGTCGGCTCCTCGAGTGCGAGCGCCTCGAGCAGCGTCGAGACGGCGTCCGCGGAGATTTCCGCGGGCGGGTTCTCGGCCTCGAGATCCGGCTCCGCGGCGACGCGCTCGCGGATTTCCTCGTCGACGTCGCGGCGCTTGGTGCGTTCGTCGACGAGCGCGACGTCCGGCTCGCGGCCGGCGCGCAGAAGGTGGTCGGTGACGACGTCGCCGACGGCGATCAGCGTCCCGTCGACCGACTCGAGAAGGACGGCCGCATCGGTCTCGAGGGGGCCCATCGGCTCTTTGAACTCGCCACGAAGTTCCTCGGGCAGGAACAGAAGCGATTCGGGCTCGTCGCTGTGGCCGCCGTTCGCCGAACCGGATCTCGCCGACGGCGGCCGGTCCTCGCGGGCCACGGCTATCGGACTTTGAGCGCGTACGCGCCGGGTTCGGTGACCTGCATCTCCGTCGCGATCTGGCTCTCCTCGGGGTGGGCGATGACGACGTAGCCGGCCCAGTCTTCGGTCAGCGACGACGAGTTACAGGCGTCACAGGTCTCGTTGTCCGGATCGTTGACCCGGTGACACTCGCGACAGACGAGACGGTTCGACGCCATGGTTACTCACCTGCGGCCGCTTCTTGCTTTTCGTGTTCTTCCTCGAGCCAGCCGTGTTTGCCCAACCCCGGTTGTTTCGCCGTCAGGCCGATCTTCGAGTCACGCGGGTTGCGCTCGTCGATGCTCTTGGTGACGATCCGGGCTCTGACGGCGTCTTCGACGCCGAGCGTGCGGTTCGATTCGTTCGAGGCGAGCTGTTGGTTCTCCCTGTCGAACGCCAGATACTCGTCCGAGATCTGGGAGACGTGGAGCAAGCCGTCAACGGGACCGATCCCGACGAAGGCACCGAACTCGACGACTTCGACGACGGTGCCGTCGACGACCTCCTGCATCTGGGGGTCGAACGTGACGGCGTCGAAGTCGGCCTCGTAGTAGACGCCCGGTTCGTTCGGCAGGACCGTCCCCTGGCCGATGTCGTGGACCTCGGTGACCGAGACGATGCTGCCCACCTCCTCGTCCATCCGGCCTTCGAGTTTGTCCTGCAGCAGTCGCTTCACGAGGTTCGGCGAGACGTCACCGAGTGCCTCCGGCGGTACCTCCACCGTGTCTTTCAATCTGACCCGTTTGTACATCTATGGTCGAGTGATCGCTAGCTTGTTTCTCCCGCGTAATGCAATTACCGGTACACCTGTCTCGAGGATCCGGTCGCGAAGCGGGCGGTCGTTCGTGACGACGTAGTCGACGTTTCCCTCGCGGGCAAGTTCGACGAGCGCGTCGTCGGCGTACGATGCTTCGGTATCGACGACGAGACAGCGCTCGGTCGCCAGATCGTGACCGACGTTCGCCGCCGTCCCCTCCGTTCCTCCTTTCTCCGACAGCCGCCGAAGCTCCTCGATAACCGATTGCGGCGTCGTGAGTTCGAACCCCTCGAGGAGTCGCTCGAGTTCGTCGAACAGCCGGACGTCGAGTTCGACCGGCATCATCAACGCGCTCGTATCGAGGGCGACCCGCGTACTCATTTCAGTCTTCTCGGATATCCGATCTAGCCTTGCAACGTTCCGAGGCCGATCAGCCGCCATCGTGCGCCGATCCGGCGGTTGATCGCGATCTTCGCACCGGGCTCGGCCGCGACGGGACGTTTGAGGTTGACCTCACACTCTCCTTCGCGGGCGCTCGTGACCGCACCGACGGTCGTCGCCGTCCCGACGGTCATCATCAGGGGTTCGCCGGTGCTGATCTCGTCGACGGCTTCGCCGCCGTCGAGTCCGACGACGCGCTCTAACAGATCGACGTCCATCGTAAAGCTGTCCCAGGTAGGCGGAAGCGACCCCGGCGGACCGGCGATCCGGCCCGCAAGCGCATCGCCTTTCGTCAGCGACGGATCGAGTCCCGTGCCGACGCCGAGCAACCCGCCGGGCGTGACCGTGTCGACGGTTTCGCCGCCGGCCTGCAGCGACCGGACGGTCGTCTCGATTGGAACGTACTCCGACTGACCGCCTTCCTCGACCTCGCGTCCGGGGCGGATCTCGATCTCGTCGTCGACCGCGAGTTCGCCTCGGATCAGGCTTCCACCGAGAACGCCGCCGGTGAGGTCGGCGGCGCTCGTCCCAGGTTTGTTGATGTCGAAACTGCGGGCGACGTGCATCCGGGGATCGGTGTCAGGGTCGCGATCCGGCGTCGGGATCTCCGCTTCGATCGCCTGGATCAGCAGATCCATGTTGACCTCCTGGCCCGCGGAGACGGGGACAACGGGCGCGTCTTCGGCGACGGTCCCCTCGACGAACTCCTGGATCTCCTCGTAGTTCTGTCGGGCCTGGTCGGAGCTCACGAGGTCGACCTTGTTCTGGGCGATGACGATGTTGTCGATCCCGATGATGTCGAGTGCCATCAGGTGTTCTTCGGTCTGGGGCTGGGGAACCGGCTCGCTGGCGCTGATTACCAACACCGCTCCGTCCATCAGCGACGCACCAGAAAGCATCGTCGCCATCAGGGTCTCGTGACCCGGGGCGTCGACGAACGACACGGTCCGAAGTGGCTCGCTCTCCGAGCCGTCCGGACACTCCTCTGTTACGGTGTAACACTCGGGTTCGTCCACGTCTGGACAGTGACGGAACGTCGCGTCGGCGTAGCCTAGCCGGATGGAGATGCCGCGTTTCATCTCTTCGCTGTGCTGGTCAGTCCACGAGCCGCTCAACGCCTGTACCAGCGTCGTCTTGCCGTGGTCGACGTGACCGACGAGCCCGATGTTCACCTCCGGTTGTTGATTTCCTGCCATAAGACGGTGAGTAATCTTAGATAGGAGTTCCGCCGTGCGCTTGATAAAGGTTGCGAGCTATCTCGACGCTCAACGTCCGACACGGCGTCCGAATCGTGTGTCTGTGTCCCTCGATCCGAGGGGTAATCCGCAAGCGCGATCGGCGTATACCGTCCCGTGAGCGGCCTCGGACGGGGAATTCGCCCGCTTTCTCCCAGCCGTCCACTCGTTGTACGAACCCCGTACCACGGTCGGTCGCCACGAGACAGTCGCCGTCGACGCTGGCTAGACCGGTGACGGTTTCGTTCTCGCGCGGTAGCATCCTCGACGCGGTAACCGGTCGTCTTTTGTCGCCACCCTTCCTTCGTCGAACCGTGTCCGAGTTCGCGTTCGAACTCGAGCTCTGTGCGCACCTCGAGTCTCGCCACGAGGGGATCCTCGCCCGTCAACTCGGCGCGAGCGTCGCGGATCCCGGCGGGCGCATCCTCGACGTCGTCCGAATCGAGCCAACCTCGAGTTTTGAGGAGCGGGCGGCGATTACGTGCGAGGCCATCCCGGATGCGGCGATCGAGTCCGACGTCGGGACCGGCCGGGCGCGCTACTGGAAGGAGGCGTTCGGCGACGACTGTCGCCCGGACCACGCCCGTCGGGCGACCGAGCGGGCCTGCGAGATCGGTTTTTTCGAGTCCGAACGTCGAAACGGCCGCGAGTACGTCCGGCAGGTCGCCCGCTACCCGGAGTGGGTCGACCGCATCGTCGGCATCGAGAACAAACCCGACCTCGGCCGACCCGGCGACCTCGAGTCGCAGCTCCGGACGGACGTCTGCCTCGCGCTGGTCGACGAGGCGATTCTCGCGACCGAGAGCTACGTCACCCGCGCACACCTGAATCGTATTCCGGAGGAGGTCGGCGTCTGGCGAGTCCACCGCGAGGGAAGCGCCGATCCGGACGACGGATCCGCGATCCGGATCGAGGTCGTTCGCGAGCCGACGCCGCTTCCCGTCGACGAACCGGGGATCGAACCGCTCGAGTCCCACCCCGGCCGAACCGAGGTCGCCGTCGTCTCCCCCGGAAAGAAGGCCCGAGCTCGGCGTCGCCTCGCCGAGCGTGCCTACGGAAAGGGATGGCGAACGTACGAGTTTCCCGCCTGCGCGGCCTGTTCACCGACCGACGACGCTGGGGGTGCGACGCTCCCACACTGTGTCTGGAACGACCGGGTCGTCGACGCGGCTACTGAGTGCGGTCCCGCGTGCCCGGGCTACGACCCCGCCGACGCGCCGACCGTCGACCTCGAGGCCGAACGCGACCGAAAGACGCCGTGGCGGGCGAACCCGGAGGGTCGCCGGCGGCGTCAGTCCGGACTGGACCGGTTTGGATAGGGAGGTCGACTGGCTCGGGTCGGCGGATTCGTCGGGACTGGCTCGGTTCTCTACTCGTCAGGACTGCCCAGCTTGGATCGTGGCGTCCCACGTCTGCACTGCAGGGTCGAACCGACCCACGCCACCGAGTTCGACCCTGTAATCGACGCGTGGGAGGCTACTATATCGTGTACGTCTCGCCGTCGACCGCCAGCGGCTCTTCGAAGGCCTCGTCGGCCGGATAGTAGTGGGCGACATGGACGAGCCGCGTTCGATCCGCGTTCAGCTCGTCCGCGAGTGCGAGCGCTCCCTCACGCGTCATGTGTTTCCCGCCGAACGTCCGGGGGACGCCGTCGGAATCGTCGTGTTTCCCGCCGGCGGGGTGGTACTCACAGAGGTGTGCTGGAACGATGGCGTCGGCGAGCAACAGGTCGGGATCGGCGAGGACCTCCCGCGAGCGCTCCGAAATCGCGTAGTTCGTATCCCCCGTGATCGACAGCTTCGCACCGGTTTCGGGATCTTCGATCGCGAGCCCGTAACAGACCTGTGGCGGGTGTTCGACCGGGACCAGCGTCACCTCGAGGCCACAGATCCGAACCGGCTCGAACGGCGTCGTCGGCTCCACCGAGAGCAATCCGAGATAGTCGTACTTCGAGGCGACCGTCTCGGCGACGCTTTCGCCGGTCATCGGGTCGGTCTCGTCTGCCGCGTACACCGACAGCGAGTCCAACAGTCGAAAGGTGTTGCCGAGCCCGTCGAGGTGGTCGAAGTGAATGTGCGTGACGACGGCGGCGTCCGGGAGCGGGACCTCCTCGCGGAGAAACTGTCTCCGGAAGTCGGGGCTGAAATCGATCAGCAGGGACGTTCCGCCCCGTTCGTTCTCCACGTGGACCGAGAACCGCGTGCGCTCGAGGTCTCGTTTGCGCGCGAGTTCGCAGGTTTCACAGTCACAGCCGACGGTCGGTGTCCCGGTCGTATCGCCGGTTCCGAGCAGTGTCACACGCATCGCTATTCGAGATCCTCACCGACAGCGATCTCGTGTGGCGATTCGTCGCTCATCGCCCCCTCATTCGAAGGCAGTACATAAGGGTGTTCCCCGTGCCGTCAGTGGAATACGCATTCCCGGCGCGGTACCTCCCGATCACCGCTCGATCTCGACGTGATGGAAACGATTGCGGCGTGTGTGACGTGATGGAGACGATTGCGGCACGTGCGATGAGTCAAAACCGATTTTGAGTTATGGAAGTAGTTAGGTACTGTCCGCCCGAACGGTCACAACCACCGCCCGGTATCGATCTATGTCACGGCTCCTCCCGACGACGACGAACGCCTCGACGGAGCGGACGGGTGACCCGTCGCTCCTGTGTATCGACGACGACCGAACGAGCGACGTCCTCGCGGCGCTCTCTTCGGAAACCGCCCGCGACATCTTCCGAGAACTGAACGAGCGGCCGCTGACCGCCGCGGCGCTCGCCGACCGACTGGATATGTCCATCCAGAGCGTGAGCTACCACCTCGAGAATCTCTCTGAGACAGGTCTCATCGACGTCGCCGACACCTGCTACTCCGAGAAGGGACGCGAGATGGACGTCTACGCGGTCTCCGACGAACCACTGGTCCTCTTTCTCGGCACCGAGGACGACCAGCCAGGGCTCCGAGTGGCGTTTAAGAACCTCGCCGTCGCCGTCGGTCCAGTGTCGATTCTCATCGCCGTCTGGGAGACGTTGGCCCGATACGTCGGCGACTCCGACGCGGCGTAACGGGAGCTACGGTCGGATAGCTGAATTTATGCCAGTTGGCGGATGTATTCCGAATGAATGGTCGAACGGGTCAAACACCGAGACGACGTCGACGGCTGTGCCTGCCTCGAGTGTCGAGGCGTTCGGTCGATCGCGACGCGACGTGGTATCGGTGACGTCCTCCTCTGGTCCGTCGGTTTCCTCCGCGATCGTCAGTCGATCCCGCTTGTGTTTCTCGCACTCGGCGTCGTCCAGTTCGCCGGATACGTCGGGCCGCTTGGCCTGGAACTCGCTACCTCCGGTCTCGTGTTTTTCGCCGCTCCCCTGGCTCGGGGATACGCGGTGACAATCGTCTCGGGAGAAATAACTGGGCACCGATACACGCCGAGGCGTGCAGCCGGACACGCGCTCCGTCGCACGCCCGCGGTGATCGCGACGATGATGTTTGTGGGTGTCGCGACGATGGGACTGGTCTTCGTCGGCACGATCCTCGGGATCGTCGTTGTTCTGAGCGACAGCGCGCTCCTGACCGGGGCCGGGATCGTCGCGCTCCTCGTGTTGTTCGTCCTCCTCATCGTCGTACTCGTCAAGTTCATTCTCGCGGCAGAGGCCGTCGTCGTGGGCGGTTACGGCCCGATCGCCGCTCTCCGCGTGAGCTGGGGACTCGTCTCCTTTCGACGCCGGACCACCATCGTGCTCGTCAGTATGGTGGTCGCGATCGCCACGGCGTTCGCGATGACCGAGATCAGCGCCACACTCGAGCCGTACCCCATCGTCGGTGCCGAGATGACGGCGACTGTCGTCTTCGGCGGGAGCACCGCCCTGACGTATCTCTCCTCGGCCGTTTCCGCGGCGGTGTTCTGTCATCTCTACGTCCAGGGCGTACTCGAGTGATTCATGCGGATTGCCGTCCCGATATCCCGGCGCACTCGCTACGGGTCGCGGCTGTGCCGGCACTGACGGACAAGAAACCGTATCAGTCATCGCAGACCGTATCACTCGAGGGCACGCTCCCAGTCGAGATTGTGGCCGCTCAACTCGTCGTGATCGCGAGAATCAGCACCGGTGAACCGTTTACTCGTGGTCGTGGCTGTGGTCGTGGCTGTGGTCGTGACCGTCGTGATCGTGGCCGCCGTCACCCGCCTTGCCGATGTCTCCGCCGGCGACGAGCGCGTCGTGGTCCCCCTCGATCATGTCCATGTTCTTCAGGCTGTCACGCTCCTCGAACTCCTCGACGGCGTTCAGCAGGTCCTCCTGGGTCAGCGTCGTCCGATCTTCGGTCAGCGCCTCGAGGACGGCCTCGCGAAGCACCATCCGGAGGTCGCTGCCGGTCAGTCCCTCGGTGATCTCGGCGATCAGCTGGGGATCGAACTCCTCGATATTCATCGTCCGGGTGATGACTCGGAGGATGTCCGCGCGCATCCCGTAGTCGGGTTTTGGAAAGTTGATGATCTCGTCGAAGCGCCGCCAGGCGGCGTTGTCGAGTTGGTCGGGGTGGTTGGTCGCGCCGATCAGCAGGACGTCGTCTTCGATGAGCGAGATGTTGTCGATGCTCTTGAGCAGGGTGTTGACGGCACGTTTCAGCGCTGCGTGTTCGTCGCTTCGACGCGTCTTCGCGACGAAGTCGAACTCGTCGATAAAGAGGATACACGGCGAGAGTCGCTTTGCGACCTCGAAGGTCTTGTCGACGTTTTTCGCCGTCTCGCCCAGATACTGGGAGGTGATCATCGAGAGTTTTACCTCGACGAACGGCAGGTCCATATCGCGAGCAAGCGCCTGTGCGGTCGATGTCTTCCCGGTTCCGGGGGGCCCGACGAACAGCAGCTTGCCGATCTCGCGCAGCCCGATGTTGGCGAGGTAATCGCGGTGTTCGATCGCCTTCGCGATCTTGTCGATCTCGGCTTCCTGGCCCTCCGTCAGAACGAGATCGTCGAGCGTGATGTCGACCTCCTCCGGGGCGCGGACGTCGACCAGATCGAGCATCTCCTCGTCGTCCTCGTCGTCGAAGTACTCCTCGAGCAGGCCGTCGATCCAGACGCGGTCGGCCTGGATCGGCCGGTTTGCGTCGCGAGCCTCCTCGTGGGTGACGTCGAACTCCCCGTCGTCTTCGAACCGTTTTGCGAGCGTCGGATTCTCGCGAAGTCGATCGTCGTCGACTCGTTCGGCGAACCAGCGTTCGGCCATCTCCTGTTCGGCGAGGGTGACGGTACCGGAGAACTCGTCGCGCTCGGTGAACATCAGCTCCGAGACGGCGTCCCAGGGCTGGTCGACACCGGTGGCCTCGCGCGTGGTCCCGTTTGTCGCGGAGAGCGGGCGGCTGATACCCGTTCGTCCTCGCTCGCCGTCACCGTCGTCCCCGTCGGCTCCGCCGGTCCAGAACACCCGGCGAAACGATGGGGGCAAGTCGTTCTCGTCTAACGTCCTGTCGTCGGAATACACGCTCGTCGTGAGCAGAAACTCGACGACATCGAGCGCCGCATCACTCATTCGATAATCGTACCGTCCACACGCTCTTAACGGCGTCGTCCTGGGGAAGGTGTGCGAGACGTACCCAGGAACTCCGCCGTGGGCCACGGCACAACGACTTTCGTCTCCCATCTCGCAATCGGTGATATGAACGTCTTAGTCGGCCTCGGAGGAAGCGACGAATCGATAAAGACGCTCCGACGGACGATCGAACGCACCCAGGAGGTTGGCGACGATCTGACCGTCGCCGTCCTCGATAAACCCGACTCACCGCGATCCCAAGACGAGATGTACGACGACACCGCGAAACTACTCGATGACGCCGGCGTCGACAGCGAGATCGTCAGGCTCGAGGGGGATCCGGGGAGTTCGCTCGTCGACTACGCCGAACAGGGTGAGTACGATCAGCTGGTGATCGGCGGGGGAACGTTGAGTCCGATGGGGAAGATACAACTCGGGCCGATCACCGAGTTCGTGCTGTTGAACGCACCGACGACCGTCAAGCTGGTCCGATAACGATGCCAGAAACGAAAATGTATCCGGACGAGCCGGCCGGTTCGTTCCCGTCGCCACCGACGACTGTGCCGGATCGTGACGATCGAGAGATTACGCTCGAGGCGGCCGGCGCGCTCTCCGGTGACCTGCTCGCGGACGTCGTCGAGATGTACGTTCGGTTCGATCCGGCCGACCGGGCACAGGGCATCCCGCCGACCGGCGAGGAACGGATCCGAAGCTGGCTCGAGGGGATCGGCGAGGAAAGCGTCAACGTGGTCGCGACCCACGACGGCGACGTCGTTGGACACGCGATGCTCGTTCCCGACATCGACGATCCTGACGGCGAGCACGAGGAAATCGCCGATCCAGCCGGGGGAGAGTGGGAACTCGCGATATTCGTCGTTCAAGACTATCAGCGGGCCGGAATCGGGACGATGCTTCTCGAGCATCTACTCGGGCGGGCGATCGACCTCGGTATCGAGTGGGTGTGGCTGACCGTCGAGCGCTGGAATCACCCGGCGATCGCCCTCTACGAACGCGTCGGCTTCGAGACGACCGGCTCACAGAGCTTCGAACAGGAGATGGCGATTCGACTGGAGGGCGATAGTAACAGCTGAACCGATTCCCGTTGCAAGGCGTTTTCATCGACTCGAACGGATTACTGTCCCGGCCTCCCGGTCCACCTGCCATGGGGTCGCGGCTGCGCCAGCACTGACGGACAGGAAACCGTATCGGGCCGAAACAAACCGTAGCTGGTCCGGGACGCCACCAGTGCTTCGGCAAGCCTGCACTGCAGGGTCGAATTTGGTGGTGTGATCCGAGTCGACCCCGCAGTCGACGCTTGTCGGCGTACTAGTACCGTTCCAACCGTCGACTGATGAGTGAAATCGGACCACACCGCATGATTTCACTCATCAGTTCAGGTTTGGACCGCCACTAGACCGAAAGGACGGGCTGGCTCGCGTACGAGAGGACGTATTCGGCGACCTTCTCGAGAACCTCTGCCGAGGCGGCGTCGGTTACCGGCTCGCGTGGAAGGACGATGAAATCGGCGTCGATCTCGTCGGCGGTATCGAGGACGACGTTGCCGGGATGGCGGGTTTTCCGACTCTGTGAGAAGCCGTCGTCGACCGACGTCGACAGCGGGACGCCTGCGTTCTCGGCGACGTTGCTGATGTCGTCGAAAAACCCTTGGGTGTTCTCTGCGACGACCGTCTCCTCGACGGTTCCGACGTCTATCCCGCGAACGACTCCGTGGCCGAGAACGTACAGTGCGTGGACGGAGGCATCGTACCGATCGGCGATTGCGATGGCGTACTCGACGGCGGTGGCGGACTCGTCGCTCCCGTCGACCGGCGCGAGAACCGTGTCGACCGAAAACTGCTCGCTATCGTCCATACCCGCCAGTCTGTTGCCCGGTACAAAAAATGCTCCCCCGTCGGCGAATTGCGGGGGTTCGACGGCGGTACCGGGGGTATTTAAGCCGCTCCGGAAGAAATCCCCGTCCATGTTCGATACGGTCGTTGTCGCTACGGACGGCTCCGACAGCGTCGAGCGCGCGGTCGACGTCGCGCTCGACCTCGCCGATCGGTTCGACGCCGACGTCCACGCACTCTCCGTCGTCGACGCCGGAGAGGTCGACGCCTCTCCCGAACAGCTCCGGGAGGAACTGCGAACCGCTCTCGAGACCCACGCCGACGCCGCGCTCGCGACCGTCGAAAACCGGGCCAACAGAGCGGTGACGACCGCCGTTCGCGAGGGTCGTCCGGGTGCCGAAATCTGTGAGTACGCTCGCGAGATCGACGCCGACCTGATCGCGACGGGGACCCGCGGCCGTCACGGCGAGAACCGACTCCTGCTCGGGAGCGTCGCCGAACGGATCGTCCGAGTCTCGCCGGTTCCCGTCCTCACCGTTCGCCAACTCGAGACGGTCGACGACGACGCGAGCGCGAGCGCGTAACCGGGACCGGGGGGTACTTCCGCCGTCGGCCCGCATTCGGGGGTATGTACGACGATCTCATCGACAGCAGCGACTTGTCGATCGCCCGCAAATCCGTCTTGCCGGGTACCGGCTTCTTTCTCCCCGACACGCTCGAGGACGATTTAGAGGCGGAACGAACCGAGGCTGCACTCGAGGGGGCCGACGTCGCCGTCGTCGCCGACCCCGACGCCGACGGGCTGGCCTGCGTCGCGCTGATCCGGGAGGCCTACGACGACGTCAGAAACGTCCCCGACCCCGACGCCGGTTTCGACGATTCGGCCGACGAAACCGGGAGCGACGCGGCCGTTCTCGGTGCCGACGAGGATCCGCTCGAGACACCCGAGCCGACGCCCCACTCCGTCGCGCTCGTCCCGGCAAGTCCCCACGACGTCGAGGACGCGCTGGCCCGGGTGGCCGAACACGCCGCCGACGGCATCGGCCTCTACGTCTGTGATCTCGCGCCGGATCGCTACGAGTACGTCGAGGCGGAACTCGACGCCGCCCTCGAGAGGGCCGAGCGCGTCGCGTGGTACGACCATCACCAGTGGGACGACGAGGTCGCCGCGGCCGTCCGTGAGGCGGGAGTCGAACTCGTCGTCGGCGACTCCGAGGAGGAGTGTAGCGCCGACGTCGTCTTCCGCTCGCTCGAGTACGAGTTCAACCCGGTGTACGAGGAACTCGCCGCCGTGACGCGCGATCACGACCTCTGGCTCCGGGAGGACTCTCGAAGCGACGACCTGGCGGATTACGCCTACTGGACCGAGCCCGCGGAGTACGTCGAGGTCGTCCGCGAGTACGGTGTCGACCTCCCCGAGTGGGTCCAGGAGTTCATCACCGAGCGTCGCGTCGAGAAGGAGGCGCTGATCGACCGCGCGGTCGGCCGTTCGGAGCTGCGCGAGATCGGCGGCTACACGGTGGGGATCACCTACGGGCGCTGTTCGCAAAACGAAGTCGCGGAGGCGATGCGCGAGCAGGGTGCCGACGCCTCGGTGATCGTCAAACCCGCTGGCTCCGCCTCGATCCGAGGAACCGACGCGTTCGACCGCTGCCACGAGGTCGCGGGGCGAGTCAACGGCGGCGGTCACCCCAAGGCGGCGGGCTGCAAGCCCGACATCTACGACGACATGCTCGACTACGCCCACCACTGGACCTCCCGCGGCGCGGTGACCAAACAGGTCATCCTCGAGGCGTTCGAGGAGGTCGTCGCGGCGGAATCAGACGAAGGGGGAAGCGACGACGAAGTAGACGCGTAGGCAGAGCGCTCGAACGGTCGAGTCCCCCGATGGCGCTCAATTTTTGATCTATCGCTCTCGGAGGTTCGTCACCCGAACCGTCGACTCGAGTGCGTCCGTTCGGAGGTCATCATCGGCAACGACGAGGTGATCCCCGGTCGACCGTGCGGTTGCCGCGATCAGCAGGTCCCGAACGGCCATCCGCTCGCCATCGGCGAGAAGTTCGTCCTGCAACCGGGCCGCTTCTAACGCGAGGTCCTCGTTAAACTCGAGAGCGCGAACACCGCCGAAGCGCTGTCGTTCGGCACGAACGTCGGTTCGGCCGCTTCCGAGCGGTCCCTCGAGAACTTCGTAGACGCAGATCGTCGACGTCAGATACGGTCCGCCCTGATCTTCGACGTACTCGACGGTTTCCTCGATACCCTCGAGCATGTCGATGATGACCGACGAGTCGAGAAACGTCATCGCTTGAAGCTCGACCGGGACCGATCGACGGCGTCGCGGGCACGGTCCGCGGTTTCGGAATCCCACGATCCGACGTCGATCGGCTCCTCGTCGGTCGCCAGCCGCTCGAGCAGGTCGTCGAAGCTCTCGTCGCCGCGCTTGAGGCGGTCGAGTTTCGCTTTCGTCTCCTCGGAGACTCTGATCGAGGTACTCACACGTATGCGTACTGTATGCACTTTCTAAGCTCTTTCGTCGGATCGATCTGAATTCCTGTCAACTCCGAACGTGGAACACGGATCGGCGCTTCTCGGCCGACCGTCGCCGTTGGAACTGCTCACTCCTGTGAGAGCACGTACCGCATCACGAGCTGGAGGACGTGGACGAAGACACCGGCGACGGCGATGTAGACGCCGATGGTCTGGAGCGCGGTCGACGCGTCGCGTTTGTCTCGGACCTGCCAGATCTCGTATCCGAGTCGGAGCAGAAAGCCGAGGAAGATGAAGACGAAGCCGACGAGCAACAACACCGGTAGAACGAACGTCCCGATGGCGATGACGACGACGCCGCCGAGAAAGGCGAAGTTAGCGAACCGACCCCAGTGTTCGAACGTGCTCGAGCGGGCGTAGACGTAGCCCGTGATGATCGCGGTCACGATTGCGGTTACGACGGCGGTGATCCCGAGGATCGTCACGCGGGCGTCGGCGGGCGCAAAGGAGATGATGCCCGCTCCGAAGACGCCGAACGCGAGTTGCAAGACGACCATGCCGACGAACGCGATGCCCATATCGCCGCCTTTGACGCCGCGTTCGGCGATCAGCTCGCCGCCCATGATCGCCGCCCCGTAGACGATGACGCCGAGGATCGGAGCCGCGAACAGGTAGTCGTTGACGACCGCGAGCGGCGTCATCGCGAAGACGTACATCAGGGCAACGGTGATCGTCATCAACGCGCTCGCGCCGCCGATCACCTGGACCTCGCGACTCGAGAGACCGAATCCGCGCTCGGTCTCGTGTGGGGTCTCGAACGAACTCATTGACGGCTCTTGTCGACCGGCGTGGAAAAACGTGCCCCTTACTGTCGGTCGGTTCGAGGACCACAGGTGACTCGAAGGACACAGTGCCGCTCGAGCGAGGCCGAAAGATTATCGTCTTCCCGACAGGTAAGACCCGGTGAACGCGATGGCGCTACTCGACGAACTCTCGGGTTACGAGTTCGAGGATCTGATGGTGGACGTCTTCCGTCACCTCGGCTACGAGAACGTCCGCCAGTCGGCGCGGACGGCCGACGAGGGTCGGGACGTGCTGATGGAGGAGGTCGTCGACGGCCGGCGGCGCGCAGTGGTCGTCGAGTGCAAGCACACGGATACCGTCAGCCGCCCCGTCGTCCAGAAGCTCCACTCCGCGGTCGCGACGTACGAGTACGACGGACCGAGACGCGGGATGGTCGCCACGACCGGCCGGTTCACCGGCCCCGCGAGGGAGTACGCACACGACCTCGGCGACGGTGACGGCAGCGTCGAACTGCTCGACGGGGCGGATCTCCGAGAGATCGGCGAGGAGATCGGGATGGATCTCTACAACGGCCGGATCGAGATCCTTTGCGAGGAGGCCCTGTGGCCCACCCACCCGACTGCGGGGGATCACGCGCCGCTTCTTGAGGTCGTCGACGCGGTCGAGAACCTCGAGTCCGCATCGGTTCCCGACCCGGAGACGACGCTCGAACTCGAGCCGACGGTCCGGGTCTCGGGCAGGACGAGCGCCACCTTCGAGACATCCGTCGGCGTCGTCCACAGCCTGGACGAGACGACCGACCTCGTGATCCGTGCCGATCGCGAACCGCCGCGAGTCGTCCGGTCGGAACTCCGGTCGCTCGTGGCTGGTCGAACCGCACCTCGGATCGATCTCGACGAGTACGAGCGAAACCTCGAGAACGGGTTCGACGACCTCGAGCAGTCGCGCTTTGGCCGGACCGAGACGGGGTACAGGGAGTGGGCGGTCGACAAGTTCCGGGCCATCCACACGACGACGGTCCACTACACCGGCGACAACAACGTCGACTACGAGAAGACCTGTACGCCCACCCAGTCGGATGTCTCGATCCAGTCGATCAACCCGGTCTACCTCCCCCACGTCCGTTCCCGGCTCACTCTCGGCGAGTACGACTACCGATACGAGTACTACGCCGCCGGCCTCTCGTGGACGGAGACGACGAACGACTTACACCGGTGTGTTCACTGTGACACTGGCGGCGCTCGAGGCGACGGACCCGTCACCTACTGTTCGAACTGTGGGAGCATCAACTGCGCCGACCACGTTCGGACGGAACGACTCGAGAACGAACCGGTCTGTACCGGCTGTGCGGTCACCGAGCGGTTCGCGCTGAAGCGCAAATACTTCTACGACGAGGAGAACCTCGAGGCGTTCCGCGAGGAGTACGACGCGATGGCGTTTCACGAAAAGGCGATGGAGAACGTCCCGCTCGCGGTCGGAATCCTCCTCGCGGTGGTGTTCTTACTGTTCGTCCTCGTGGTCGCCGTCGGGCTGTGACCGTTCGGCGGTCGACGGACTGCTGGCTCATACGGATTGCTGTAACGGTTTACCGGTGAAACCACAGACGGCTCGTGGTTTCGCCGGTAACGATTTACAGCAGACCGTATCAGACGTCGGGACCGTCGCTTCGAACCGACGGCCGCTCTTCGAGGCAGTCCGTCGCGAACTCGAGGGCGAACGACTCGATTTCGTCCCAGTCGGTGTACTCGTGGTTCCGGGACGTGTCGGTATCCCCGCCGGCTCTCCCGGCGATTCCGCGCATCGCGAACCGTTTGAGGAGGCCGTACTGTCGGTACTTGAGCGCGCCCGCAACGGTAAGCGTCCGGTCGGGCTCCCAGCCCGTCTCCGTCGGTAGTTCGGCGAGCAGCTCTCGAGCCGTCTCCTGCGAGTCGGGATCGTCGCCCGCTGCCGACAGACTCACGGAGAAAAACGCCGACGGGAGCCGGTTCAACGCCTCGACGTTATCGCGGACGAACTCGGTCACGTACCGCTGGTGGTGACCCATGTGGATCGACCCACCGACGATCACGCCGTCGTATGCCTCGAGGTCGAGATCCGCCGGCGGGTGTTTCAGGTGGACGAGCGTCGCGTCGTATCCGTCGGCTTCGAGGGCGTCGCCTATCCGCTCGGCGATCGACGCGGTCTGGCCCTCGCTCGAGCCGTAACAGACGAGAGTTCGAGCCGTCATTGCCGACGGTTCCACGCCCGTCGATATCAAACGAGACCGTGAGCACGCCGGCGGTCGCGGGTCAGTTTTCCGCCAGCCACGCGTCGATCTCCGAGGCGAGTGCGCCCCGGCGGTGGATCGTCCCCCTCGAGAGATCGACGACGGTGCTCTCGGCTCCCGGCGTCTCACCACCGTCGAGAACGACCGCCTCGTCGCGAACCTGCCGGGCAACGTCCTCGACGCGACGGGCGCTCGGCTCCCCGCTTAGGTTCGCGCTTGTCGCCGTGATCGGGCGCTCGGCGCGCTCGAGCAACGCCAGCGCGGGCTCGCAGTCGGGCACTCTGATCCCGACGCGGTCCCGGCCCGCGGTGAGGGCGTCGGGGACGACGTCGCCGCGCCGACAGAGGAGCGTGACGGGACCGGGGAGAAACGCCTCCGCGAAGCGCCGCTCGCGCTCGTTCGCCTCGACGTACCCCTCCTCGAGTGCGGTCTCGAACCGCGGGACGCCGAGCGAGATCGGTTTCGACCGGTCCCGGCCCTTGACGGCGAAGACGCGGTCGGCGGCGTCGGGATCGAGCGCGTCTGCGCCGAGGCCGTAGACCGTCTCGGTCGGGTAGACGACGAGCCCGCCCTCGCGAATCGTCCGTGCGGCGCGCTCGAGGTCCTCCGAATCCATACCCACGCGTCTCGTCGTGGCGGACAAAAACGTACCGAGACAAGCTACTTACCAGTTCGGGGCTACGTCACCACTATGCGCCGTCCTGCCCTCCCTTCGACGGCCACGGTCCGCCGTCGTACGCTCCTCGCGGCGGTCGGAACGACGACGCTCGCCGGCTGTACCACGGGCCTCCCCACGGTGTGTTCGCGGCCGTCGTTTCGCGCCGACCGCCTCGAGTTCGAGACACAGCGGCTTCGCTCGATCAGCAGGTGGGTCCAACAGGAAGACGCCGCGCTGGCGACGCGGCCGGACCACGTCGAACGATTCGAGCCGCCGTCGGAGTTCGCCGCCGAGACCGACGCCGAGCTAGCCGACGAGGACCGCACGTTTCTCGAGGAGACGGCGTTCGACGAGGCGTTCGTCGTCGGGATCATCGTCGGCTCGTCGGGGCAGTCGACCGACGCACGCGTCACGCACGTCGTCCGCGAGGACGACCGGGTCCACTGCTACATCTGTATCCGCAGGCGGGGGATGACCGACGACTGGGCACCCCAGCCGCGGCTGGTTCGCGTCGACTCGGCGTGGGAACCCGAGGCGGTTCGCGTGACGTTCACGAACGGCACTGACGGCACCGAGACGTTCGACTCCGACGGAACGTTCGAGCCAGTCGGCGGCTTCTGATTCGACTACTCCGAGGACTCGAGCCCGTCGACTACTCGAGGCCGAACCGTTCCTCGAGGTCGTCGTAGTCGGGAAACCCCGGCCACTCGGTGGCGACCCAGGCGTCGGCGACGGACAGGTCCGACTCGAGCGCGAGGAAAGCAAGCCTCGGCTCGGTGATGCCGGCCATTCCGTCCAGATCGTGGACGACGTCGTACGATTTTGCGACGCCGTTGGCCGGATCGGCAAAGAGGGAAAACGGGAGGTCGTTTTCCTCGAGGAAGCGCTTGACTGCGTAGGGGTTCGCGGCCGTGATCCCGACGACGCGACCGGCTCGCTCGTCCCACTCCCGCTCCGCGAGCTCGTCCCAGACGTACGTGGCGAGAAACGAGCCGACCATCGGCGTGAAGACGACGATCGTCGGTTCCGAACCGCCGGATTCGCTTTCGGTATCGCCGGCGTCGACGAGTTCCGACAGCGATCGATCCTCCCAGTACTCGTGGTTGACCAGCGGCCGAGTGAAGTCGGGAACCCGCTCGCCGGGTTCGGGATGATCCGTCGGCTCGAGGTCGACGACGTCGAACTCGGGCATCAGTCCTCACCCCCCGCCCCGGCGGCGGCCGCGGGACCCGCCGTCTCGCTCTCCTCGCCGTAAGTCGACTCGAGGTAGTCGACGATGTTTGCGCTCTCGGCCATCGTTACGCCGGTTCGTTCGTCGACGATGACCGGGACGGTCCGGACGCCGGCGACGCGTTTGACCACGTCCCGATCGGAGTGCATCGGTTCGACGAACCGCGAGCGGTAGTCGAGATCGTACGCCTGCAGGAGGCGAGTGACGCGCTCGCAGTACGGACAGCCCTGGAGCCGGTAGAACGTGATCGGCACGTCGGTGCGGTCGCTCATACACGCTCGTTGGGGAAACAGCCCGGTAAACGTATCGTCGACGATCGAGCGGACGAAAGAATGGTAAACGGTTAACCGATTCGGCGACAAGCCCCACCATCGATGGCGTTCTCTCTCCCGCTCGAGATCGTGCTCGTCTACGAGGTTCCCGTCGTCGGACTCGAGGTCGCCGAGTCGACGGTGACGATTTTCGGCGCGGTCGCAGTCGTCGTCCTCATCGCGCTCTCCGGCTTTTTCTCCTCTTCGGAGATCGCCATGTTCAACCTCCCGAAACACCGCCTCGAGGGGATGGTCGAGGACGGCATCGCGGGCGCCGACCTCGTAAAGGAGTTGAAAGACGACCCACACCGGTTGCTCGTGACGATTCTCGTCGGAAACAACATCGTCAACATCGCGATGTCCTCGATCGCGACCGCCGTCCTCTCGATTCATTTCGGCGGCCTGCTCGGGGTGATCCTCGCGACGTTCGGCATCACCGCGATCGTCCTGCTGTTCGGCGAGAGCGTCCCAAAGTCCTACGCGGTCGAGAACACCGAGTCGTGGGCGATCCGCATCTCGAAGCCGCTGAAAGGCACCGAGTACCTGCTGTTCCCGCTGATCGTCCTCTTCGACTACCTCACCCGCCAGGTGAACAAGCTCACCGGCTCGACGGGCGCGATCGAGTCGCCGTACGTCACCAGAGACGAGATCCAGGAGATGATCGAATCCGGCGAGCGCGAGGGCGTTCTCGAGGAGGAAGAACACGAGATGCTGACCCGCATCTTCCGTTTCAACAACACCATCGTCAAGGAGGTGATGACGCCCCGACTCGATATGACGGCGGTGCCGAAAGACGCGGGGATCGACGAAGCAATCGAGACCTGTATCCAGAGCGGCCACGCCCGGATCCCGGTGTACGAGGGGAGTCTCGACAACGTCCAGGGCGTCGTCCACATCCGGGATCTCGTTCGCGATCTGAACTACGGCGAGACAGAAACCGAAGACCTCGAACTCGCCGACCTCATCCAGCCGACGCTGCACGTCCCCGAGTCGAAGAACATCGACGAACTGCTGACCGAGATGCGGGAGAATCGAATGCACATGGCGATCGTCATCGACGAGTTCGGCACGACCGAGGGGCTGGTGACCGTCGAGGACATGATCGAGGAGATCGTCGGCGAGATCCTGAAAACCGGCGAGGACGAGCCCGTCGAGGAACTCGACGAGCGAACCGTCCTCGTCCGCGGCGAGGTCAACATCGAAGACGTCAACGAGGCCCTCGAGATCGACCTCCCCGAGGGCGAGGAGTTCGAGACGATCGCCGGCTTCATCTTCAACCGCGCCGGCCGCCTCGTAGAGGAAGGCGAGGAGATCACCTACGATGGCGTCCGAATCACCGTCGAGAGCGTCGAGAACACGCGAATCATGAAGGCCCGTCTCCACAAGTTCGAGGTACCGTCGGAGGACGAATCCGACGTGGACGACGACGCGACCGACGACGGCGTCGAGTGACCGTTCTCCGATCGCATCGGGACACCTTTCGTCCCACTGTCCTGGGACGCCGTTTTGCACTGTCGCGTTCAAACTGACGGACACCGGACCGTCTCGTACGGTTTACTGTCAGTCAGTTCCAGCGCACCTGCGACCCCTAGTACTTCGACAAGCGTCGACTGCAGGATCGAATCGAACCACACCACCGAATTCGACCCTACAGTGCAGGCTTGCCAAAGCACTAGGGCGATTGCGCCGGGAGATCGGGACAGCAACCCGGCTCACTCGTAAGTCGGGAGCCGACCGGACCGATCCGAGCCGTCGACGAACGGCAGGTCCGTTCGGACCGCCGGGAGTTCCTCGCCGTCGACGCGAACCGACAACTGATCGTTCTCTACGTCGTATGCGACCACGGCGAGCGCAATCGGCACCTCGAGCAGTTCGCTCACGCCCGCTCGCGTGACCTCGCCGACGCTCGAGTCGCCGTCGAAGACGGCCGCACCCGCCTCCGGAACCGGTTGGTCCGTCGGTCTCTCACTGGCTTCGAGCGTCGCGTCGGTGTCGAGCGTGAGCCCGACGAGTCGTTTGCTCGGACGGCCGCGGTTCTCGACGCGGGAGACCACTTCCTGGCCGACGTAACAGCCCTTCTCGAAGTCCAGTGCGGTTCGGAGTCCGAGCACGTTCGGAATCCGTCCCTCGAGTTCGGTGCCGAAAAGCGGCGAGCCCGCCTCGAGTGCGAGGCTCTCGAAGGTTCGGTAGCCGAACGGAGCGGCGTTCAGTCCCTGATTCAGGAGGACGTCGTAGACGTCCGTGGCGTCGTCGACGCCACAGATCACCTCGTAGCTCTCCTCGCCGGTGATCGCGTCCGTGCGGACGACGCTGACGCCGGCGTCGCCCATCGTCCCGCGGACGAACGAGAGGCGCTCGTCGGGGGAGGCGGCTCCGTTTAAGACGCTCGCGATCTTCTCCGTCGCCTTGGGGCCGTGGATCCCGAAGATCGCGTACTCGTCGGTCGCGACGGTGATCTCGACGTCCTGGATGAACACCTTCTCGGACCAGTCTTCGGCGAGCGGTTCAGCCGTCTCAGGCGGGACGAACAACAGAAGCCGCTCGCCGGCGTTGTAGATGTAGAGTTCGACCTCGATCCCTCCCTGTGGGCCTAACACGAGCGCATAACAGCCCTGGCCGTCCTCGGCTGGCACGCGGTTGGAGACGACGTTGTCAACGTACTCGCAGCGGTCGTCGCCTTCGACGACGATCACGCCATAGACGGCCTCGATGAGGCCGACGCCGTTTCGAACCGCGCGGTGTGCTCGTTCGGGTCGGCCGAAGTGCTCGACGATTTTCCGGCCGCCGCGCTCGCCGAAGGTCGCCCCGTGGTCCGCGTGGACGGACTCGATGACGGTCATGTCTACCCAGAGGGGCGTGGGCCTCTCAGGGGTTTCGATTCGGTCGCTCGAGTCTACTCGAGGGCGACGAATCGTGTCGGTGTCAAAACGGGAATCGGTCGCGGATCCAGTCGCCGATCGTCTGCTCGTCGTCGACGTCGAGCGGTTCGTCGGGAACGACTCGATCGTCCGGTTTGATAACCGTCTCGCTTCCGTCGGAGTCGACGACGATCAACCCGTCGGCTTTGAGCGTCGAGAGCGCCTCCTCCAGGTCGTCGATCTCGGCTTCGACGGCGGCTCGAAGCTCGAAGACGGTCATCCCGTCGTCCGCGCGGTCGACGAGGGCGTCGAGTACCGCCACCTCTGTCCCCGCACGGTCTCGGTACTCCCGCTTGACTCTCATCCAGTACCGTATTCGACCACCCGGGATTTGACGTTTGTCGTTCCCGGATCGCACACGTGAAAGTCGCCACCACGTGAGCGTCCGACGTAGCCAGTACGTTTTTTATGCCCTCGATCGGTACGATGGGACAATGGTCCTGCGATGTTCGCTGCTCGGGCATGCCTACGGTGAGCCGGAAGTTCAACGCGAGCGCGAAGAACGGGGCAGTGAGGTCGTCGTCACCGTACAGGAGTTCGAAGAGTGTGTCCGCTGTGGCGAGCGCAACGTCATCAGTGAGAACACCGAAGTGACGAGTCTCGCCGCCGACTCGAACGATCGTTCGCCCACTGATTCCGAGCCAGAACCGACCGCTCAACGCCCCACTCCCGACGCAGACGTCACCGAAACTGCTGACGGGGAGCCGGACGTGGCCGAGACGACACCCCCGCCGGACGAAGCGACCTCCGACGCGGTCATCGTTGACGCCGAACCCGACGAGGACGTGTCGACCGACGAACCGGCTGACGCCGATCCCGCGCCCGCTTCGAGCGATACTGACGAACGCGAGGAATCGGACGATCTCGACGTCCCGACCGACGAGAGCGGCGAGCCGATCACGGACGACGGCGAGATCCTCGACGAAGAGACAGCCAATCGGCCGGCCGACGACCGCGAGCGCGGCGAGTGGCCGGAGTCGGACGACGTTGGCCCGCCGGTCGACGCGGAGCCCGACGACGCCACGTCCTGGCCCGAACGGGCAGACGACGAGCCGGAATCGTCGTCCGAGACCAGCCTCGAGGACGAACCGATCGAAGACGACGCGATCGTCCTCGAACACGACGAGTCGACGGTCGACTCCTCGAGCGGTGCCGAAGCGATCGCGACGGAGTCGGAGATCCTCGACGCCGCCGACGTCGATACCGATCCGGCTACCGACTCCGGATCGGGTATCCAACGGGCCGAACCCGCTCCGAACCCGGGCGATACGCCCGATCGGCAGTCAGAGGACGTCCCGACGGAGTTTTACTGTCCACGCTGTGACTACGTCGACGTCGACGACCGCGGTTCGTTGCGCGCCGGCGACATCTGCCCCGAGTGTCGAAAGGGGTATCTCGGGGAACGCCCCGTCCAGTAACGCCTGCCGGTTGCAGTTCGTTCTCGGATTGTTCGCCGAGACCGCGTCTTCGAACGCTGGGCGGGTGGCCGCCGAATTCTGTTGACTATCCAAAACATCCCCTATGAAAAGAGGTAAACACCCCGCCGTGTATCTCCAATCCATGAAGGAGTACAAGATGCGTCGCGGTGAATATCTCGAGGAACGAATTCCCGATATGGAGTCGACGGTCGAGGACTATTTCGGCCCGATAACCACCACCGAGGAGTACAAGGGAAGCGACCTCTACGTCGTCGGAGAACCCGACAACCCCGTCTTCGAGAAGATCATCGTCGGTGCAGTCGAATACTCCGGCAAGAAGGACAAACTCGGCGTCGAGTTCCACGAGCGCGATCCGACGGAACTCGGACCGGACGAACTCGAGGCCGCCGGTGATGCCGTCGACGCGAAAAACGATTTCCTGCTCGAGGCGACCGGCCGTGACGCCAAATCGCGTCGGGACTCGATGAAACGCACAGTCGAGGACGATCCGGATCACAACTTATAGTCGCGTTTTACGCCCGATCTGCCGGGCTGAAACCCCTATGGAGTGATACGACTCCTCACGTATGGTCGGGCTCTCGTCGGCCAGCGTCGGTGAAATCGCGGCTGCTCGCGGCTTCACCTCGAGCGGATCGGTCGAGTTCGAAACGGCTATCGATACGAAATAGAAACGTCGGATACGATGGATCTGGCCTCGTTTCTGCTCGCGACGGCGCTCGCCCACGTTGGCTTTGCGATTTTCGTCGCGGCACACGCATCGTTTACTGAACGGAACGCCGGACGCTGGCCGTACGTCACCCTCGCGTTGGGCCTCGCTGGCGTCGCTGCCTACTTTTTCTACGACGAAACGAGTTCCGACGGCAACATTTGATACGGTCTGCGATCCGTATGACTCGCGGTCGCCTTGCTCCGATTTCCGTTTCTCGAGCTCACTCCGACTCCTGTCGCTCGAGTTCGGTGAGACGCGCGAGCGCGTCTCGATAGGCTTGTTCCTCCTCGAGTTGTTCGGTCGAATAGATCGACTCGAACAGCGATCGCTTTGCCTCGAGCGCCGTCCGGGCGCGCTGGTCTTCGGACTCCTCGAGACGCGAGAGCTGATCGGCGACCGTTTTGAGGGCCGTTTCACGGACGAACGGCTTTCGCAAGATATCGTCGCAGTCGACGGACAGCAGTTCGGGATCGGGTCGGTCACCGACGATGAGGGCCGTTCGACAGAGCTCTTTCGCGTCGTCGACGAAGCGTCGTGGATCGATTCCGGGTAGACCGGCGTCGAGGAGGACGACGTCGATTCGATCGTCGAACCGCTCGTAGAACTCCTTACTATCGTGTGCCCGGACGACGGTGTATCGATCCGACAGCCACTGTCGGTACATCTCCGTGATCCGTCGGTCGCCGTCGGCGAGCAAGACCGTTCGTGTCGTCGTCTCGAGATGTTCCTCGACCCAGTCGGCCAGCGATTCGAAGATGGGCTCCATATCCCGTCCGGCCTCGGTCAGGTCGTATTCGACGCGAAGCGGCGACTCGCTGACCACTCGTCGCTCGATCAGTCCCGCCTCCTGAAGCGTATCGAGCGTATCCGAGAGCACCTTCGACGAGATGTCCGGGACTCCCTCGAGAAGCTCGTTAAAGCCCTTCGAGCCGTGATGTTGTAACATGAGCAGGATGATCGGCGACCACTTCTTCGAGAGCAGTGTCAACGCCTCGAGCGCTCGATGATTTTCCGCCGGGATATCAGCGTCACGATAGGTCATGGGTCCAGTACCGAGTGGACCGCCATATTCGTTTTGTCCTCCGAAGCCGATGACGAATCGAGTGAACGTAACGGTTAGGAGGGACTGTGCACAGAGACGCGTATGGACTCGTCAGAGGGAACGACTCTTCTGCTCGTCGAGGATAATCCCAACGACGCGCAGTTCGTCGAGCGGTTGCTCGTCGAACACGGAAGTGAACGTGGGACACAGGGCGAGGATCGATCGGTCGAGGTCACCGAGATCGAGCACGTCGAACGGCTCGGGGACGGACTCGAACGGGTTACCGACGATCGCATCGACATCGTCCTGCTCGATCTCGGTCTTCCGGACAGCAACGGCCTCGAGACGGTCGACGCGATGGTCGAGCGCGCACCCTCCGTTCCGGTGGTCGTGCTGACGGGCCAAAGCGGCGTCGGGGTCGAAGCGATCCGACGGGGCGCACAGGATTATCTCGTCAAAGGCCGGATCAGCGTCGACATTCTCGTTCGGACGATCCAGTACGCGATCGAGCGCGTCCGCATCACGCGCGAACTCCGCGACCGAAACCATCGACTCGCGCTGGTCAACGAGATTCTCCGGACCGATCTCCGAAACGACGTCAGTATGATCGTCGGCTGGGGCGATCAGCTTCGAGACCGGGTCGGTCCGGACGACCGGGAGTCCGTCGAGTCGATACTCGAGGCGAGCCAACACGCCCTCGAACTCACTGACACCGCCGCCAAACTGATCGACGTCCTTTCCGAGGAACGAGTAACGGAATCCGAACCCTGCGACCTCCGTGCGATTCTCTCCGCGGAACTCGAGCGCTGTCGGCGCGAGACCGACGTCGACCTCACCGTCGACTGGGCGACGGCGGACGACGAGCCGCTGTCGGTCGTGGGAACGCCGACGCTCGGGGCCGTCTTCGAACAACTGCTCACGAACGCGATAACCCACACCGACCGCGACCGATCGACCGTCGAGGTGGACCTCGAGGTGACCGACGAGCGAGTCATCGTTTCGATCGCCGACGACGGCGTCGGCATCCCCGACGCGCAGAAACGTCGCCTCACGAACGTCGGCGACGACGCGGATCGGCGTGCCGGAATCGGCGCGGGACTGTACTTCGTTGCGACCGTCCTCGAGAGCATCGACGCCGAGTTTCGCGTCGAGGACAACCGGCCACGGGGAACCGTCGTAACCGTCGGTCTCGACCGGGTCGGCGTCTATCGCGACGACTGATACGGTTTACTGTAAGTCAGTTCCGGCGCACCCGCGACCCGTGTGGCGGTTGCACCGGTATATCGGGACGGCAATCCGTCTCAGCTCTCACACTCCATCTCCGGCGGCGAAATCGACTCAGTCTCGTCCCAGGAGCGAAACTCTGCGGTGACTCGCTGGGATCTGAACCGAACCGGATAGCCCGTCGACGTGCTGAGATACCAGTACTCGTTCTCGGGTGACGCCGGCATCTCGTAGACGTAGACGTCCGAGCCGTCGATCGTCGTCCTCGCGATCGGCTCCGTCTCCGGAAACACCTCACCGGGTCGTCTCTCGGGCTCGAGCACGTGGAGGTCGGGCTCGGTCGGCTCCCGTTCGCGACAGTGGCCGCCGAAGACGTAGTACTCGGTCGAATCGAACTGATAGATCTCGAGTTTCCCGTCGTCCATCGAGAGTTCGTAGTGAAACTCCCCCTGGTGAACGACCTGCCTGCCGGTTCCCTCGAAATCCCCCGCACTGGCTCTGCGCATCTCGATGTCGATGACGTAGGAGTCACCCCACTCGACGAGCTCTCCGATCGGCGGACCGCCGTCGATCGACTCGTACTCGGCACCATCCACGGAAAGCGCGTCGTCTGCCTCCTCGGATTGGGCGTTTTCGGCATCGGCCTCGGGATTGTGCCCGCCGTCCGACGACGCCGCGGGATCGTCGCCGTCGGCTCCAGCCGTCGTTCCGTCTCCAGCGTCGTCACCGATCGCTTCGGAACTCGAGTCGTCGCCCTCGGAACTCGAGTCGTCGATCGTGGTTTCGATACATCCGGCGAGGACGAACCCAACACCGGCCCCACAGGAGGCGAGCAATCGGCGCCGCCCCGTCGAAACGTGCATACCACACGTCGGTCCATGACCCGTTAGTACGTTAGCTAACCCGGAACTCACCGGAGACCTACCGCGACGTAACCGGGACCAGCCGAACCGAGAGAGAATTCATCTCGAACTCGACGCTCGAGCCGACCGCTCAGATGGCAACACCGGCCGATTCAATCGATCGTGCTGGCTATTCGATGCGCCGTCACTCGATCTGCTCGGAGTCGTCGACGAAATCGACGTCCGTGATCTCGATTCGCGCTCCCCCGAGCGGGCCGTCAGTCGCGCGGACGGACCAGCCGTGGGCAGCGACGATCCGGCCGACGATGCTCAGCCCGAGCCCGGTTCCGGTCGGCGACGTGGTGTACCCCTTCTCGAAGATTCGCTCTCGCTTCTCGGGCGGGATACCCGGTCCGTCGTCCTCGACGTAAAACCCGGTAGGAAGCGAGCCGACGACGATACGACCCCCGTCTGCGGGAGCGGTCTCGCGCTCGTCGACCGGACCGAAGTTCGATTCTCGAGTGGACTTACGAGTCGTCCGCTGTGCCTGGGTGACGTCGTCTCCCGTCGCTTCGCTGTACGCGATCGTGTCGATACCGTCATCACCTCGTTCGTGGTCGCTCGAGGCGTGTTCGACGCTGTTCCGAAGGAGGTTTTCGAACAGTTGTTGGAGCCGGTCTGGATCGCCGACGACCGACCGGTCCGTCTCGACGACGAGTTCTGTTTCCGGCGTCCAGAGATGTCTCCACGCCGTCTCGGCGATTTCGGAAAGCTCGACTGGCTCACGCGTCTCGAGTCCTCGGCCCGTGTGTGCGAGCTCTAACAGGTCGGTCGCGAGATCGTCGATCCGGTTGGCGGCGGCGAGGACGCGATCGACGTGGGTGATGTCGCCCGTCGCGATCGCCATGTCTGCGCTCCCGCGGATCTCCATGAGCGGGCCCTGCAGATCGTGAGAGACGACGTCCGTCAGATCGTCGAGTTGCCGGAGGGTAAGCAACGTGATCCCCGAGCCGATGTCGACCCGGTGAGTCCGAATCTCGACGTCGCGGTCGATACCGTCGACGTTGAACGTACGTTCGGCGATGGCGGGGCCCTCCGGACCGGGGAGGGAGTCCGGTGCCTGCTCGCCGATAACCGCCTCGAGGTCACACTCCAGGAGTTTGGCCGCGGCGGGATTGACGTCGATGACCCTGCCGTCGGCATCCAGTACCACCATACCCAGCTCCATCCGCTCGATGAGTTCCCGCCGCCCGAGTTCGCGGGTCGCAGGGACGAGACGGACGAAGTCGTACCGGACGACGAGGCCGACGGCGATCGCACTTGAGAGGAGGATAGCCAGGGGGGTAATCGCGAACCCGGTCGGCGGCACCGGCAGGAAGTACAGCACGTCGGCGGCGGTCCCCATCAACACGACGCCGGCCAGCGCGAGCGCCTGCCAGCGGTAGACACCTTCGGTGATCGTCGCGTACCGAACGAAGACGGCCGCGGCGGCTACTACGAGCACGAACGCGTAGGCGATCCACGGCACCGCGACCATTCCGTACTCGTAGGCGATCTGCTGGGGGTTCGACGCCGGGGTGACGCCCGCGTAGAACAGCCCGTGGACGTGGTCGGTGAGCGCGAGGGCGAGCGCTCCGGCGGCCGGCGACGCGATCAGGAGCTGCCGTCGCCGCCCCAGCCACTCGTCGGTGCCGGTGTACGACAGGGCGAAGAACAACAGCGCGACGGGGACGACGGTGATCCCGACGTAGCGCACTTGCAACATCGCCGTCGAGACCGTGGTTGACCCAGTCGCGTAGTTGATACCTGCCGCGACCATCCAGACCGTGTTTCCGAACAGAACCGCGACGAGCCAGATGACGCCCGGCCGATCACGGTGCCGATAGGCGTAGCTCGCGAGTGCGATCGCGACCACTGCGCCGAGCAACTGTACGGTAGCGAGTGCAGGTGACGTCATCGACACATCGTCGTCCGCAGACTGCGGTCGGTTTCCGAATCGAGGACCGAACGAATCGAACGCCGATCGCGGCGGTCAGGCCAGGAAGACGTGTCGCGGTCGATCGGCGAGGACGTCACGGCCGAACTCGACGGTCTCGGAGAACGCGTCGCTCCGGAAGAACTCCATCGCGTCGCCACGGGAGTCCCAGCGGCTGGCGATGAACATGTCGTCTTCGTTCTCGCGGTTGACCAGCAGGTCGGTCTTCCGGTGGCCGTCCATGTCGGCGAGCAACGCGGCGACATCGCCGAACGTGTCCGTGAAGTCGTCTCTGTGCTCGGATTTGACGGTGTAGAACATCCCCATCGTCCCCCAGGAACCCTCGGTATCGTCTCCGGCCTGGCGTACGACCTCCGGCAGATCCGCGAGGAAGCCGGCGGCCGTATTCGCCGCGCGGTCGGTCTCCCAGAGGCTGACGACCCCGGTTTCGCCATCCTCCCCGCTCGAGCCCGCCTCGCTCGGTTCGTACACTGCGGTCTTGACGTGCGTATCGTAGTGGTCGAAGTTCGCCCGGAGGCCCTCTACCTCCTCGAACAGCTCGTCGGGATCGGCCGCCGAGTAGAGGACGACCGCGTGGACGTCCTCACCGTGGGGCTTGCCCGCGTAGATGCCCGCCTCCTCGAGTTCGCTCCGGACGTCCGAATCGCCACTATGCGGGCCGCCGTCGGAGTCGCCGTCGGAGCCGTGGGAGTGTCCGTCCGACCCGCCGTGTGAGTGGCCACTCGAGCCGTGGCCCTGGCCCCCCTCCGACCTGCCGTGTGGGTGACCGTGCGCGTCGGTCGTCCCGTTCTGGGGAACCGATTCGCCTGCGAGGTACGCGCCGAGGTTTTCGGCGGGGAACCGGCGAGCGGAGAGGAACCGGCCGAACTCGGCGAAACGCGAACTCGAGGGATCGAAACGCATCTCGTAGAGCAGTTCCTTGACGTCGGCCGGATCGTCGCTGAACAGCGTTACGCCCCACTCGAAGTCGTCGAGGCCGATGCTCCCGGAGATGATCTGGGTAACTCGTCCGGCGTACTCTTTGCCGATCTCGCCGTGATTCGAGAGGAACTCGGCACGCTCGTCGAACGGGAGTTCGTACCAGTTGTGATCCGGGCCGCGGCGCTTGTCCATCGGGTAGAAGCTACAGAACTCGGCGTCCGGAATCTCGGGCTCGAGGCGGGACTCGATGTAGCGCTTGATACCCGTATCCTCGACTTCGCTGTCCTCTTCGAAGTACTCCTGGGACAGATACCCCGACACTTCGGTCACGGAGACGTACGAGTCGGCGCGCTCGGTGAACTCGGCGAATGCGGTGTGTTCGAACTGGCGCTCTAAGGCGTCGATATCCGCGAGTGTCGGCCGGAGGTGGAGGATCAGCAGGTCGGCCTTGTGGCCGAGCACGGAGAACGTCGCCGAGTCGCCCGCGTCGGCGTCCTCGAGTCGTTCGGCCGCGGCGAGATATTCGATCCCCTCGTCGATCGCCTGTGAACGTCGGCGCTCGGGTGCGTCGCGCCAGGCATCCCAGTCGATCGACCGGAAGTCGTGGAGCACGTACCAGCCCTCTTCGGTCTGCGGTGGTGTGCGACGGTCCATGTACAACGGTTACCGCGGCGAGGCTAAGAAGGACCGGGTTTTCGACTCGCTGCACGTCGACGATAATCTATATCAGTCGACCCCGACGGCGATCAACGGAATTCGCACTTCTACGCCGAGTGCTGGAACGGAATGAAAACCGACGATTCGCCCTCCGGGCGATCCTCGGGCGCTAAAGGGAAGGGCTCATTAGTCCCTGGTGAGTGGTTCACACCATGGCTTCGTGGAAGCGGGACTTCGCGAGCGGGCTGATCGTCCTCGGCCCAATTCTCATCACTCTCTACGTTATCTACTGGATCTACGGGCTCGTCGCCGGGTTCTCTCCTGAACTCATTCTCCGACCGGATGCCCTCGAGCCCCTCATTCCGGGCGAGAGCGACCAGGCCGCCCAGACCCGACGACAGCTCGCCCAGTTTCTCCGGGTCCTCGTCACGTTAACCGTCTTCGTTATTCTCACGCTCTCGGTGGGGTATCTCATGCGGACGACCGTCGGCGGGCTCGTCGAACGTCTCGTCGACAACGTCGCGAACCGCGTCCCCGTTATGCGCGTCGTCTACAACGCCTCGAAGATGGCGGCGGAAACCGCCTTCGGCGAGCAGGAATCGCTTCAGACCCCGGTCAAACTCGAGGTCTGGGAGGGGCTCCGGATGACGGCGTTCAAGACGGGGAAAGTGACTGAAGACGGGAGGGAAGTACTGTTTCTGCCGACGTCGCCGAACATTACCACGGGGTTCGTCATCGAGGTTCACTCGGACCGAATCGAGGAACTAGACGAGGACGTCGAGGATGCGCTCACGCGGGTCTTGAGCGCCGGGTTCGGCGATGCGGACCGTCAGCGCGGCATGGACGCTGGCGTCTCGATCGACGTCGTCGACGAGGCGACCACGAGTAAGAACGCGGATGCGACCGACGACGATTGATATGGTTTGCGATGACTGGAACGGATTGCTGTTCCGATCTCCCGGCGAACCCGCAGACGGGTCGCGGGTGGGCCGGCAGTGACGGAGAGTAACTCGTCCGAGAGAGACTGCTGGCAGCGGGATCCATCCCACTCGGTTCCGATTCTGTTCGCGCAGTGAGAACTGACCTGTTTTGCCGAGACGCAGACGGTCAAGGGCCGTGGTGGGCGACGTCAGATCGATGTATGGTCTCTCTCGGCGCGAACTCGAGTTCGCAGTTCTGATCAGTTCGTCACACTTCGTTCAGCACGTCTTCTACCGGGTGCTTCCACCGCTCGTCCCTGTCCTCGCGGTTGCACTCGAGTACCCACTGTGGCAACTGGGGCTGTTGATTACGCTGTACTCGATCGGCATGGGGATCGTCCAGGCACCGCTGGGTGTCCTCGCGGACCGGATCGATCGCCGTTATCTCCTCCCGACCGGACTCGTGATCGCCGGCGGGGCGTACGTTCTCTTCGCGTTCGCGCCGACTCTCGGTGGGTCGTTGCCTGTCGTGACGGTGTTCGGAACCAGCTTCGAGGGGGGATTTCTCGTTATGGCCCTCGCGATGGTGATCGTCGGCGTCGGACTGGCCGTCGTCCACCCGGCCGGCTACCCGATGATCACGGACAACGTTGACGGCCGAAACAAGGGGAAGGTCCTCGGCTTGTTCGGCGCCTCGTCGAAACTCGGCGACGCTGCGACGCCCGCTGCTATCGCCGGGCTGATCCTCTTGTTATCCTGGGAGCGGATCATCCTCGTCTTCGGCGTAGGAGGGATCCTCTACGGAGTCGCGCTCTTTCTGGCCTTGCGCAGCGACGAGTTCGAGACGGTCCCGTCCGGGCAGCGAACGGACACCGGTACAGCTGCGACAACAACGACGGAGCTAGCCCGAGAGGAGCCCCGAACGTTCTTCTATCCGATGGCCGTGATCTACTTCTTTTTCGTCTCGAGCAGTGTGACGAGTCACGCCATCACCGCCTTTCTCCCGGCGTTTCTGGTCGCGGTGTACGCCCACTCGTTCGAGGCCGTCGGCGTCTACGTCGGCACCGAGTCGGTTGCCAGCGTCTACTTCGCGCTGGTGTTGCTCGCCGGCGCTGCGACACAATTATACCTGGGCGGGGTAACCGACGAGTACGACTCGCGGCTCGTGTTGATCGGCTGTATGCTGCTCGCGACCGTCGGCATGGTGGCGCTGGCCGTCTTCGACCTCCACCCGGCGGCGCTCGTCGCCGTACTGTTCGTCCTCGGCGGCGGCCTCTACGGCGTCAACCCGGCTCGAGACGCGCTGATCAGCGATCTCACGCCCCCCGAGTTCGAAGGCCGAGTGTTCGGCTACATCTTCACGGCTGGAACGCTGACTGGCGCGGCATTTCCCACCCTCATCGGGTATCTGCTCGAGCATCTCGGGATGCGTTCGGGCTATCTCGTCGTCTCGTTCGGGACGGTACTGGCGGCCGTCTTCGTCGCGTTGCTCTACTCCGATCGCGTCTTCGCCCCGGCGTCGGAGCCAGAACCGGACCCAGACCTTCGGAGCGGCCCCGAAGGGTCGGACTGAGCACGGGACTCGAGATCGCGTACGCCTCGTACGATCTCTCGGCCGTCAGTCGTCCCAAACCGCACGAGAAGAGGCAAAATCGGTTTCGGTGCGACGTCAGCACCCGCTCGAGTCGGTTAGACGTACGTGAACCACTCGTCGTACTCGTCTGTCTTGCGCTCGACGACGTCGAAAAAGCGCGACTGGATGTCCTCGGTGACGGGTCCGCGCGAGCCGTCGCCGACGACGACGTTGTCGACCTTGCGGATCGGTGTAACCTCGGCTGCCGAGCCAGTAAAGAACAGTTCGTCGGCCGTGTTGAGTTCACCTCGGGAGATCGAGACGTTGTCGTGGACCGTATAGCCGAGATCCTCCGCGAGGGTGATCACGGTCTCGCGCGTAATGCCGTCCAAGATCGACTCCGAGAGACCGGGCGTGTAGATCTCGCCGTCGCGAACGAGAAAGACGTTCTCGCCGGGACCTTCGGCGACGTTGCCCTCCTTGTTCAGGACGATCGCCTCGGCGTAGCCGTTGCGACGGGCTTCCTCGCCGGCGAGCATGCTGTTAACGTACAGTCCCGTCGTCTTCGCATTCGTCGGAATCTGGCTCGAGGCGTGTTTGCGCCACGAGGAGATCATCACGTCGATGCCGTTCTCTAAGGCTTCCTCGCCGAGGTAGGCACCCCACGGCCAGACGGCGATGGCGGTGCGGGTGGGACAGTCCTTGGGACTGACGCCCAGCGAGTTGTAGCCGTAGAAGGCGATCGGGCGGATGTAACAGGAGGGAAGCTCCTGGCGCTGGATGAGTTCGATCGTCGCCTCGGTGAGTTCCTCGACCGAGTGGTCGATCTCCATCTCGTAGGGCTTGGCCGACTGGAAGAGCCGTTCTAAGTGTTCCTCCCAGCGGAAGATGGCCGGCCCCTGCTCGGTGTCATAACAGCGTGCGCCCTCGAAGACGCCGCTTCCGTAGTGGAGTCCGTGCGTGAGGACGTGAACCTGCGCCTCGTCCCAGTCGACGTACTCCCCGTCCATCCAGATCGTGTCGACGTCCATCTCGTCGAATCCCATGATCGTAGGTGTAGAAAGCCACCGTACTAAGTGTTCGCGATTTACACGAACGGAGCGCGGTCCGTCGGCACGGTTACACCGGTGCCCAGAATACGGTCGTACCGGAACCGAGCTGTGGTTTCACACGCGGTGACGGATACGAGGTGCGCTCGAGTCGTTACGGCTCCGCGGAGGGCGGTTCGACCGAGACTGACCGAGATACGGGAGGGCGATCGGGCCGATACAACCTGTCCGGTCGCGCCCAGCGGCGTCAGGGCGAGTTAGCCGGAGGCTCGAGCAGGTTGTCGACGAGTCGGGTGAACCGGTCGACGAGTCGGTCGGGGACCGTCGGCTCGACCGCCGACAGCAGTCGACCGGTCCGGTCGGGGTTCGCGAGCCGGAGTGTGACTCGTTTTCGGTCGTCATAGCGCTTCTCGACGATCTCATGCTCGACGAGTCGGGAGAGGTGGTACTCGAGGGTACTCCTGGCGATGTCGAGTGCGTCGGCAACCGAATCCGGATCTGCGGGCTCGTGTTCGATCAGGTGAACGACGATTTCGCGGGTCGTCTCGCGGCGAAACAACGCGAGGGCCGCTCGCTCCCACTCGTCGTACGATGGCGGATAGTAGTGCGTTCGGCCGTAGAACTCAGCTCTGACGAGGTGATCGCCCTTGATCAGCCGCCGGACGTGATACTGGATCTGACCCGGCGCGAACTCGGATTCGCGGACGAGCTCGTTGAAGTGGATTCCGACGTTTTCCTGGACGTGTGCTTCGATCTGTCGTCGTGTCTCGTTCATTGGTATCGATCGCGTTTTCCGTTGATCGTCGCGGCGTACTCTGATCTAGTCGGTAGACGACGATAACGGGTTTCGATTGTTCCAGGGAACTGAGAACCGCCATATGACCCGTCCATTTCCGGAGCCCGAGCATTGCCGTGAGAGTAGCCGAGAGCCACAGCGCCGAGAATGACCGAAGCACATACGTGTCTCTCCGACCGACGTAGCATAGCGGAGATGAACCACACGAGCCCGTTCGAGATCGGGTGGCTCGATCCACAGCTTGCCCCCGTCCTCCTCGCCGTGATCGTCCTCGCGGCTCTCGGGACGACGATTTTGTTCGCCTGCGGCGTCGTCGCCTACGTCCGCCGACGATCGACGCGATACCTCCTGATTACGGTCGTCCTCGGCTTGCTCGCCGCTCGCTCGTTCGTCGGTCTCGGAACGGTATTCGGCGTCGTCCCGATGACGGTCCATCACCTCGTCGAACACGGACTCGACTTCACGATCGCCGTCCTGATCCTCTATGCCGTCTACCGAAGCGGCCCCGGATCGGGACGGAACACGATGGAGACCGACGGCGACTGATACGGTTTGCGATGAGTGATTGCCGGTCCCCGATCGATCGGGACAGACACACTGCGGTCCGTACGATACGGTCTATTGTGAGTCGGTATCGGTGGGGCCACACCCATTCTCCGGTCCCGAAACTGACGGAGAGCAGCCGTATCGATCACGACAGGTTCGCGAGCACGTCCTTGCCCTCGAGATACGTGAACCCGTTACGGCGAGCGTACGCTCGAGCGTCGACGGGCGAGCGTTCTTCGCCAGTTTCACCGTCGAGCATCTCACAGACGACGACAGCGGGCGAGAGATCGGCTGCCTTCGCGAGCGCGATGCCGAGCTCGGTGTGACCTTCCCGCTGGGCCAGCAACTCGGGTGCGGCCTTCAGTAGATGGACGTGCCCAGGAACGCGAAACTCCTCGGCGAACGTGACATCGGTCGGAGAAGTGGCGGCCTCCCCCAGTGCTTGGATCGTTCGTGAACGGTCCTTGTCCGTGACACCTGTGTACGTATCACGGTGGTTGACCGTCAGCGAGAACGACGACCGTTCGTCGTAGCCGAGGTCGTGGTCGCTCGCGGCAGGGTGGTCGAGTTCCTCCGTCAGAAACGGGAGATCGAACGCCTCGGCGGTCTCGTGGTCGAGCGCCGTACAGATGAGCCCGCCGGCGTCGTTTCGCATCCGCGCGACCGCATCGGGTGTGACCGCGTCCGCGTGATAGATGAGGTCCGTCTCGCCCTCGCGGTCTGCGGCGTCGTGGACGAGGACGGGATCGCCCGCTCGAAGCGCCTCGAGTGCCTCCTCGAACGCGCTGTTGTCGACCGATGTCGAGACCTCCGGCTGCCCGTCCGTGTTCGGACGCGGTTCGGTCCAGTTGCCCGTCATCACCGATCACCAAGTGAAACCATGACGTGATCGCCATCCTCGAGTTCGAGCGTCTCGCGAAGTTTCTCCGGTGCGATCACCTCAAGTTGGTCGTCGTCGTGGTGGGTGCGCTCGGGGGAGATGACGTGTGCCGTCTCGTAGACGTCACCGTCGGCCGTCTCGACGGTCGCCGGGCGACAGACCGCAGGGCCGTACGTACGTTCGTCGTCTTCCCAGCCGTCGATCGGAATCGGCTCGAGCGAGGTGACGGCTCCTCGCCGACGAACGCTCTCTTCGTCGAGGTCGACGTTGAGTGTACCAGGGAACGGTTCGTAGCCGAGTCGCTCGGCGAACTGGCGCTTGTACCCTGGAAGCGAAATGTAGTGGCGTCCTTCCCCCATTCCGCTGGTCACGAATCCATCGAGGTCGACGGTCGAGTCGGTCTCGAACAGTCGTCGATAATCCTCGTACTCCGCGTGGAGTGTGCGCTCGCCCTCGTCAGTGATCTCTACCCACTGGCCGTCGCTGACCGTCTCTCGGACGACGAGATCGGCGCTCTCGAGACGCCGAAGTCGACGCGAGGCGGTCTGGTTCGATGCCTCGAGTCGGTCAGCGAGATGCGAACACGAGAGTTTGACGTCCCCCTCGAGTGCACCCTCGAGGGCAAGAAGTTTCAGAACGGCGAGTTCGTCGAAGCCGACGTCGGACCCCGTTGACACGGACATACGTACCCGTTTGAGATCAGCTCCCAAAAGCGTATTGGAAATGGAATGGATAACGATTTTGTGATGGGGTTCGGCCGGCGAGCTATCTCGGCTATCGAAGTATCGAGGGAAAAAGTCATCGGTGCCCGGATCTCTCGGGTTCGTCGGCGCTGGTTCCGAACTCGCGGCTAATGGCGTCGTCGATGCGGGCGACGTGATCGGGATCGAACGTGAAAAACCCGTCCCAGACCCTGGGTTCGGTCTCCACCGAAACCAGTGCAGCCCCGTCCGTGCTGGCACCATCCGGCGGACGATACACGACGAACCACGAGTCCCGATAGGCCGGTCCAGTCCCGGCGTGGACCGTCGCCGAATCGACGGTCGGTCGATCGCCGTCGTCGACGCCGTAGATGTGGACGTCGACGTCGGTTTCCGCGAGTCGTCTGTAGGCTCGTCGGGTCCCGATCTCGTCGTCGATTCGCGAGAGCTGTTGGAACGCCGACCGGAGCGTCCCGGAGTCGCCCTGCCAGGCTTCCTGTTCGATGTACCGTGAAATGAGGATCAACAGGAGCTTCTCCCTGTGTGCGAGCGGATACCCCCGCAAGCGGAGTCGACTATCCGCCAGACCGCTCAACACATCGGGCAGATCGACCTCGCCGAGACCGCGTGCGCCGGTCGCGAACAGATCCGAATTGATCGCGAGAATCGACTCGTAGAGATCCATCGTCGGCGACGCCGCGACCGGTACGCCCTCCTCGAGCAACACGGCCGTCGTCCCGTCGGACTCGACGCCCGTCGCGACGGTAGGGTCGAGTTCGCCTCCGGCGAGGTCGTCGACGTCGAATTCGGTTCCGTCGCCAGCGCCGCTGGTGTTCGAGGCGTCGTCGGTCGTCTCGACGGAGATGCCGGCGTCGTCGAAGGCGTCAGCGAGCAACGGCGTGAGCGGGCTCGCCGTATCGTCGCCGACGACCGCGATCGTGTGGTCGACGTCACCGACCTCGTCGACCAGCGAACGCGAGATCACGTTCGGCGGTAGATCGTCACGACGCATAACTGTTCTCGCCGTCGGCGATCAGTCGCCGGTGACGGCGTCGCGCTCCCAGAACTCGCTGTCTTTTTTCAGCTTCGGGACCCACGTATCGGTTGTCTTCGAGAGCAAGGCGACTCGAGAGGCAGGGACCCCCTTGCACTCGGTAAACGCCGGCATGTACTCCCGGATCGATTCCGCGAACTCGACGACCTCGTCGTGGTCGGGCATCGACGACCGATCCAGCCGCCCGCGGGAGTGACCCACGTGCATGTACGCTTTCAGTTCGACGAAGTCGGGATCGGCCTGCTGGTAGAACCCGGCGTACCAGTCGGGATGGTGCATGTTCTCGCCTTTGACCAGCGTGGTTCGGAGAACCGTCCTGGTCTCGTCTTTCTCGGCGAGGACGTCCATCGTCTTAAGCAGGCGATCCCAGGCGTCGTCCTCCATCGCCTTGACGACCTGATCGAAGGTGTGTCGTTCGGGTGCGTCGACGCTGACGTAGAGCTGGGTCGGATCGCACTCCCGCAACACCTCCGGACGGGTACCGTTGGAGACCAGAAACGTCGTGATGTCCCGGTCGTGGAAGGCCTCGATCAGTTCGGGAAGGTAGGGGTAGAGCGTCGGCTCGCCGTCAAGCGAGATGGCGACGTGGCGTGGCTCCATCGACTCCTCGAACACCTCGCGGGGGACCTCCTCGTTGCCGCCAAAGCCCGAGAGGAGTTTCTTCTGGAGGTCGATCGAGGCGTCGACGACGGCCTCGGGGTCGTCCCACTCGACGTCGTCCATCTCGTAGGCGTGACCGTTGTGATCGCGCCAGCAGAAGACACAGCGCTCGTTGCACCTGACCACGGGCGTCATCTGGATGCAGCGGTGTGACTCGATGCCGTAGTAGATGTTCTTGTAGCACTTGCCCTCCCCGCGCAGGGCGTTTGCGGTCCAGCCGCAGGTCTGGGCCGCCGTGTGATTCTCGCTGTGGTAGTTCGGACTCGAGACCTGGGCCGGGCCGCCGTCGTCGCCCCCCTCGGCGTCCGTCCCCGCCCCTGTCAGGGAATCGCCGGTGTCGGCGGAGTCGCTCATGATAGCGTCGGTTCGAGTGGCGCGGACAAAAGCCGTGTGGTGTCCGTCTCCGAACGCAATCGACCCTCGGCCGGCTCGATCACTCCTCGGAGCCGTCCTCTCCTCGAGTCGATTCGGACGGGGCGTGTGGAAGCTGTCCGGGTTCGGCCGGTTGGTCGTCCTCGGCCACGACCTCCCGTTCGAACGTGTAGAGGACGAGCCCCGTGTTCGCGGTCATGATGACACCCGTCGTCGGGACCGTCGCGAACAGATACAGCGAGATGCCGACCAGAAACGGGACCGCGGCCACGGCGGCCCACAACTGTGGTCGGCCGATCTCCGAGCGGATCGCGTCCCAGCGGACGATCCAGAAGATAACGGCTGTCGCCACGAGTCCGAGCGCGGCGACCAGCGGCGACTCCACGACCATACCGACGAATCCGGTCGACGACGGCAAAAGGGTTCCGCGAGCGAGCGATACATTCACGGAAGTAAACACTTTTGTCCCGTATCGGGATCTATTCCAGCATGTTCGATGGCATCGGTTCGATCGACGACGTCAACGCAGTTCGCAGTCCGAACGCGATCCAGTACGGGATGGGGGCGACGGCGAAACTCGAGGGCTACGTCACCGACGAGGACCTCGAGTCGGCGCTCGTCGTCACCGACGAGGGCGTCCTCGAGGCAGGCGCGGCCGACCCTGTCTTCGCGGCGCTCGAGGCGGCGGACGTCGACGTCGAGACGTACGACGGCGTCCAGCCGGAGCCGAAACTCGAACTCGTCGAACGTGCGGCAGACGAACTGACGCGGGTCGATGCCGACGTCATGATCGGCGTCGGCGGCGGCTCCAGCCTCGATACGGCGAAAGCCGCGTCCGCACTGGCCGAACACGACGTCCCTGTACGAGAGCTACTCGGGATGGGGAACGTCCCCGGGCCCGGCAGACCGACGGTGCTGTTGCCGACCACTGCCGGAACCGGTAGCGAGGTGACGCACATCGGCGTCTTCGCCGACGGCGACGACGGGGGGAACAAGAAGGTCGTCTACTCCGATCACCTCTTCGCGGAACTGGCGATCGTCGATCCGGAGCTGACGCGCTCACAGCCGCCGGGAGTCGTGGCCGCCACCGGGATGGACGCGCTCACCCACGCCGTCGAGGCGTACGTCTCGACGCTTCGAACCCCCTACACCGACGCGCTCGCACGACGGGCGATCGAGTTGGTCGGCGACAATCTCAGGGAGGCGATCCACCAGGGCGAACACAACGACGAAGCCCGCTACGGGATGAGCCTTGCCGCGATGCTCGGCGGCCAGGCGTTCGTCAACTCCGGGCTCGGGGCCGTCCACGCGCTCACCTACCCGCTCGCCACCGAGTGCGGGCTCGGTCACGGGCTCGCCAACGCCGTCTTGCTCCCACACGTGATGGCGTACAACGTCCCCGCCGAAGCCGACCGATTCGCCGAGATCGCGACCCTCCTCGGCGTTCCCGAACGCGACGGCGAGACCACCCTCGAGTGCGCCTACCGCGGCGTCGATGCCGTCGAGGAACTCAACGACGGTATCGGGATTCCGAACCGGATCCGCGACCTCGAGGCGGACGTCGACCCGAACGCGTTCGACGCCTTCGCCGACATCGCGCTCGAACACTCCCGGCACAACGTCGATCGGAACCCGCGGCGGATGACGAAAGACGACATCGTGGGCGTCTTCGAGACGGCTTACTGACGGCTGTCTTCGACGAACCGATCATCTCGAGTCGCGAACCCGCTCGAGGACCGAAAGCGTGCCGTCGGCGTGGATCTCCTCGAGCAGTTCGTCGGCGGCCGCTTTCGCGTCCTCGTCGGCGTTCGCGACGGCAAAACTTCGGCCGGCGACCCGGAACGTCGGGACATCGTTGATCGAGTCACCGACGGCGACGGCGTCGGCGAGGTCGAACCCGATGTGGTCGGCGATCCGCTCGACACCATCGCCCTTGTTCGGCGTCGTATCCTTGACGTGGTAGGCGTAGCCGGTGTCGATCACCTCGAGGCCGAACTCGGCGGCGATCTCGCGAAGCGGCTCGAGCGGCTGTTCGCGGTTGACGGCGATTTCGGTCTCACGCCAGCGGTTGACGGTGTCCTCCTCGCCCCAGCCCAGCGAGTAGCCCGCCGCGCGGTAGGCCTCGGCGACGGCTCGAGGTGCCTCGCGGTCGGCGGTGACGAAGATGTCGTCGCCGGTGTAGACGACGCCGCCGTTTTCGGCGACGACGAGTTCGGGGATCGCGGCGAAGTGACAGAGCGCGATCGGGTACGGAAACGCCTTCCCGGTGGCGACGACGACCGGGGCGTCCCACTCGCGCAGCGGATCGAAGATCCGGGGGTCGATCCCCCAGGCGTCGGGGCGGGTCAACGTGCCGTCAATGTCGAGAAGCAGCGGCGGGTCGGCCGTCATACCACGACGTAGGCGTTCCGTCGTCTAAAGCGGTCGGATCGAAAGCAGGTCGCTCCCGTCGCCAGCGAGTGAGCGACCCCTCTCACGCCGGCGTCTGCGTGCTAGCTCTGATGAGCTGGATCAGAACGGAGGCAAACCGTGATCCGGAGCTCCAGATCGCCGTCTCGCCGCCATCGTCGTCGACGACGCTGAGCAGGATTCCGTCGTCGTCGACGATAACGATCCGACCGGACCGCTGGTCGTCGCCGTGGTGGTCCGGCGGCAGTTCACACTCGACGCCCTCGAGCGATGCGAGCCGTTCTCTGACTGCGCCAGTCCGGCTGACGGCGAGAACCGAAACGCCCGCAGTGGCCCGATTCCGGAGGGTCGCCTCGATCTCGTCGGTGACAAGCGCCGGTAGCCGGGTCCCGAAGACGATCCGGTCCTCGGCGCTCGAGAGGAGATCGACGACCCGGTCGTCGACCCGGTCGCGGCCCCGGACCGTCCAGATGTCCTCCTGGGTCTCCTCGCCGACCGACTCCTCGCTCACTCGATCGACGTAGTCGAACGCACGTTCGCGTTCGTGCTCGAACCGTTTCTCGAGCGTTTCTCGGGCTTCCTCGACGCTGACCGGCCGGTAGCGGATCGGGTTCGATTGCTGGACCTCGAGCAGCCCCCGGTCCCCCAGACTCTCGGCGACACTGTAGACTTGCGACCGGGGGACGTCCGCAATGTGGGCGACGTCCCGTGCGGTGCCGGAGCCGAGGCGGTGGAGCGCGATGAACACCTTCGCTTCGTAGCTGGTGAGCCCGAGGCGCTCGAAGGCGTCGACGGCTTCGGTCTCGTCCGTGCTCATTCTCCACCTCCGTCGTCGGGACGGCTCCGGCCCGCACTGTCGACATCTCCGCCTGCCGTCGCCCCGTCGGTTCCGTTCGTTTCGGTCGCGTCCGCAGGGTTCTCCTCACCGCCGTCGCGATCGACGTCTTCGGGCATCCCGCCGTCGCTTGCCGTCGGCGTCGGCCGACGAAGCGACCGGACGTCGAAGGACACGTCGGGACCGAAGTACCGGGTCCAGAGGACCAACAGCGTCGGGAGGACGATGACGCTCGCGAGGAACGCGTACGTGATCGTCAACGCCGTGATGATCCCGAACTGCTCGAGCACCGGGAGGATGGCGAACGCGAGTGTGCCGAAGCCGCCGACGGTCGTCGCCGCGCTTCCGAGGAGCGCGCCGCCGGTGCCGGTGACCGTCGTCTCGAGGGCCAACCAGACGTTGCCCTGGCGCTCGAGTTCGAGGGTGTACCGGGAGCTGACGTGAATGCTGTAGGCGACCCCGAGGCCGATCGTGAGGCTGGTGATCATCCCCGTCAGGACGTTAAAGGGCATCCCGATGAGGTACATCGTCCCCAGAATCCAGCTGACGGCGAACGCGACTGGCAACAACGTCACGACGCCGAGCGTCGCGCTGTTTCCGGTCAGCCGGTAGGCGATCGAGAGGAAGGTAAATACCGCGACGAGCGTTATCAACAGGCTCTGGAGGACGGTGTCGAGCAGATCCTGTTCGACGATGTAGTTGACGATCGGGTCGCCGGTGGCGATGGCGCTGACACCGCCCGAACCGGCGAGAACCGCTGGGTCGTCCTCGTCTATTTCGTCATCGTTCGTCGACTCGCCGTCGGCTCGCTCACCGGCCTCGAGCCCGCGTTCGTCGCCGACGCCGTCGTCGTCGATCGTCGCCGCGATGGCACGCATCTCGTCGGTCGTCTGCTCGAACGCCGCATCGCCCTCGACGGCGACGATCAGCCGAGTGGCGTCGTACGTCCCGTCGTCGCTCCGGTGGAGGACCTGCCTCGCCTCGTCTTCGTTCACTTCGAACAGTTCGTCGTACAGTGCCTCGACGTTCTCGTCCGGAATCCCGTCACCCGTCGTGTCGGCGGCCTCGAACGATTCGTTGAACGACTCGTTCTGGGCGGCGGTCTCCTCCATAACCGATAGCGGCCCCTGGACGTCGGCTTCGCCGTTGGGCAGGGTGTACGCGACGTCGCTGGCGGCGGCTTCGTCCTGGGCCGTCTCGAGGCGTTCCAGCACGTCCCCGTCGGCGACGTCGCCCTCGACGAGAATCTGTGCCTGCAGATCGTCGCGCTGGAAGTTCTCGTTGACGTAGTCGAGATCGCCAGCGGCCTGGTACTCGCCAGGTGCCATCCCGCCGGGAAGCGACTCCGTCCACGCTGGCGGACTCTCCGCCAGGAAATCCTCCTCGTCGAAGCTGGTGTCGACCTGGCTCGCGCCGTAGACGCCGCCGGCGGTCACGAGGAGGACGACGAGCAACAACACGAGCGGTGCCCGCCTGGCCGCGACTGCACCCACGGAGAGGACGTCACCCAGCCGTCCGCCCCCGGTGCCGAACGCGCGCTTGCGGCGGTCGAAACCCCGGGCCTCGAGCGCCGAGTCGATCTCGACTTTCGCCGCCGGAATCAGCCCGCCGAAGACGACCAGCGCCGCGAGGATACCGAACGCGCTCACGACGCCGAACTCCTGGATCGGGCCGATCGGGCTGATCAGGTTCGCGAGAAATCCGATCGCGGTCGTCGCCGTGACCCAGACGAGCGCGACACCGACGCCCGCGAGCGCGACGCCCATCGATCCGCGGACGGTGCTCGAGTCCGTGACGGCACGATCGCCCGTTCGTTCGTCCGAGACCCGTGGCGTCTCGCGGTGCTCACGGGTCGGTTCACTCTCCGCTCGCTCGTCCGAGACCCGTGGGGTCTCACGTTGCTCACGGGTCGGTTCACTCCCCGTTCGCTCATCCGAGACCCGTGGCGTCTCGCGTTGCTCTCGATACCGCATGAAGACGTGAATCGCATAATCGATCGAGAGCCCGATCAACAGGACGGGAATCGCGATCATCATCTGGTTGAACGCGATCCCCGTCCAGCCCATGAAGCCGAACGTCCAGACCAACACCGTCACGATGCCGACGACGCCAAGGACGATATCGAGCGGATCGCGGTAGGCGATCAGGAGTGCGGCGACGACGAACGCGAGCGCGAGCGGTCCGACGATCGCCAGACTGTCGCCCATCGAGCGGTCGATCTCGTCGGTGATGATGCCGACGCCGAAGACGATCTGCTCGTGTTCGTGGCCGGCCGCAAGTTCTTGGAGGTCGAGTTGGGTCTCGAGGACGTCCTCGTCGACGGCACCCGTCTCGATGTCGGCGTCGCCGATCTCCTGGGTGACGAACGTCATCCGCGCGTCAGCCTCGGTCGATCCCGGATCGTAGTCGGAGGGCATGAACCCGAGGGCGGCTCCCTGGTTCTCGTCGTCGTCCGACAGCGCGTCCTCGAGGGCCTCCTCGAACTCGTCGTCGTCGATCTCGGAGAGCGTCTCGATCTGTTCGTCGAGCGTCGGTCCGTCGTCGTCCTCGAGTTCGTCCTGCAGTTCCTCGAGTTCCTCGGCGTCCTCACCGAGCCGTTCGTACTCCTCCTCGAGTTGCTCGCTCTCGGCCTCGAGTTGCTCGCTGTCTTCCTCGAGTTGCTCGCTCTCGGCCTCGAGTTGGGCTCTTTCCGCTTCGAGTTCGTCGGCCTCTTCCTCGAGTTGCTCGTACTCCTCCTCGAGAACGGCCATCGTCGCGCCGAGGTAGACGTCCTCGAGCGCTTCGGTGAGCTCCTGGTACTCCGGATCCGACTCGGGGTCGTCGGTCGTCTGCTCGATCGCGAACCGATCCGACTCGATCGCCCGCGCCTGCTGGGCCAGTTCCTCGTACTCGGCGGCCTGTTCGTCGTCGAGGCCCGCGGTCGCCTCCTCGATCGTGGCGTCGAACTCCGCCTCGAGTTCGGCCGCACCCTCCTGATACTCGGGGTCGTCTTCGTCGTAAGTCGCTGCCAGCTCCTCGTACTCGCGCTGGATGCCGATCGACGCGTCGATGCCGTCCTCGAGCCGTTCGCTCGTCTCGTTTAACTCCGCCTCGCGTTGCTCGAGTTCGGCACCTCGCTCTTCGAGTTCCCCACCACGCTCTTCGAGCTCCTCACCACGTTGCTCGAGCTCCTCGCCGCGTTCCTCGAGTTCCTCGCTCGTCTCGTTCAACTCCGTCTCTCGTTCCTCGATGTCGTCGCCCAGTTCCTCGAGTTCCGCGATCTGCTCGTTCGTGATCGCCGTGATCGCGACCACGTTCTCGACGCCGGTGATCGCGTCGTCTTCGACGAGCGTCTCGTTGATCGATCCGTTCTCCCTGATCTCCTCCTGGAACTCGAGGGACTCGAGCAGTGATTCCCGCGTCAGAACGTTCTCGCCGTCGCCGCGGGTGATCACCTGCACGCTGGTCGTCTCCTCCTCGTCGTCGACGCCGAAGCGGTCGTCGATCGCTTCCATCGCTTCGCCCTCGGGCGAGTCGCTCTCGAACTGCTCGAGCGAAGAGTCGTCGTCGACCATCGACGCGCCGGCGCCGACCAGCGCCGTCGTGAGCAAGAGGGAAACGAGAACGATGCGCGCGTTGGAGGTGACGAACTTCGCGATCCGATCCGCCGCGCTCATTCGATCTCCTCCGCCGACTCGAGGTAGACAGGTTCGAGGACCATGCTGTTGTTACGATCCTAAAAACACGACCGCATATACGTGTTTGCAGACTTACATTATCGTGAACGTCACGACCGTTGATACACATCTCGAGCACTGAGGGACCCAATGAAGTTCGTTATCGTCCCTCCAACCCACCGTAACGTACCCCGCACATTTCTTACCAATACGTTGGGTGGTAGTTCCCATTCGCCCCCATCGGCGTGCGCTGGTGACGGCATCGGGCGCTGCGAAACGTCGTCGCCACCCCCGTGCGAGGGACGGGGCAGAACGGAGTGACGTGCCGAGGTTGGAGAGAAACGAGGTACAGGGGTGCGAAGTAAAGGAGTGGCCGCCCGAAGGCGGCGACGAATCCGCAAAAGCGATCGGCAAGGACGGGGAGTCTCGAGGCCGATCGTAACCCAGGTGACTTTCGAGACGTGACGGTAACGCGGACCGACTCGCCCACTCGGCGAGCCTGAGACCGTCTAGACGCCCTGGCTCATCAGGTAACTGCGCAACACGTCCGCCTCCTTGTTCCCGGTCGCGGTGTTGACGAGAACGACCGTCTCGTCGCCGTCGAACTCGCCGCGCTCGGCGAGTTCCCACGCACCGCCGGCCGCCGCCGCGGCGCTCGGGGTCATCTCGAGGCCCTCGTGTTGGGCCACCGTCACGCCCGCCTCGAGGATGTCCTGGTCGTCGGTCGCGACCGCGCCGCCGCCGGTCTCGGAGATTGCCTCGAGTACCCTCCCACCGGCGACAGGATCGGGTACCTCGATCCCGCCACAGATCGTGTCGGGCGTCTCGACCGGTTCCGTATCGGCGGCCCCCGACTCGAACGCGTCGACGATCGGCGCACAACCCTCGGCCTGGGCGGCGTACAGCGACGGCCGGTCGTCGACCAGTCCGAGCGTCTGCAACTCCGTCGCCGCCTTGCAACCGCCGACCAGCGCGACCCCGCCGCCGGTCGGGTAGACGACCGCGTCGGGCACCGCCCACTCGAGTTGCTCCGTGATCTCGAACAGCGTCGTCTTCTCGCCCTCGTGGCGGTACGGCGTCGAAAACGCCTGCAGCGATTCCCACTCGTCGTGTTCCGCGAGGCCTTCCTCGAAGGCACCGACGGCGTCGTCGTAGCGCCCGCCGACGACGTTCATGTCGCCGCCGTGGACGTTCACCATCGCCTTGTTCGAAAAGCCCGAGCGCGAGGGGAGATAGACGTGAGACTCGAGGCCCGCGCGGCCGGCGTAGGCCGCCGCGGACTGCCCGCCGTCGCCCGTCGACGCGAGTGCGACGTCGGTCCCGCCGCGTCCGGCGACGGCCGTGACCGCCACCGACTGGCCGCGGTCCCGGATCGTTCCCGTCGGATTCCGCCCTTCGTCTTTGATCAGCAGCCGGCCGACGCCGAGTTCCTCGGCGAGGGTCGGACACTCGACCAGCGGCGTTGCCCCCTCGTCGGTCGTAACGGCCGTTTCCCTGACGAAGGGGAGCAGTTCCTCGTAGCGCCACAGCGAGTCGAACGACCGCGACTCGAGGGCCTCCCGCTCGAGGTCGATCGCGTCGTAGTCGTAACTCGGCTCGAGAATCCCCCCGCAGTCCGGACACCGGTTCGTTTCGTCGGCGTCGTAAGTCGCGTCGCAGTCGACGCACTCGAGGCCAACGAACGCGTCAGTCGTTGCCAGTTCCATACGCGATTGTTCGCGGCCCCAGACTAATGACTGTCCATCGGGCCGGAGTAGTACGCCGAGCGCAACAAAAAGCAAGTTCAAATCGCGAGTCGTTCGGCCGCTGCCCCGTCCGACCGATCATCGGCACCAAACGACAGCAATCCGCATCAGGCGGGCGATGTCCGTCCCGGTTCGAGGTCGGAGATACCGATGTGTGCGACCAGCTCCGAAATAACTGGAGGAAGACGTTGCAGAGAAGGGTCCATTGCCGGATCGAGGACAGCATCCCCGACAGTGACGGTAACCACCTTGCCCTCACTTCCAGCCGCTACAATCTCGAATCGAAACTGACGGTCCCGTTCGTCGATCGTCTCGACCCAGATCTTCGAGAGCCCGGTGGCGTTTTGCCATTTTTCGACGTTGATGACGACGAGTTCGCCAGCTGGAGACACGCACCTCGAGCCGCATGACGGGCATCGACCCGGGTGTGGATTCGATCCAAGATACCCGTACTGGCATCCGCACTCGTAGCATCGAAGCCGTGGCGATTCGGTATCCGTTCCGTGTTTCATGTATATCTCGCTTTCGAGATCCGTGTTCCCAGCAACTTCCCGCTGGAGTTCCTATCCGATCGTCGGTTCGACCGCTTTCTACGGTGTGAGTTCCGTTTACTCATATCGACCGCTTAGCCGAGACTTCCCTCCATCTCGAGTTCGATCAAGCGATTCAGTTCGACCGCGTACTCGATGGGCAGTTCCTCCGTGATCGGCTCGATGAAGCCGGCG
>NZ_WUBV01000054.1:0-1409 GCF_009807105.1 Natrialba sp. INN-245 | reverse complement strand
CCGAGACTTCCCTCCATCTCGAGTTCGATCAAGCGATTCAGTTCGACCGCGTACTCGATGGGCAGTTCCTCCGTGATCGGCTCGATGAAGCCGGCGACGATCATCTTCTTGGCGTCGTCGTCGTCCAGCCCGCGGCTCTGGAGGTAGAAGATGTCTTCGTCGCCGATTTTACCGACGGTGGCCTCGTGGGCGACGTCGACTTTCGACTCTTCGATCTCCATGTACGGCATGGTGTCGCTGGTCGACTCGTTGTCGAACATCAGCGCGTCACACTCGACGGCAGTCGAGGAGTTCTCGGCGCCGTCGGCGATGTGGACGAGCCCGCGGTAGTTGGTGCGGCCGCCGTCTTTCGAGATCGACTTCGACTCGATGGTCGAACTCGTTTCGGGTGCGTTGTGGTAGACTTTTGCGCCGGTGTCGATGTTCTGTCCCTCGCCCGCAAAGGCGATGGTGATGTGGGTGTCGGTCGCGCCGCGGCCCTTGAGGATCGTACACGGGTAGAGCATGGTCGCCTTCGAGCCCATACTGCCGGAGACCCACTCCATCGTGCCGTTTGCCTCACAGATGGCGCGCTTGGTGTTCAGGTTGAACGTGTTCTTCGACCAGTTTTGCACCGTGGAGTACTGCACGTGTGCGTCCTCGCCGACGAAGACCTCGACACAGCCCGAGTGGAGGTTGTGGGCACCGTATTTCGGTGCGGAACAGCCCTCAATGTAGTGGACTTCCGAGCCTTCCTCGGCGACGATGAGCGTGTGCTCGAACTGGCCCATCCCTTCCGAGTTCATCCGGAAGTACGCCTGGACTGGCATCTCGACGGTGACGTCTTCTGGAACGTAGACGAACGAGCCGCCGGACCAGACGGCACCGTGGAGTGCAGCGAACTTGTTGTCGCTCGGGGGCACACAGGTCGTCATGAAGTACTCTTTGACGAGCTCTGGGTGCTCTTTGACGGCGCGGTCCATGTTCATGAAGACCACGCCCTTCTCCTCCCACTGCTCTTGCATGTTCTGGTAGACGACTTCGGACTCGTACTGGGCACCGACGCCCGAGAGGGCGTTCTTCTCGGCTTCCGGAATACCCAGTTTGTCGAAGGTGTCTTTGATCTCGTCGGGCAGCTCCGTCCAGTCGTCGACGCCTTCACGCTTGTCGACGTCCGGGCGGATGTAGGGGACGATCTCTTCGATGTCCAGTTGGGTCAGGTCCGGTTGGCCGGGCCAGTCCGTTGGCATCGGCATGTTGTGGTACTGCTTGAGCGCGCGCAGACGGCGCTCGAGCATCCAGTCGGGCTCGTCCTTGTCCTCGGAGATCATGCGGATGACCTCCTCTGTCAGGCCCTTCTCGGAGCGCACCGCGGCGTTCTCCTCTTTCTTGAACTCGAACCGGGCTTCAGTGTCGGTTTCTTTGAGGTG
>NZ_WUBV01000053.1:0-2736 GCF_009807105.1 Natrialba sp. INN-245 | reverse complement strand
GCAACTACTGGAGTGGGAGACCCTCTGGGAACGTGGATTCGCCGCCCCTTTCATACTTTCATTTCACCCTATCAGCGACAGCAGTAGCTGTCGGTGGTGGGGTAAGTATCATTGCGGGGTGGGGGTAGTTTTTTGAGTTGGGTGGAGACTGGTTATGGTGTTGACGTGGCGTTTTCGGGTCTATAGGGTGATATTTCGACACACCTCGACATAATATTCTTTCTGTAGGCGGAGAAAGAATAGCAGCTGTTATCATGGTTGGATTAGACGTCGTTGCCATGGAATTAATGCGCGGTGTGGCGACGATCGAACCTGCGGTGACGACGAGTCGGTCGACAGGTGTCTCGCTGCCGACTTCGTTCCTGACCAGGATGTGGAGTGGACCTGCCGTTTCGGACGACGTATCGCCCAGTTTTGGTGAGCGGCGTTCTCGAGCGGATCGATCCGGTGTGGCCCGTGAACGTGGTTTGTCACCTGGTGGAGGTAACCGTCGATGAGCGATCACTATCCGGATCCGCCGCGCACCGAGTGGGGTGATCTCCCGGTGTTGACCGATGCGGACGATCCGTCGGTGTTCGAAGACAGCTGGGGGTCCATCTTGGACGAAGAAGGATGGAAACAACTGCAGTCTCAAATTCTCGAGGACGGGTCCCTCGAGGCGCGCCCCGATCAGGGGCCGTTCGACGGCGCGAAGTACCACGCGACGGATAGGAACGCCGTCTTTCAGTGGGACGACTCGGCCGAGATGTGGCGACCGCTGGGCGGCGGGACGTCGGCCAATCCGGTTCCCGGGACGAACTATCTCGAGTCGATACGGAGCCAGGAGTCGAACGGCGTCGTCTACGCCTCGCCTGGGGACGTTCAGTCGGCGATCGACGACGTGTATGAAGCGGCCAAAGAGTGGGAAGAGGCTGAGGACGGTGAGGCGTACGAAGAGGTCGGTGGGATGGTGAAACTGTACCCGGACGAGGTTTACAGTTTCACCGGGCTCAACGTGTTGGAGAAGGTGACCTTCGATTTCAACGGTGCGACAAACGTCGTCCACGAGGACGAAGACTGTGTGTACGTCTGTGAGGGGTCGACCGTCCTTGAGCCGCGGATTGCCATCGAGGATACGTTTACGTCGAACGTCTGGAATATCAACGCCAACGTTGCCGGTGGCTTTTCGGGGACGCGGGCGAACCGTATCGTCGGTGGCCGGACGATCGGCGGCGACTACTACGACCCGGAGGGAACGTGTTTTCACTTCTACGCGGACAGCGAGACGTACGATCCCGACGCCACCCTGTCGGACGATCCGTCCAGCCGAGCGAGAGTCGAGTTTTTCGAGGTCATCGGGCACGCGATTTCCCGGTTCGATACCGCAGTTCGGATCGAGTCGATCAATGGTGGTTCGGACGACGAGGACTTCGCATACGTCAACAACAACAGCTTCCGTGGCGGGACGGCGAGACACTGTCGGCGCTTCGTCGAGGTCTGCGGTAACTCGTCGGCGAATCAGAACCGATTCGACATCGACGTTCAGCCGGAGGTTTTCCGGGTGGACGACGACGATAACCCAGTCGATATGACGGAGGTCGTCTGGTACACGGAGAACGGCTCCCGGAATATCTGGACGGGCCAGATGTGGGACTTTCACGCCACGGAGAACGGGGCCTGGCAGATCGAAGAGGGGACTGGCTCGTGGAACCATATTATCGCACGGACGCGATCGATCAGGGAGGATCGTATCGATCGACGGACCGATGAGGAGGACCCGACGAACATCGTCTGGTATCCCCCGCGTCATGGACAGCGCTTCGAGACGTTCGTCGACTTCGATCGGACGTATTACACCGACGATGCCGAGCTCAGATTCGAGTTACCGAATCCGATGAACTTCACCACGAACGTTCGGCTCGAGGTCAGATACCTGGACGACGAGAACGGCGGGAACAATCCGCTCATGCTCCGGTTCGATGCGGATGGCGTCGACGATGGAGATTACTGGTACACGCTCGAGGACGAGGAGTTGAACGGTCACCACGAACGAGGGGCTGACGGTATCGTGGTGATCGAGCCGACGTCCTCGTCCAGATACGACTGGAACGACGGCGTCTGGACGATCTCGAACTCCTCCAGTGACGGGGAGGGGAGTACGATGAGCGTCTACGGTGGTGGGGCCGCATCCAATCGAATCGAGGGACGTCACCTCCGAAAGGGCGGAACGTCGTCGACGATGACGGATACGGAGGAGTTAGAGATCGTTCTCTCCGCGTCCGCGGAGGGCGGTGGGGACGACGTTGCTATCGCGGCTGCGGTGTTCATGGACCGCGACCGGGACGACGTGCTCGGCGAGCTGTACTGATTTGTCGAGGGTGATCGGTCGCGAGTGTTCGACTGGACGGTCCTACTCCTGTTATCTGAGACGGTCCGCTGTCCGTCAGTTCCGTGGGACTCCAGAGCGGGTCGCGATCGAACCAGTACAGCGTTCCGTATGAAGCGCTTGCGTTACGGACCGTTCCAGCGGCGTCGACTCGAGTTCCCGTCTCGATCACCACCGGGGACCGTAACCGTTATGCGCGCAACTCGCCAATTCACGGACGCGCCAAGGTGGCAGAGTCCGGCCGAACGCAGCTGCCTGCAGAGCAGCCCACCGCCGGTTCAAATCCGGCCCTTGGCTTTCTGCGACGAACGAAGGCGAGAAGTGAAAGCGAAACGAGGATTTGAATCAGGGAGTGGAGCGAAGCGAAACGA
>NZ_WUBV01000006.1:0-8668 GCF_009807105.1 Natrialba sp. INN-245 | reverse complement strand
ACTCTATTTCGTCCTTCACTCAGCTACCACACCAGCGTTTGCTCCAGTTTCCCGAGACTCAGCACAACTCACGAAGCAACCTTCGGGAAGTACCGATAGTTTACGGTACAGTGTCGAGAAGCTAGGAAACGGATTTAATGGAACTGAGACAGACCCTCCGGGAATCACCAGCCGTAGCGGTGATTTTCTCGAGTACTCTCGTCGCGGTGATGGGAGTCTCACTTATCAGCCCTGCACTCCCGACAGTACAGATGGCCTGGGATATTTCGGAGTCGGAGGCCAGCTTGTTGCTGTCCGCGTTCACGCTCCCGGGAATATTTCTCACGATACCGATCGGACTGGTAGCCGACCGCATCGGCCGAAAGCCGATACTAATCCCATCACTCGTCGTATTCGGGTTCAGTGGGAGCAGTATTATTTTCATCTCCGATTTCACCCTAATTCTCGCCCTCCGTGCGATTCAGGGGGCAGCAGGTAGCGCGGTCGTCATGCTCACGGTGACACTCCTCGGGGATCTCTATACTGGCGAGCAGCGACGAATGTTGATCGGCACTAACGCGGCCATTCTCGCGATTGGAGCTGCTGGATATCCGTTGCTCGGCGGCGCCCTCGCGTCGATCGCCTGGTCGGCACCGTTTGCGTGTTTTTTCCTTGCCGTCTTCGTCGCCATCTCGGGAATCCCCCTGCTGGAAGAGCCGGACTGGGACGAAAACGAGTCGAACTCGACTATTCGGGAGTTTCTCACCGGGTCAACACCGATGACTCCGTTCGCCGTGCTTTACCTCGCGATTTTTGGTATATTCTTTATTCTCTACGGTGCCCAACTCACCGCCGTTCCCTTCTTACTCGCCAACGAATTTGAGCTGTCATCCAGCGGAATAGGCGTTCTCCTTGGAATACCTGCAGTCGTAATGGGGCTGACTGCGATGCAAGGGAATCGAGTACTTAGACTGTTGACGAGTTTTCAGTCGATTGCATTAGGGTTCGTGAGCTATGGGATTGGGCTTGCCATCGTCGCAGTTGCGGACTCCATCTACGTAGTCGCCGGTGCGCTTCTCCTGTTCGGTCTTGGCCAGGGTCTCGCTGAACCAATTACGGACACCGCACTGACGGAACGAGCACCGGACGAGTTCCGTGGTAGTATCATGAGTATTCGGACAAGTATTATCAGACTCGGTACAACGGTCGGTCCGCCGCTTACGGTCGGAGCTGCAACGGTGTTCGGATACCGACAGACGTTACTGTTCTCCGGGTTAGGTATCGTTATTTTTGGACTGATATGGTTTACGACACAACGGCTCCTAACGCCTACACCAATGCCATAACCCAAATCGGCGGAATCCAGTCACGTACAATCGTTACACTCAACCCAGTATCAGTACTTCACAAAGCCGTTAGTTGAGAAGTCCGCTTGCTGAGTTGTGTCCAAGCAACATCCGTGTTCGGTTAAGGAGCGAAACCGACAGACGCCAGCGTATTGATAAGGTTATCTTCAGAAACCGCGTAGAGAGAGGTTGTGAAAACCGAACTCTCTCCAACACTCATACGCCGCCGGTTGACTTCCCTCTTTCCCGCAGACCTCGTCGAAGGCATCGCGCGCTTAATGGTTAAGATAACTTCTGAAACTCAAGGAACATCTCAAACCACTTCTTTACGAAGCTAATGCGTTACTTTAATTTCTTGACGGTTTCCTCAACGAGATTTTTGAATTCCTCTTCGTTCTCAACGACAATCGGTGACATCATCCACTTGAGGTAGGTCTAGACTTGCTCGATTGGATTTAGGTGCGGCGAACCTGATGGAAGGAAAATCAGGTCGATCCCGAGTTGATGTGCGCGCTTGCGCGTGTATTCACATCTATGTGCACCGTGCTTGTCCAAGGCGAGCAGAATCCCCTTGCCAGGATTCTGCTCGCGGATCTTCTCTAATCCCCACAAATCCGCTCTTTCTTTTCGTCCTCGGTGAACCTCACCAAACTCTCACCGTTGAGAGCGTAGAATCCGACCGCAGAATCGTGCGTCTTGACTAACTCTCGTTCAATGTGCGGGTCGTCAACGTACCAGGCACGCCGCGAATTGTCGTACAGCTGTGGCTTCGATGCATCAAAAAACCCGAAGATGGTACCGCCATCAGTACAGATATTGTCCTCAACAACCCACCCTTCTTCGTCTCCTCCCTCACGTTTGTTGTGTGGCTGGCCGTCCTCATCGAGCGCGTCGTCGACGCGCTCTTCGAGGATTCCACCAGGGTTTTCTGGCCGGTTCGGACGCTTTGGCCGTGGTTTCGCGTACGAAAGACCAAGCTCTCGAAGGAAGGTACCGAGGTAATTCGGACTGTAAGAAACGCCGAATTCTTCCTGGAGAAGATGCTGAATCTCCTGCGATTTCCACTTGACCGTCTCGAAGCATCTCGACCAGCTCCTCTTGTTCATCCTCGTTGAGTTTCGGAGGCCGGCCGCCTCCGAAACTCGGCATCAGTCCTTCTAACCCGTCTTCGTTCCAGGCATCCGCCCAGCAACCACCGGTGGTGGCCGACCGACCTTCTCGGTCGGCGGCCTCCGGAATTGAGTCGCCCTGGTAGAGATTTTTCAAAAACCCAAGCCGACGGAGGTGATGGTCGTCTTCAGCCTCGCGCAGCAGTTCATCGATTTCTTCTTCAGTTAAGTGACTCTTAATCTCCTTTCGACGTGAGCGTTCCATTACTCATGCATCGAGATTAACTCACAAAAGTTTTCGTACTCATTAGGTCGCACGCCCAGCTTATGCTCCACGAACTCAGCGAATATCTCGGCTACTCGCCGCCACCGCTGTTAGAACGGCTGATCGAAGATGCACAGAAAATCCACCAGCAACGGCCAGTGTTGCGAGAGGCGCTCGCTACCGCTACTCAACCGAGGTGTGGGCCTTAGCTAAAGACGAATGGTCGTCTACAACATCAAGCGAGCCGTGAAACAGTAAATTCCACCGCCTTATGGCGATTCAACACAGCCTTTGAAATCAATTCTACGAAATGGGCTGCGAGAAATTCCGTATATTCGAAAGATGGATAATGCACCCTATCCTAGATCTTTTGTCGCGTCCGAAATGCTGGTTCTGGTATATACGCGGCGTTCAGCGCTAATTCTGATGTATGTCATCGCCCATCACAATTACATAAGTACAGCCGTAAAGAAAAGATCACACGGCCAATCGACTGTCCCTGTCCCCTCAAAACAGCTATCGAATCATCAATTATCTCCAATTAGTATATTCGTTCTAATGTGCGGAACACACTTATGATAGCTATATGTGAGGAGCGTGTCATAGAAAGCCTCCCAAGGGAGGCCGCAGGATTTGGAAACTGTGTCCAGCAGCACCAAAACCTTGCAAGACGTAGCTTCGGTCAACGACTTCTTGAATGTCGCGGCTACGGAGACAGCACCGCTGTTTGAGCACTTGGAGTTCGAGTTTCTGCTTGAGTACGACGTGATCGCCCCCTGACAGCGGGGGCGAACACGAGTCCACAAGCCACCAGAACTCTTCAAAGGCTTTCTCCACTGCTACTACAAAGGCATCTACGGAACACGCCCAGTCACACGAGAACTCCGAAATACACTGACTTGGCTGTCCTGTGGTTTCGAGAAACCGCCTTCACGAGACACTGTTGATCGATTTCCCACTGATCTTGAATTGGTGGTAGATGATGCCTTCGACCGTCTCGTCTAGCAGGTCGCCTGTCGGGGCCTGCTCGACTCCACATATCGCATCGATTCGACTCACGTCACCGCAATTCAGTACAACAATGAAGCGACATGGAACTTTGATTCAACTGCTGAGGAACACTACTACGGGTTTGGCTGTGTGATTGTTTCAACTGGGCCAAAGATTCCGATTGCAGCGGAGTTCACACAACGAAAGCAAATCAATGCAGAGACGGCGATGCGCGTCACGAAGGACGCGCTCGCCGTCAATACACCGGTCTGGATGCTCGGAGACAGTGGCTACGACATCCTGAAGTGGCACGACTTCCTGCTGGCGCAGGGAGTCGTGCCGATTGCACCGTACAACCCACGCAATACGGACGACCCGCTCGACATGGAATACAGGGTCGAAGATTGCATCGACAAACACGCTGAAGACATCAGCCTCAAGCAGTCAGTGCTCGGCGAAACGTGCGATCACCGGACGCAGGTGGAACGAACAAACGAAGTGTGCAAGGATTGCGGCCTCGGGCGCGGACGTGCCCGAGGCCGCGTCCACGCACGAACACAGGTGTTCGTGGCGCTTTGTCTCCGCGTGATCGTCGCCATCACCAATTACGAACGTGGACACAATCCCGGACGAACGAAGCTCAAAACCCTGTGATTGATTCTATGACACGCTCTATGAGTGTAAACAGTCAACGGTTAGCCGAGTTGGCTGTGATGGATCACTATACAGCCGTGAACTTGTCTATTCCACGGTACGCGTGATGCTGTAGACAGCACACATCAGGACGAGCTCGCGGAACTCTCGATACTATGGTAGCCACTGCAGGTTAATACGCACCTGATTGCGAGACAGACCGCCGATCAGTGTATACGTCGTTTGAGTCGTTACGATAGGACCGTGCATATACGGCACCGCCGGCTACGCGCTCGATCATAGATTCCATCAACTCTCTCGTTGTGACGATACAACTCAACACCTCCCGGTGGTTCACCAGAGTCCTCAAAGGCGAATATCAGGGAGCGCCATTGGGTGATGACTGTGAGAACTGAATGTTCAGTTCAAGTTCATTAGCTCGGCCCAGCAAGTACGTGGGAAGTTCGTTCTCCAAGCGGTCGCCCTGTATTCTACGTGTGGGGCCCGAAAGACTCACCGCACCAAAGACTCTATCTTCGTCTTTCTTAATCGGTACACCCACTGCACACAAATTCTCGTGATTTTCCTCTCGGTTTACACTGTAGTTCCGTTTGCGGACCGTCCTAATTTCCTCCCATAGCCGCTCTTCGTCGGTAATAGTATTTTCTGTAAGACTAGAAAGGCCGTGTTGATCAATAATATTATGAATGCGCGAGTCCGAGAGATGAGCAAGAATTGCTTTGCCCGCTGCGGTCGCGTGCAGTGGCAGTGGTTTTCCGAGCTGGGGGCTACTCTGCACTGCATGTTCACCAGCCTTTCCGTACAGATATACCCCCATTCCATGTTCTTCAACGAAGAGTTGGGAATGCTCTCCAGTTTCTTCTGCAAGTTGATCAACTAGTTCTGTCGCAAGTTCGTATCCTGGTTTCCGATTCGAAGCATACGTCCCGAACTCAAGGAACTTGAGACTCGTGTAGTACTCTCCTTTCTCTTTGACTACGTAGTTCCGGGCTACGAGGGTTGAAAGATGCCTGTGGGCTGTGCTTACTGCGATATCCAATTGCGAAGCAACTGTTGAGAGATTTGCACCGTCTGTATTCTTAAGTATTTCTAAAATGTCGAAAGTCGTGTGTGCGGTTTGTACCTCTTTTTGACGCGCTATTTCGTCCACCATGTTGGGATATACCACACATTGAACTGACTTCAACTTTCCGCAAATTCGAATCCTTGGTAACAAATATAATATGGGCTATAGTAATCGTTAGAAATAATTGGTCACTAGTGGAAGGGGAACGATCGCTGTTGTGAAGTCAGGAAATTAGTCAAAGAACCGGTTTGCAAGTACGAGCGTGTCATAGGAAACCATCCAATGGAGGTTGCAGGGTGCAAGACGTGTGTCCAGTACAAGTGCAACCCTGCAAGACGTAGCTTCGGTTGACGACTTCTTAAATGTCACAGCTACGGAGACAGCACCGCTATTCAAGTACTTGGTGTTTGAGTTTTTGTTGGAGTAGACGTGTTCGCTCCCTCGAAGCGGGGGCGAACACGAGTACACAAACCACCGGAACTCTTCCGAGGCTTCCTGCACTGCTACTACAAAGGCATCTACGGCACACGTCCAGTCACACGAGAACTCCAAAATACACTGACCTTGATGTCCCGTGGCTTCGAGAAAACGTCCTCATGAGATACTGTTTATCAATTTTTACCCATAATCCAATTAATAAAAGTATAAAATGTTAATTAAGGAAACTATCTTTTATCCTAAATGGTAACATATCTGTTAGTATCAATTCAGAATTTGTTAGAATAATATCGGAAGAAGTCGGACTCATCGCTAAATCGAAGTAGACGAGTCTTCCTTTACTAAATCAGACCAAAGAGCAGACCCGACTGAATATATGTGGGTCCGATAGTACACATGTGTGGTTCAATCACCCCATAGCTTTATTACTATAAAATACACGTTACGTGACATGGTCGAGCGATTAGCAGTTGACATTGGCGGAACATTCGTTGACGCCATCCGTTTTGACACTGATCAGGGTACAACCCAGATTGAGAAAACTACCACGACGCCCGATAATCCAACTGAAGGCGTAATGAATGCCATCGAAAAAGTGGATGCAAACCTTACGGATACAAATGCCTTCGTTCACGGAACAACTCTGGGAATCAACGCGTTGCTCGAACGAGAAGGTGCAACTACTGGATTGATTACAAACGAGCGGTTTCGTGACGTTCTTGAAATTGGCCGATTTGATGTGCAGGAAGACGACATGTACAACATCTACTATCAGAAGCCTGAACCGCTGGTTCCCCGCCGTCGCCGTAAGGGGGTCCCAGGCCGCCTTAACGAAAACGGGGCTGAGATTGAAGCTCTCGATGAGGATGCGGTCTGCCAGGCTGCGAAAGAACTCGTGAACGAACACGGTGTTGACTCAATCGCAGTATGTTTCCTTCATGCGTACGATAATCCAATCCACGAACGGACAGCTGCTGATGTGATCAATAACGCTTTCCCAGAGCTCACAACATCCATCTCCAGTGACGTTACTAACGAGTACCGAGAATACGAGCGCACTTCAACAACAGTGATTGACGCGTATATCAAACCAATATTCAACTCCTACATCGATGAGCTCGAATCGTCACTCGCCGACCAAGACTTCGACGGGTCGTTTTTCCTCACGAGGTCCGGCGGAGGGGCGATGTCAGCCGAAGGCGCTCGAACGGCCCCCGTCGAAACAATCCTCTCTGGGCCTGCAGGCGGTCTTATCGGTGCATCCTTTGTGAGTGATAAGATCGATCGAAATAACGCACTCGCAGTCGACATGGGTGGAACGAGCTTGGATGCGTGTGTAATTGAGGACGGTTCTCCGGCCGTTGCTTATCAGTCATCGCTGGAGCACCAACCTCTCTTAATCCCCGTTTATGACATCCGAACAATTGGGGCAGGAGGGGGTTCAATTGCCTGGCTTGATGGTGAACTGTTGAAGGTCGGTCCGAAGTCTGCCGGTGCAACCCCAGGGCCGATCTGCTACGGTCGTGGTGGCACAGAGCCAACCGTTACAGACGCGGCGCTAATGTTGGGATACTTCCATCCTGATGAATTTCTGGGCGGTGAAATGGACATTGATCAGACAGCTGCCCGATCGGGGATCAAGCGAAAGCTTGCTGATCCCCAGGGGATCTCCGTCGAGGATGCTTGCACTGGCGTGTTCGACGTGATGCTAGCAAATACTGTTAGCGCAATCCGTGAGATAACCGTCGAGAAGGGACTCGATCCTCGGGACTTCTCGATGGTCGCTTACGGAGGCGCGGGTCCGATGTTCAACCCTCTTCTCGGACGAAAGTTGGATGTGGGTGAAGTTATTATTCCACAAGCTCCGTCGGTGTTTTCGGCGTGGGGCATGATGATGTCCGACGTTGTCTACGACTTCTCACAGACGAACATCGACCTGCTACAGAACACCGATGTAGAAGGCCTGGATCGAGAATTTGGTGCCCTAGAGGATGAGGCAGAGAGTCGTCTTGAGAAAGAAGGTTTCGACGCTGATGAGATCGAACTCGAGCGGAGCGTGGAATTGCGCTACCTCGGTCAGGAGCACACTGTTGAGGTGGATATTGAAGAAATCAATTCGATCGACAATCTACGTGAGAAGTTCGAAGCGGGCCATGACGCACGGTACGGTCATAGGATGGACGACCCAGCTGAGGTCGTACATCTCAGGGTGCGAGCTGTCGGCCGGAACAATAAACCGTCGCTCGAACAACTTCCCAAGGACGAGAAACCGGCAGACCCTGTCGAGGTCCGCGAGGCATATTGCTTTTCTAACGAGAGGTTTGTCGAGTTCGAGGTCTATGAACGCGAATTACTGTCGAGGAATCAAGTCATTGATGGCCCGGCAATCATACAGGAGCCAACGACCACAATGGTCTTCCACTCTGACCAGCAGGCCACAATCGACGAGTACGGTCATGTGATTATCAGGGGGGGAGACCGATGACAACAGAAGTCGACGGCGCGACGGTGGAAGTGGTTCGCAACTACCTCGTGTCGGCAGCTGCGGAGATGCACCGAACGCTTGTTCGAACGGCCTATAGCGTCGCCATCTACGAGGTCGAGGACTTTGGTATCTCACTGTACGATCGGAACCTCAACCTAATTGCTGACTCCCCAGGTCTAACAATGTTCCTCGGGGCAAACGACTACGGGGTAAAAAAGGGTGTTGAGTACGTCGGTGAGAAGAATCTCGAGCCAGGCGATATCGTCATCATGAACTATCCCTACTGGAGTTCGGCGCATACGCTGGACGTTTGCTTGTTCGCGCCAGTGTTCAGGG
>NZ_WUBV01000052.1:0-1631 GCF_009807105.1 Natrialba sp. INN-245 | reverse complement strand
GGCATCCGTTCTAGCTTAGCGACTGACTGAAATGGGGATCACGCCGAAATTGCGTCAAGTCTGACCGCAATCATACCGAGATAGCTGCTGTTCCAACAAACCAGCCGGTTCTTGGTCATGTCTCCTGTCGAAGGCGGCGCACTCGCAGTCGTGAGTGCGCCGCCGTTCCAGAGCCATCGCTGATCAGGCCGGGCGATCCAGCCCGCCTCGTCAGGCGAGTTCGTTACCAGAACTCGCCTGACTCCACCTGTTCACGTAACCTCGGGCGGTGTGGATTTGGATCCTGTGACGACCATAGCAACAGCCGATCAAGATCCGGCAGCTCATAGCCCAGATCAAGCATCAGGTACAACTGGATCAGGTGCGCGTGACGTTCGATGGCGTGTGAACAGCGTCGCCGAGGGAGGCGCGGCGACGACGCCTCGGCGTCGTCGGCGCGTTCTCGCTGGTTTGCGTCCAGTTTCTGGAGTTCGTCGACGATAACTCGGCTCATCAGCAACGAGAGTGCTGCCATGATGATCAGCGCCTCGATGATGTAGGCGTCGGTCGTGTTGATCTCGTCCAAACCGAACCGGGATTTGAGTTCTTTGAACAGCAGTTCGATCTCCCAGCGCGCCCGATAGAGCTGTGCGATATCGGGCGCGCGGTAGTCCTCTCTGTCCAGATTCGTCAGGTACAGATGATACTCGCCGCTGTCATCGTTACGAACGCCGACTAATCGGAAGGTTCGGGTCGTGCTGGCGCCCGACCCTCGTTTGCGGTCGAACGAGAGCGTGATCTGTACGTCGATTTCCCGTCGCTGCAGGTCGTCGAGGACGGCCTGCAGCGACCGTCCCTCCAGCGGAATGCTGTTCCCGCGCCACGTACGAAGTTCTTCGACGACCTCGAAGTCTGCGTTTTCTTTGACGCGAGAGACGAACCAGCCGTCATTGGCGTCAATGCGGTCGAACAGCCAGAAATCGTAGTAGCCGAGATCGAACAGAATGAGGGCGCCAGCTACCCACTCGCCGGTGGGTAGCTGGCTCCGTTCATGGGTGCTCGCGTCGGTTGTCTGGAATCGTGTCGGAAGCCCGGTCGAGAGCGATTCGGTGAGATGGAGTTTCGCCCCGGCTCGGTCATCATCGAGTGTATAGACGTCTCTGGCGTCTTGATAGAGCGAAATGATCGTGGCGTCGACGATGAGGACGTCTCGAAATCGTTCGAGACGTCCGGTAAGCTCGGCTTGGCCCGTGTCGAGATTCTCGATGGCGTCATCGAGAATCTCTCTGAGGAGTGCAACGAACCCCGGTTTGAACCATCCGTGAAACGTCGCATACGAGAGTTCGTCACAGTCAGCCATCTCGACGTAGCGTTCGAGAAACGCCTGAATGGATCGATCAGATCCGGCAGCGAAGCCGAGTGAAAGCGTGTAAAACAGGGCGACGATGTCGAGTTTCCGCTCTCGCTGGATGAGATTCGTTGCGCGAGCACGCTCGCGCAACTCATCAGATGGAAACGCTCTTTGAATTCGGTTCACAACTACTGAATCCGGTAGGGTGTACACATTCTCTACCGGATTCTCACATTCCTAGTTACTGACGATTCTAGCTCGACGTCTCTGGATGCCCCGATCTGCTAAACTAGAACGGATG
>NZ_WUBV01000051.1:0-1440 GCF_009807105.1 Natrialba sp. INN-245 | reverse complement strand
TCGGTACTTCCCGAAGGTTGCTTCGTGAGTTGTGCTGAGTCTCGGGAAACTGGAGCAAACGCTGGTGTGGTAGCTGAGTGAAGGACGAAATAGAGTTCACAGGTGAAGGAATCCGCGGTAAGAAGGCTGGGATACGCCGTTCTAGGCGAATGCTGTTGCTCGTCAGACCTTGCCCCAGGCCGCGGGCTGGCGTCAGCCCGCGGCCGATGCGTACGTTTCTGGCACACCCACGCCGTTCATCTCAATCTCCCACGTTCGCTCTAACTCTTCCTCTAACGCGTGTCTGATCCAGTCAGAGAAGGTCTTGAACGTGAATTCCTCGGGCAGGTCGCGCCCGCCCCGCCGTGGGCGGGCGACGACCGCCCATCGAAGCACAAGCCAGAGGTTCTCCAACAGGAATCCAACCAGGACGAACGCAAAGCGGATGATTGGGTCTTGTGTCGTCGTTACCACCCGTGCTTGGCGAAATACACGGTAGCTTGTCTCGATTGCTGATCGTTTTCGGTAGAGTCGTTCGACTTGTTTCGGCGTGCGATCGGCCAGATCGCACGCCACATAACCTCGAACGACTTCGCCGCTTTTCCCGCGGTCTCCGGCGTGATAGGAGACAGCGACCGCGAGCGGGAATTCCAGTTCCCGCTCGCGGCCTTTGTACATCCGATAGGTCGTCATGTACGAGCAGTGCGTATCCAGTTTCTTCCTCATGCGCTTGCCCTTCTTTTGGACGGGTACGACAGTCGCAGCAATCTCCCGCGAACGACGCAGGATACGTTCGTTGTAGAAGCCACGATCAGCCAAGAGAAGGTCTATCTCGAAGGGATAGGCTTCGACGCGGTCGAGAACGCGCTCGACCGCGTCGGCTTCCTTCTCATCGCTCCGGACGTACGTCATGGCCAACGTCACCGGCTTCCCGTTCGAGACGAGATACGCGGTACAGTACCGGTGACACGTCGTTGTTCCGTCTTTCGCGTGCATGCGACAGAGTTCACCCTCTTCATCGGCGTACGTTCCGTGATAGGGGTTATCGACGAAGTCGATGGAGACGATCCTCGACCGGTCAGGGTCGAGGATCGTCATCGCTAACTGCGTGAGAAGGCGGTTAGCAACCCGCTCAAGCCACTCCCGGTTAAGCGTATGGAGCCAGTCCATGACAGTATCATCACAGGGGGCGTTGTCGTTGTCCTTGCACGTCTCCCAGATGGACGTCTGGTTGACCGCTGCAAGAATGACGACAGCCCAGATCTCGCCGGGATCGAGGGGAGACCCCTCGATTCCCGGCAGCGGGAGCTGACAGATGACGTCTTTCGCTAAGTCTTTCACGTCCGAATCCGAAAGAACACCGTCTGGTTGAGGTATGGTGAACACATTCTCTCAACCGGACATTCTCCCAATCAGAGCAACGCTTTAGCTTCGGCTCTCACACCGGTCGGGAAGTACCGA
>NZ_WUBV01000005.1:0-144882 GCF_009807105.1 Natrialba sp. INN-245 | reverse complement strand
AGATTTTCACGAAGTTGACCGATCAGCTGAGTTTCGCAGGCTCCTGGATCGAAAATCACCTCGACGGATTCATCCAGAAGTTGCGTTAATCACTAAACTCCGGGAGCGAGAGGACCGACTGAATCGATTGCGGGAAGCCAGGGACCGACTCAACGCCACCGAACAGCAGCTCAAGGAAGAGCAAGCCGAGAAGATCCGCCAGAGAGAACAGGAAGAAGAAGAATCAGGCCAGAAGAAGCGTGGCCGGAAGCCCACACCTCCGGAGGAGGTGGAGCTTCCGGAGGACTCGAAGGCAAACACGACAGATCCAGCGAGTCAAACGCTCAAAACGAGCAACGGGTGGAAACAGGGCTACAACGGCCAAGCAATGGTGGACTGCGACACACAGGTCATCGTCGCTCAGGAGATCACTACTGACGCAAACGACGTCCAGCAGCTCAAGCCGATGCTGGAGACCTGCGAGGAGGTGAACGGCAAGCGCCCGGAGAAGGCGCTTGCCGACGCTGGCTACTGGAGCAAAGCGAACGCGCAGTTAGCGGATGAGCAGACAGAACTGTTCATCGCCACGACCAAAGACTGGAAGCGACGGAAAGAACTCCGGGAAGCGGATCCGCCACGAGGGCGGATCCCCAAGTGGTACGGGCTGAAAGAACGCATGGAGCGAAAACTCCGGACGAAACGAGGCAGAGGTATCTATCGCAAGCGCAGCCAGAGCGTCGAAGCAGTGTTCGGTCAGCACGTCACCCGCGGCTGTGACCGATTTCTGTTACGTGGGGAGGCGGGAGCGCAAGCGGAGTGGTCGTTGTTTTCGGCGACGCACAACCTGTTGAAGCTGTGGCGGTCCGGCCGAGGGCCGGACGGCCACGAAGTAGCAGACACGATCGCCAGATAGCTGAGTTTGCCCCTCTTTTTCTCAACGCTGCTGGATCGGTTGAGCAAATTATACTGCGGTGTCTTCGGCCGATATCGATGACTGGGTGTGTGAGAATTCTTAGACAGGCTCCTAGTGGATACGATTTCTCTGCTCTCTCATTTTGTTGTGAATATTCTCCGCTACCGGCCTGGGAGCCACTAATCGTTCCAAAACATATTTTGTAGTTGGTCGCTCTGGTATACTCGAATGAGTCAGCAAAACCCAACGACTACAGTTACGGCCACCATCAATGATAGTGAGATTGATGCGACAGTTCCGTCGCGATATCTGTTGTCGGATCTGCTTCGACGTGAACTCGATATTACGAGTGTTAAACGTGGGTGTGAAACAGGCAAGTGCGGTGCCTGTACCGTACTGATGGACGGAGATCCGGTTAAATCGTGTAGTGTCCTCGCTGCTCAAGCGGATGGCACGGGAATCGAGACGATTGAGGGATTAGACGACGAACTCGGTGAAATCATAAAGAATGCCTATTCGCGGAATCACGGTCTGCAGTGTGGATTTTGCACATCTGGATTCCTGTTGTCGACGAAATCTCTGCTTGAAGACGTCTCCGATCCATCGAGAGATGAAATCCGCGAACGTCTTCAAGGAAACATCTGCCGGTGTACGGGATACACGCGAATCATCGAGGCCGTCGAAGACGCTGCTGTGAGATACGACCCCGAGTGATCGTTATGGAAGGAAAAACAAAATCACAGACTGACACGGACGAAGACACCCAGTACAAGGGTCGATCGATCCAGCGACTGGAAGACGATCGGATTCTCTCTGGAAACAGTCGGTACGTCGATGACATCGAGCTTCCGGGGATGTTGCATGCAACCGTTGTTCGGAGCATGCGCTCTCACGCTCTAATCGAAGAGATCGACACGAGTGAGGCTGAGGAAATGGACGGTGTCGTTGACACTCTTACCGGGGAGGAAGCTGCTGAAATGGCGAACCGGTACGGAAGTCGTCGCTCTGGAATGATGGATGACCATCCACCGCTGGCACAGGAGAAGGTGCGGTTTGCTGGTGAAGGGGTCGTCGCCGTTGCTGCAGAGTCTCACTACCTTGCTAAAGACGCAGCAAGTACAGTGAGCGTAAGCTACGACTCACTCCCGTCGATGGTCGAACTCGATGACGCGCTGGACCCGGAGTCCGAAGACGAACTCGTCCACCCAGAACTCGACGAAGCAGACGAAGACGTTTCGGGGAACGTCTGGGGCTCGTATTCGATCGATATTGGTGATGTAGAGGCGGCCTTCGACGAGGCTGACACTATCGTTTCACACGAAATAGAGACCAGTCGGCCAACAGCAGTTCCGCTGGAACCCCACGGTGCAGTTGCCGACTACGACCCCGCTGATGACGTACTGACCCTCTATACGTCGACACAAGAGGCCCATCAGGTACGGAGGGATCTTGCTGATACTCTAGATAGGCCGGTCAACTCTATCCGGGTAGTTCAGCCAGAAAACATGGGCGGTGGATTTGGACACAAACTGGAGCTACACGAAAACGAGATCGTCGCGGCACTCTTGTCGATCCGGACGGAACGTCCGGTCAAGGTTGTACTCGACCGCATCGAGGAGTTCCAGGGGACACGAGCACGACAACCACAACGACACGAACTCGAGTTAGCTGTCGACGATGACGGATCGTTCCTCGGCATTCGGGACGACATTACGGCTGTCGCTGGTGCCTATGCTGCACTCACGAAACCCGGTCTGTGGGTCTCTTGTAACCTCGTTGCTACGCCCTACCGAATCGATAACATCGAGGTAAACGGTCGATGTGTCTTTACGAATACCGTCCCATCAGGTGCATATCGGGGGTTCGGTATGACTCAGGCTGCGACAGCCCGTGAATCCCTCATCGAGAAGGTATCAAAGGAACTCGATCTCGATCCCTGGGAGGTACGTCGGAAGAACCTGATCGGAAACGAGGAGTGTCCGACGACGCATCCGATGGGGTTCTATTTGGACTCGTGTGGGACGGAGGAGTGTCTGGGTCTCGTTAGAGAAGATATCGATCTTTCGTTACTGGAAGAAAAAACCGACGACGAAATCGTCCGCGGCCTCGGTGTTGCATCCGCGATGCACGTCAGCAGTGCACAACGCCCTGCGTATACGTCGGATAACAGCTCGGTCACGATCAGGATGGACGAAGACGGTTCGGTGACGGTGACGAGCGATCAGTGTCCGATGGGGACTGGACTCGAAACGTCGTTCGCACAAATTGTTGCCGACGAGTTGGGGATATCCCCATCGAATATCAACTTCGATTTTGCAGACACAGAAACGTCTCCATTCGGACTCGGATCGTGGGGAAGCCGAGCAATCACCGTCGCCGGAAGTGCGGCCTACGAGGCCGGACGGTCACTGAGAGAACGGCTGACAACGATTGCGGCCCACCAGCTCGAGGCTGCACCATCGGATATCGTTCTCGAAGAAGGTCGGTTCTTCGTCGAATCCGATCCATCACGTTCACGGCCGCTGGAGGAGATTGCCTACGACGCACACTACAATGGTCGCAAACTGCCCGACGAAATCACTGCTGGGGCAGTGACCGTTACGGAATCGTTCGACAGTCCAGCACCGGGCATCCTGGATGAAAGCGGAAAAGCGGATATCGCGGTCAATTACCCGAGCAACGTCCATGCCTCGATCGTCGAAATCGATACGAGAACTGGCACGATCGACATTCTCGATTACGCGGCAGCTGACGACATCGGTGAAGTAATCAATCCGATGATCGTCGAGGGACAAATTCAGGGCGGAATTGTACAGGGACTTGGCATGGCATTGGGTGAAGACCTGGAGTACGACGCAAGCGGACAGCCGGTCAATGCGATGATGGAGGATTATCAACTTCCACTGATCAACGAAACGCCAATGATTACGAAGATCCGGGAGGCGGATACGACGTCCGAACGCGCTCCGCTCGGAACGAAGGGTGTCGGAGAGAGTGGCTCCATACTAGCACCGGTCGTGATACTGAACGCCGTAAATGACGCGCTGTACGACGAGTTCGTTTCGTCGACGGTAACTGAAATGCCACTCGACCCGGAAACCGTCTATCAGCTTTGTCACGGTGCAGACGAGTCTGGCGGTGATCGATAGATGAAACCGATAACGTACCTAGAGCCCGAAACGGTAGACGAAGCGTGTGAACAACTCGATCGGCACGGAAACGATGCCGTTGTCCTCGCAGGGGGACAGAGTCTCCTTCAGATTTTGAAACGACGGCTCGTTCAGGCGGATTACGTCGTCGATATCACGGCAATCGACGACTTACACGAACTGGGTGAATCAGATGGGTCGTTTCGGATCGGGGCAGCAGTGCCGTACGTCGACATCGTGCAACACCCCGTCGTTCGATCGCAAATCCCCGGTCTCGCAGAAGCTATCGAGACGATTGGCGACCACCAGATCCGCTGTCGTGGAACGTTCGTTGGGGGCATTGCACACGCGGATCCACAGGGAGATCCACCGATCATTGCGACGGCACTCGATGCGGAGTTTCACATCGCTAGTGTCGACGGGACTCGAACGGTCTCCGCTTCGGAGTTCTACGCTGGTCTGTTCGAAACCGATCTAAATCAGGGTGAACTTATCACACACGTCGAAGTGCCGCTTTCTGAGGATAACGAGATTTCGACGTACCAGTCGTTCACGCGACGGATGGGTGACTACGCGATTGCGGCGGTTGCCCTCTCAACTTCGCTGTCGAACGACGAGACGATGACTGATCCTCGAGTCGTCGTGGGCGCGGCAACTCACGGGCCCACGCGTTTGTCGTCAGTCGAGGACTCTCTCGAGGACTCTGTGATCACGGACGATATCATCGACGAGGCTGCAGAAACTGCCAGGGAGAACGTCGACGCGACCGACGACGAAGTCGCAACCGCAGCGTACAAGTCTCACTTAGTTGGCGAGTTAACGCGTGATGCACTCGAGTCGGTTCGATAACGCGAGTACCGGAGTTTTTCGATCTAGCTATCGAAATCGCTGAGTCGGTCTACGCACTGATCCCATTCGAGCAGTCAGTGTTGGCCTGCTGAGACGGATTGCTGTACCGATATACCGGAGAGGCCGAAGACCGGTCGCGGTTCCAGGGTAAAACGCTACAGCAATCCGTATGGGAATTACTCATTGATGCTCATGCCGTTCCACTCGTCGAAGGAAACATCAACACCTAGAAACGAGAGTGCCCGTGCCATTGTTCTTGTGACTGCCTCCTCGAGGGACTCTGGTTGCTGGTAGAAGGAGAGAAACGGCGGGTAGATAATTCCACCTGCATCCGTTACATCGAGCATGTTCTGTATGTGGATCCGGTTTAACGGTTTTTCACGTGGCATCAGTACGAGCGGCTGACGCTCCTTGAGCGAGACATCTGCTGTCCGCGTTATCAGGTTCCCGGCGTTCCCGTGTGCGATGTTCGACAACGTCTTCATCGAGCACGGACAAACGAGCGTCCCCTGAGTCCGAAACGACCCGCTCGCAGGCGGTGCACCGACGTTTTGAACGTTGTAGGCCGTGTCTGCGAGCTCTCGGACCTCCTCGACCGACTGGTCTGACTCCTGCTCGAGGTTCATCTTGGCTGCTCGTGACAGGATGAGATGGGATTCATACGGTGTTTCGTCGAGTAGCTCGAGGGCTTTAACCCCAAACAGTTGTCCAGTCGCTCCGGTAAAGGCTACGACAACGCGGTTCGACATACTTTGGTATTGCTGTCTAATAGCATAATAGTTGCGAGTGGCTGCTGGTGTCCCCAGGGCTCTCTGTACCGGTTCTTATTAGTATCCCTACACTGGTGAATATATACCTCGACCGTGAATAGTCGCCTATGACATCTGTCGAACAGGTGTATTTGATGGTTTCGGAAATCGAGAACTCGATCCAGTTCTACCGTGATGCACTCGGACTCTCACTCACGTCCGAGTCAGAGGGTCGAGCAAAGTTCGAGACGGGAGCATGTACGTTAGTGCTTGAAGAAGAGTTCGAACCGGACGTTCTCGAGGAGTTTGGACTCGATCCGGTCGGCGATACTCGAGGTGACGGAGTCATCGTCGTTCTGGAGGTAGAGAGTGTCGATGACATTCACGAATCGCTACAATCCGCGGATGCAACCGTCCTTTCACCACCACGTGAAGTCAGTTGGGGGAGAAAACTATTACTCGTCGAGGATCCGGACGGGTACGTTCTCGAAATCTCTCGTCCGCTCGAGTGAGATGGCTATGCGACTGTGAGCCACCGGACCGGTTACCACTCGACGTCGTCTTTTCCAGGAACTCGCGTCGGTTCGTACCGTTCGGAGTCTTCGTCCATGGGGATTGTTGCGTCGATACCCATCTTCTGTGCCTGTCGCTTCGGTCCAGAGGGATCGAGCGGTGCACCGGTCATCGTTGGGAAGGTGTAGACGTCGCGCTGTGGCTGAACGCGAGTTTCCCACGCCCAGTCGACCTCAGCTTCTTCGTCGAGGTCGATATCGTCGTCGACGACCATACAGTACTTCGCTTGGCTTCGCCCGCCGAGTACACTCGAGATGACGTTCCACGGGTCACCATCGAGTCGTTTGTCGATGGCGACGCGAGCTTGGAAGACGCCGTTACCGCCGGAAGGACCGATCTTGACGTCGACCTGATTTACGTTCGGAACTGCTTGTTGGGCGGAGGCGCGTACCGACGCACAGCGGGGGATCCAGTTCATCATCCCATCTTCGTTCGGCGGGAGTCCAGTCAGAACCGTATCGTAGATCGCGTCTTCGCGACGCATAATTCCAGTTACTTCGACACGCGGCGTATTCTCGTTTTGTTCCGAATAGACTCCCGGATACTCTCCGAACGGTGCTTCCGGATTCTTCTCGTCGCCGTGAATGAGGGTTTCGATAACGATCTCCGCGTGAGCTGGAACGTCGACGTCGATCGTTTCGCCGGGAACGAGTTCGACGGATTCGTTCATCAGCCCGCCAGCAACGCTGTACTTGTCGATGTCGTGACCGACGTTGGCGATACTTCCGAAGATAACAGAGGGGGAAGCACCGATGACGATCGCCATCTCGGTCGGTTTCCCTTCCTCTGCGTTGACGCGATATGCGTAGCCAACGCGTCGCTCTTCAGGTGACCACAGCGAAAGCTCGCGTTTCCCAGTGACAAGTTGCCGATAGATGCCTTGACCTCGGGTGCCTGTGTGAGGAAGGTTCGCAACCTGGACGCCGGACGTGATGTAGGGTCCGACGTCCTTCTCGTTGTGGGTAACGATCGGGATCTCTTCGAGGTTCGGTTCCGTATCGATTACTTCTTTGACCGGTCCGTCGTCGACGAGGGTTGGTTCGATTCGATCGGACGAGGCTTCGACCATATTCGTTTCAGCCTCCTTTTTCGTTTCGCCGCCCAGTGCCTCGAGAATACGTCGTTTCGCCGCAAAGAACCCAGCGTGGACGTCCATATCGTGCCCTTCGACGTTCGTAAATCGGAACGCTGGACCTTCCTCTTCGCAGGATTTCTTCACGTATGCTGCGATTTCATACTCCGGAGAAACCGGTTCGTCGACAACGACGAGATCTCCGCGATCTTTGAGATCTTCACTCCACTCTCGCAAGCTTTTCCAAGCCATGTGTGGGTGTTTACCTCATAGAACAAATAGTTTCCCATGACTGTGTTGTTTGGAGTGTCCGTTCGATCGAGATTAGCGTCTGTGGAGCATACTAAGGGGAGCGAAGGCCGAGTGGTTGGTTGCACGACCGCTCGTAGAAACCGGTCAGGTGTCTATCCAAAGGGTAACGATATAATCCTGCAAATTAAACTGCGTATATGGTCGTACTTGCTGCGGTAGATCGATCGAATCAGGCACACGATGTCGTCGAAGAGGCTCGATACCTCGCCGAATTGACGAACGAAGAACTACACGTGATTCACGTCCTCTCCAGAAAGGAGTTTGTCGATCTCGAGCGAACGAGTGTAGACGAAACTGGCGGACCAGCGAGTATCGACCAAGTCCGCCAGACTGCAGAGTCGATTGCCGATGAGATCGCCAGTGAAACCGAATCTGAGTACGTTCCAGTTGGTGAGTTCGGAAACGTCGCCAGCGAAATCAGTCAGTATGCGAACAATAACGAGGTGAGCTACGTCGTGATCGGTGGTCGGAAACGGACACCTGTCGGAAAAGCGGTTTTCGGAAGCGTTACGCAGTCGGTTCTCCTCGAAACGAAGGTACCAGTAGTGACGTTAATGAACTCCGCCCAGTAACGTCAGGAGAGCGTTCGAACCTCGCCGACGACCTCGTCGGTGGGCAAGATATCGGCGTATTTCATCTGCATCTCGAACAGTGCCATCTCGTGGGACGTCGTTGCCCGGTCAGCGACGCATTCTGCCGGAACGATCGTTCGAAAGTTGTGCGAACTCGCGTCGACGACAGTTGCTCTGACGCATCCACTCGTACTGACGCCGGTTACGATGGCGGTATCGATGTCGTGGTGGGTGAGCATCCCCGCAAGATGGGTGTCGAAAAACGCGCTCGGCTTCGTCTTTTCGATGACGATTTCGTCGTCTCTGGGCTCTAGATCTTCGCAGATCTCGTTTGCGTCGCCGACTTCGTATGCCTCACCCCCCTTCCGAAGCTCCATCGCGACGTGTGCGATTTCCTCGTCGGACGGTCCTCGTGTGTAGAAGATCGGTAATTCCGCCTGTCTCGCGGCATTCAGCAACCGTTCGTTCGCGTCGAGTAACGACTCCGTTGTGGCCGAACTTCCGAGCGCGTACTCGTCCTGAGTGAATTGGTTGGTGATATCGACGACGATAACTGCTGGTGAGCGCCCCCACCCAATTCGTTCGCCGTACTGCCCCTTCACAAACGCCTCACGGTCGGAGTCCGAAACGAACTCCGGGACGTACTGTGATAACTCGGTCATACGCTGGTATCGTTCGAGAACCCACCTAAGTGTTCCCGTCGGTGAAGATCCCGTTCGTGGGACCGACTCCTATGCCGGGAAGATTGGGAAGACGGGATTGAGCGGACGAACGTTGATCAAGACGATAAAGACCAAATAGATCGCGACACCGGTCGTTACCGCCGAGATCCCGCTTCGCAATAGCGACTGGTCTGCCTGAACGTAGAGAAACATAAACGAGAACGCAATTGTACTGGCGATAAATCCGAACAAATAGATCAACGCTAGATAGAGCAGAAACCAGCCAACGATGACTGCCGTCTCACTCGGTGAAGCGAAACTCTCCTTGATTCCGGTATCGACGTCCTCGGCGAATTTCGACATGTCGAAGGTCTCCGCGTATTTGCCAAATAGATCAGGGAATAGTAGTGTGACAATTCGAACTACCGTTAGAACTATCGCGGGGACGACGATCAGCATTGGAACCAGCCGTGGCTCCGACGGTAACTCTAATGACAAATAAAAAATGACGAGAAAGTAACAAAGGAGTAGTAGAAACACGGGGACTTTAAATCGTAGCTCCTCTGTGACGATGTTCATGTGTGCTATACACTGCATCTCGGTTATAACGATTGTGGTTGTCGCGGTATCTGTCGATGGTTCCCGCCGGAGCACCGTTTTACGTTCTGCGGGAGTATTTCGACGATAGTTCTGGATTTACGCGGGCATACATTACACCGTTGTCGACGCGTTGAGGATCTCGTTCGCAAGAATAACCTCTGTACCCGGTAATCCCATCGGAGAAAAGAGCGTGATCGCGTCTGAACTCGTCCGTCCAGGGTGGTTCTCGAGAACGACGTCTGCCAGTTCGACCATCTGCTCTTCGTGTTTGGTTCCGGCGAGGAAGTACCGATCGGCGTACTCGCGCACTTGTTCTTTCGAGTCGGTTACGATAACGTCGGCCATTTCCACGACGTCCATGTCCAGCTCGTGAGCATCCTTCCAGGCAGGCCCGATCGTATGGACGTGCGTTCCTTCCTCGAGCAGGTCGGGATCGAAGACGGGCGAGGGGCTGGTCGTCGCACAGACGAGAACGTCGGCACCTGTGACAGCAGCTTCCGCACTGTCGACGGCTTCGATATCGATTTCCAGTTCGGAGCCCATTTCCCGTGCAAAGCGCTCACGATTTTCTTCCGTGCGGCTGAACGCACGGATCTCGTCGAACGCTGTGACGGCGACGGCGGCCTCGAGTTGTGTTCGTGCCTGCCGGCCAGTCCCAATGATTCCAAGCGTTTTCGAATCGGGGCGAGCGAGGTGTTTGATTGCAACTCCCCCAAGCGCTCCAGTCCTGACGTCCGGCGTTCGACTCCCCGCAACAGCTCCTTTCAGCTCCCCGTTCTCGGTGTCGAATACGACGACCAGGTCGCTTTTGACCGGGGTTTCCACGTCGTAGTCCGCTTGCTCGGAACCGCCGATGGTGAACTTTCCGGAGATACGTGTCCCGATGACACTGTCGTCCATGTTTTCTCCTGGCGTGAACACGAGCGACCCGGAATCGGTATCGAAACTCGAACGCGGTTGGGAGACGAGTGTCCCGGTTGCGTACTGGCGGAACGCTGTTTCAGTCCGATCGATTGCCGTGCTCATTGACAACAATTCGCTTGCCCTCTCCTCACTAATGATTGTCGGTGCCATGGATCGTTCGAACGATTTCGATCAACAAAGTAAAAAGCTATCTGTCTGCTTTCTCGATACGCGGAACCCGTTGGTAATGACACTGGTGCCCTAGAAATTGTTATAGTTCTTCGATAACCATAGGGTTTCATGGACGCTGCTGAGGCGATCGTCCAATCGCTCGACGACGCTGGAATTGAGTACGTGTTCGGACTCCCGGGTTCGGTCATCATGAACGTGATTGATAAGTTCCACGAGTCTGACGTCGAGTTCGTCTCGACTCGGCACGAACAGGTCGCGACGTCGATGGCCGATGGATATGCGAGAGTCACCGGCCGCCCAGGGGTAACGCTCGTACACGTCGGACCTGGAGCGGCTAACCAAGTTGTCGGACTTGGAGCAGCGTATCGGGACGCATCGCCGATCGTTGCTATCGCTGGAAACGAAGACCTGGAACGACTGGGTCGCGATATCTGGCACGAATGGGATGTCGAGAACGTACTCGACCCGATCACCAAGTGGACGGGTCAGGTTCGACGTGGCGACGACGCAGCCCGGATCGTTCGAACTGGTCTCGTTAAATCCGTCTCTGAAACGCCCGGGCCGGTGTTTATCGACCTGCCCAAGGATGTCTCGCGTGAAAAATCGACGTACAACGACGCTCAGAAGTCGTTTTACGATCACAACGAGCTTTCAGTTCCGTTCTCTCGCCCGGAACCACATTCGGCGGACGTCGAGTGCACACTCCACTTGCTCGAGGATGCCACAAAGCCGCTCGTTCTTGCCGGTGGTGGATGCGTTCGAAGCGGTTCGGGTGACGCCCTCAAAACGTTCGTCGAGAATACGGGTATCCCAGTCGTAACCTCGAACTCTGGCCGCGGAATCCTCGACGAGACGAGTTCTTGGTCTCTGGGTGTGGTCGGGCGTCGTGGATCGGACGGTGCTAACGAAGCGCTCGGACAAGCGGATCTCGTCCTCGGAATCGGTGCGAGATTCTCGGGCTTGACAACGTCAAACTGGACGCGTCCGGATCCGGAAACGACACTCGTCCAGGTCGACATCGATTCAGCCGAGTTGGCGAGCCAGTATCCAGTCGAGTGTCCGGTCACTGCCGACGCGCGGGCGTTTCTCGAATCGATTACCGATCGTGCCGGTAACATCGACCTCTCCTGGGAGGAGGAAGTGATTAGCGAATACAGAGACCGCGTTAGAACGGAACGAGCGGCGTTTTTCGCCTACGAGACAGACGCAGAATCGATCGGCCCACAGCGTCTCTTTGCGACGATACTCGAGGAGAAAGACGACGACGCAATCGTTACGCAAGGTGGCGGTGTCCACGCAAGTTTCAACGCCCGTCAACCTGCGGCCGATCCCCACTCCCATCTGCACGCAATCAGCTTCGGCGGAATGGGATACGGATTTCCGTTTGCGTTGGGAGCAAAACTCGGTGCCCCCGATCGCCAGGTTATCTGCGTCGAGGGTGATGGTGGATTCACCATGGTGATTCAGGATCTCGAAACCGCGGTCCGATACGACATTGACGTAAAGATCGTCGTCTACAATAACTTCTCACACGGAACGCAAAAACTGCGTCAGGCTCGCCTGTTCGACGAACGGTATCTCGGAACGGACGTCGAGAACCCGTCGTTCGCTGGTGTCGCCGACCAGTTCGGCATGTACGGGGCGACGGTCTCCGATCCGTCGGAGCTTCGCCCCGCTCTCGGGGAGGTGTTAGACCACGATGGACCTGCATTACTGGACGTACTGGTCGATCCGACCGTATGGCCGAGTACCGACGATATCGCACAGATTTGAAACCGAAAGTAAAAAAGGGGGGAGAAGAATGAGTATACCTAACACAGAGGATGATACGTAATGCCGGTTGATTTCTTGTTGGCTGCACTCGAGATGTTGTTAGATCCCACTGTGATGTTGTACATCGTTCTTGGGACGCTGATTGGAATGGTGATCGGTGTGATTCCTGGACTCGGTGGGGTCGTTGCACTTACGCTTCTCATACCACTTACGTACGGTCTCGACCCGATTGCTGCGTTGGCCTTTCTCGCCGCAGCCAAGGGAGGTGTCACGTTCTCGGGATCCATTACTGCAATTCTGTTAAACATTCCTGGCTCGCCGGTTAACACGGCAACCTTACTCGATGGCCATCCGATGGCACAGAAGGGGGAGGGGAACGTCGCGATTGGTGCGAGTGCCGTTGCGAGTGCGCTTGGGGCTGTGCTCGGGGTCATTATTCTCGTCCTCTTGTTGCCGTTTATTCGTCCACTGATGGTTATGTTCGGCCCGCCCGAGTTCTTCATTTTGACGATCGTCGGGCTAGTCGCCATTTCCGTCGCCGTCAAAGGTGCAATTCTGTCGGGGCTGGTTGGTGCGTGCTTTGGACTGTTAATCGCATTTCACGGATTCAATCCAGTCACCGGGTCTGCTCGATTCACGTTCGATATCCAGTATCTCTACGACGGGTTCAATATTATCCCGGTTATCATCGGTTTGTTCGCTATCGCAGAGGCCATCAAACTGATGGGCCAGGACCAGATCGCAACCGACGACGCAGATATCCAGTTCGGCGAAGGGCGACTTGCCGGTGGACTTGCCGTCTTCCGGAACAAAATTCTGTTTGTACAGAGTGCAATGATCGGGTTGCTCGTCGGTGCGATTCCCGCCGTTGGCGGTGTCATCGCGGGATTCATTTCCTACATTCAGGGGAAAAACATCAGCAGCCACCCCGAGAAGTTCGGAACTGGGTGGATAGAGGGTGTCATTTCGACAGAGGCTGCAAACGACGCAAAAGACGCCGGTGATCTCGTCCCGACGCTTGCACTCGGTATTCCTGGGAGTGCAAGCGCGGCAATTCTCCTCGGCGCGTTTATTCTCCACGGGCTCCAGCCTGGACCACGATTCCTCATCGACCATATCGATATTGCGTATGCGATATTCTTCGCACTAATCATTGCAAACATCATTTCCAGTGTATTAGGGCTCGCGCTACTCAAGCCGCTGACCCGTCTTACACAGCTGGATACCGGGACAATCGTCATGGGGATTCTGTGTCTCTCGATCCCGGGAGCGTACGCTATCAACAACAATCCGACGGATATGCTTATCGCCCTCTTGTTCGGCGTAATCGGCTACGTGTTTATCCGCGCCAACATCTCTCGAATCGCGTTTATCATCGCGATGATCCTCGGCCCGATCGCGGAAAACGCGTACCATCAATCGCTGATGACCTCGCGAGGAAGCCATATGATCTTCCTCGAGCGACCGATATCGCTTGGCCTGATCGTCCTGGCCGTCGCGTTCACCCTGCTTCCGCTGATTTACACGAGTGTGAAACAGTATCGAGTACCAACTTGATCCCGACAAAACACGATACTTCTCGAGTGGCCCCTCCAACTGAATTCTAACTCTCGGTTTCAGTCGGTAGACGACGCGCACCTATTGACAGTGGGTAGACACCGTACCTGGCTGTGTCGTTTTTATCTTTACTAATACAACTCGGAACAATGGAGTAGTTATATATACTGATACTGTCTCTGTTGGGCTGAGAATGGTTAACAGTAAACCATCCGCCGGGCGTCGCAAGATGCTTCGGTACCTTGGTGGAGCAGGTGTTGTTGGTCTCGCAGGATGTATGGGTGATGAAAACGGCAATGGTAACGGAACCGGTGCTGGCAACGGAAACGGCACTGATGACGGCAACGGGGGTTCAGGATCCGAGTTCCCGGAACGGGATATCGAAATCGTTGCACCGGCAGATCCTGGCGGTTCGATCGACCTGTATGCACGACTGGTTGCGGGTCACCTCGCCGATCACTTGCCCAACGATGTCAACGTGACTGTCTCGAACGTCGCCGGTGCCGCGGCGCGAGTCGGTGCGGACGAGGTATACCAGGCAGAACCCGACGGCTATACGCTCTGTCTCGGCCACCTCGAGGCACACACGACCGGTCAGATTCTCTATGACCCGATGTACGAACTCACCGAGTTCACTCACCTCGGCCAGATCGGTGCAACGCCACGATCGTGGTTTGGTAATGCGGATGCCACGGATGAGTACGATTCGTGGGATGCGCTGGTCGAGGGAATGACGAATGGTGAACTCCTGTTTGCGACGCAGGGGGCTGGAGCGACTGGCCATATCATTGGCATCGTTGCGGGGGACCTCACTGGTGACTATTCGGCGGACGATCTCGACTTCGTCCACTACAGCGGGACCGGAGAGATGACTGCGCCGTTGATCCGTGGTGATCAGCATGTCGGCGCAGCGACCCACTCAACGACTGAAGACATTATCGAGGACGAAGACGATATTGGCTTCTACTTCATTATGGGTGAGTCCGACGAGTGGACGACAGCGGCGGAGTTTGGTATGCCTTCCGATGCGGCGGAAACGCTCGGAGACCAGTTCACAACGCCATATGGGCTGTACGCTCCACCGGATACACCTGACGACGTGACCGAGATTCTCCGGGATTCACTGTACGACACGCTCCAGGATGACGCGGTACACGCCGATGCCGAAGAACAAAACCTGCCGATCGAACCGGTCCACGGCGACGAGTTCCAGGACTTCGTCGGTGAGTTCTACGAAGGGTGGCTGGAGTACGAGGACGTCATGGCAGACGCCGTCGACTGAACGAGTTACCGCCTCAGGTCGGACGGGAAGTCACCATCCCTCCCTGGACGCAGCATTTGCTACCCATCACAATCTTTCGAGGATGTGTTCGGCCAGATGTTCTCCCAATGGAAGCGAGACAGTAACGCCAGCCGACATCGGGTTGAGTACGTGAACGGTCCGATCGGTCGTACGAACGTCCAGTTCTGACGATGCCATTTCACCATCGCGGGTGAGTAACCTGAGTGCGACTGCGACGAACGACTTGACGAGATCTTCCTCGTCGAGCGCTGGAATCAATGTTCGTGCCTCCTCGAGAAACGTCGTCGGTCGGTACGTTTTGGATAGTTCCTGTTTCGCCATACGGAGCGTTCCGGCGCTGGCAAGGAACTTCCAGAATCCTGCATTGGAAGCGATTTGGCGTATTTGTGGGGAATCGAAGATCGACTCGTACGACTCGTAGCCAAGCGCGGGGCTCACAGTCGGACCGAGAATGACCGTTCCGTCCGGCCGACGGACGAATTTGACGCCTGGCGAGGGTGAACTTGGATTCGGGGTTGGATAGAGCAGTGACCGACACAGCTCGGAGCTCGATGGGGTTAGTTCGTAGTACTGACACCGAAATGGCACGACGCTCACGTCCCGGGCGAGCCCGAACTCGTTTGCCAGCCGGCAGGCGTGAAGTCCCGCTGAATTCAGAACTGTCTGGGCCGAAATGGTCCCGACGGATGTCTGAAGACGGACTGCGGAACCAGTATCGTCTATCTGCTCAACTTCTGTTCCCTTCTGAAGTATCCCACCAATATTTTTACACTGTTTAGCGAGTTCGTGGAGGTACTGCTGGCTATCGACGACCCTCTCGTTCGGAACGAATAGCCCGGCCGTTCCAGCCGCATGCGGTTCGTACTCTTGAATGCCGGTGGTGTCTAGTCGCTCGACACTGATACCGGCCGACGAGGCACTCTCTTCGATCTTACCCAGCCTCTCCGCCTCTTGGTCGGTCGTTGCAACGATCGTTGCTCCTGATTGCTGGAGTTGGATGTCGTGTTGGCGACAGAACGCCGAAGCCCGTTCGACACCTTCCGTTCGAACTGTTGACTCACGCTCACTCAATCCCGCTCCGTACCCTGGTTGAAGAACGCCCGAGTTTCGCCCTGACTGGTGTTGGCCGAGGTGATATTCCTTCTCGAGGATGACGATGTCAAGGCCTGGATCGTGCTCGAGAAGCGCATACGCAGTTGAACATCCAACTAATCCGGCACCGATGATCGCGACATCGTGCATACTCACGCATTCCACTGGGTGGAGATAATAATTGTCTCTCCGGTAGCTCCCGTTCCTGTTGTTCGGGTGGAAATACGACGGTAACCGTTCCAGCGAACGCTTCCCTGGACCCCCTTCTCTAACTAATCTGACCGATAATACCACTACACTTTTTATTCTCTCCCTCGTTGGAGTGACTATGGTTGCAGAACGATTCGACGATGCCTACATTCCGGATATCATTCCGAAAGACGATCTCGACTACATGGACCAGGGTGGGTACGGTGCACGGATGGGATGGGGAGAACGTCCAGCGGTTCTCGTCGTCGATATGTTAGAGATATTTGCGAGTAGTGACCACCTCGGACGGTCTGAATCGTCGGGTAGCACTATTTCAGAAACGAAGCGCTTGCTGTCGGCAGCCCGTGAGGCAGAGTTGCCGGTTTTCTACACGAGGCTTGCCGACGATGAAACCACACTTCGGAATCACCGTGGGATCATCGATGAGAAGAAAGACGGTGCGTTCGATAACGTCGATATCGATGCGGCGAGTACGATCCACCCGGAACTGACTCCCGAGGACGGCGACGTCGTCCTCGAGAAGCCAAAGCTAAGCGCGTTCTTCGACACCCACCTCGCAAACGTCCTTCGCCTCGAGGGTATCGACACCCTCGTCATCGTCGGATTGAGTACGAGTGGTGGTGTTCGCTCGTCGGTCGTCGACGCGAACTGCCACAATATCCGACCGATTGTTCCAGCGGAATGTGTTGCGGATCGGTCTGAGATCTCACACGAAGTTACGCTATTTAATATCGATATGAAATTTGGTGACGTCGAATCAGTTAGTGATACCGTAAATCGAATTTCGGAATACCAGTAATACGACCCTGATCGAACGCGGTCTGCTTCTCAGACGTGTGCACCTCGGTGGTAGAGAGTACCCGTTGAGGCTGGCGGGGTGACGTCGAGTCACTGTACATCTGATCGCTAGCGGGATCGGTGCGTCTGCTCGATAGCGAGATCCATTTCACTCGAGTCGTCTTCTTCTTTCCAGGCTACCGCGTAGTCAACGCGTTCGGTCCAGTTCGTCTTGATCTATCTCTTGAACTAACTGCTCCGTAAGCGCCAGCGAAGGTATTCGAACATCCTGTCGTTTCGCCATGTCCGAAATAATATCCATGTCTTTGTGCGCCCACTTCGTGTGCATCCAATCCCACCCTCCGAGTGCCCAGTTGCTGCCCGTCGATTTCTGGAGTAACTCTCTCACGAGGTCGAGATCGAGATCGTACGCCTCGGCGAGGAGAAGCACTTCCTGATTTGCAACGACTGATGACCAAAGTAGTGCATTGTTCGCTGCTTTCGCAGCCTGTCCGGAACCGACTGGCCCGAGGTGGACGACGTTTTCTGGCGAGCTAAACTGCTCGAGGACGAGACGTGCCCTGTCGTACACTGATCGGTCGCTACCGACGAATACGAGTAGATCTCCGCGTCGAGCCGCTTTTTCTCCCCGACACGTCGGCGCACCGATGGGCTCGATCTCCTCGTCGCTGAGGTCCTCGCTGAGGGAAATACACTGTTCGGGGGAGAGGGTGCTACTGATCGCTACGATATCTCCCGCAGTCGCACTCTCGAGGATCCCACCCGTATCACAGACGACCGACTTTGCTTGCTCGTACGTTCCGACAGCGATGATGATCATCTCTGCAGGACGAACGGCTTTTTCTAGAGAGTCGGTCACGGTCGCCTGGGATTCAACGGCTTCTCTGGCCTTCTCATAATCGACGTCGTATGCATAGACGTCGTAGCCGCCTTCATCGATGTGTCCGACCATCGCTTCGCCCATCGTTCCAACTCCGATCACTGCAACTGTCTCGATATCGGCCATGACTGGCATATCGATAGTCGTACTAATAATTGTTGTCAATCGGTGACTCTTCACAAGATCGGCTGGTCGCTGTCAGTCGTATTCGATGAGGTGTGAGCGAACATCGCTTCTGGTATCCGTTCACAGACGTTCATAGCGCTCGCACCCCTGACACCGGGGTGGATATTGGGTGAACTACGCCGTTCACAACATCAAACAAACTTGGGGGGCTGAAATCAACCGTATTATGCAAACGGAACCCACGGTGGGACACAGTTCTCGAGCGATATCATCTAGTATTTTATCAACATACGGATACTGGTGTTATCAACTGAGTTAATATGCCGTCCGATTTCTCCGGAGATGGGCAGTGTTTCTAGTCTTCTCGAGTGGTATGCTGTATCTACCCACACTCTGTTTGATATGGTAGAACACACTCGCGGTCAGCCGGCACAGCTCGATATCTATTACAACTGTACCTGTGTAATTTCACCCGTGAGTCGGGAATTCGTCCAGTGTGTCTCGACTTTTCTGACTTTTTGTGGTTTAAGGGGAGGAAATAATGAGTATATGGACCTAATTTTCGTGTATACGTGCTAACTCATCACTCTTTTCGAGTCAGTATAACCGGTCTCGACGCCCCAGTTGTTCGATGTAGTAGAACGGTTTGTTGGCGATCGTCACCTCTCAACCAGATGGATTGTTTAGAATTCGGTGCGCTCCGTTCAATTAGTTAGGTTCAACTCGAGTTCGTTGGTAACGCCGAGGAGTAAATCGATTATCTCGTCGTCTAAGCGGTCGTGCATCCGCTTTTCTGGACCGGAGATCGTGATCGCACCCAGAATTGACTCGTCGGTACGGATCGGAGCACCGGCCGAGAGGAACCTTCCTTGGGATTCTCCCGTGTTTACTGCGTATCCCTGATCGCGTACTTCGTCGAGTTCTTCGAACAGTGTTTCTCTATCGGTGATCGTATTTTCCGTCTTCTGTGGCAATCCCCAGTAGTCGATTATTTCGCGAACACGCTCTCGAGGAAGCCCAGAGAGGATCGCTTTACCGGACGCACTCGTGTGTAAGTGGGTTGGCTGTCCGATTCTCGGCCGGGCCCTGACGGCGTACTGGCCGAACGAGCGAAATATCACGTATGCTTGACCGTGTTCCTCGATCACGAACTGTGTCCGTTCATCCGTCTGGTTGGCTAATCGTTCGACGCGTTCACGAATCGAATCAAAGTGTGGGACTTTATTCCTCGCGGATGCTCCTAAATTCAGAAAGCACATTCCTAACTTATACTGGTCCCCTTCTTTGGCCGCATATCCGCGTTGTTCGAGCGTTGCGAGGTGGGCGTGGACGGAACTCTTCGAGATACCGACTTCCGCAGAGATCTCTGTGATTCTCGCGCTGTCGACCTCTCTGAGGTATTCGATAATATCTAACACCGTTACGTCTGATTTGATCGTTTTAGTTTCTTTGTCGTTCGTTATCATGGTTCACTCTATGTGTTTGTGGGTTGCGTATATAAAGTTTCCTCACGTAGAACGACTGTCGGTCCGTTCTTCCTCCAGGGTGTGTTATCGGTTGCCGCCACGTGTTGTCGCGATTATACCCATTATTGGACGTAATACTGTAAGTAGCGGTCTACTATCGTCATACCCGAGAGAACGCTCGGCTGCCCACTCGACTGAGTGTAGAGAACACCCACTAGCTGGTAGTGCTCGGGACGCCACTGGCTATCTCGAGGAACCGTCCGACGTTCCCTGACTCGTCGATCGCCCCGGCAACATCGTAGAGGTCATCGACTAATGGCTCTGGGACTGATGGAGAGGCGCATTCGTAGAATTTCGTCCGAAGACGTTCTTCGCTCAGTGGGTTACTGGGACTTCCTGGTGCGTGACTCCGTTCGATCTGATACTCCTCGCCCGAAATCGTTTGGACACGTAGCTGTGCACCGTAATTCGCGAATCCGTCACCGAACAGGTTTGGTTCGAAATCACGCTCGATACGGTCGAATAGCTCCTGCGTTTCCGATTCCTGTAAAAAGTCGTATGAAAACTGCTCTGGCCGTACGTCGCCATCGCGAAGCGTTGCCACGAGTCCCATCTCGATCGACGCTCTCCCTTCCTCCGGTGTCGATGGGCGATCATAGGTCATGAGATCTTCCGCTGCTTTCTCGAGTGTAACGTGAATACACTCGATATCCTCTGGTGTCAGCGACTCAGTTTCGACGAGTTCACGCATGGCTTCGATCGCAGTATGGGTGATCCGGCCACACGGATACGGTTTAATTCCAAGGTCCATGATTGCCCACGTCTCTCCGAGGTCGTCGGTAATCGAAGACGAGTCGTAGCTGTTTCCTGGTGTCATCACTTCACCGTATCCACGTTCCCCGGACAGAATCGATTCGTTCGACGTAATCCCGTTCCGTGCGAGCAACGCTGCGTCCAGTCCAGTTCGGGCGGCGTGTCCGGCATGTAATGCCTTCGTCATCGTTCCAGCGTTTGCCAGGAGTGACGAGGAACACGATGCAACGATTCCAAACGCCCTTCGTATCTCCACGTCGGACAACCCGAGAACCGACGCTACACCAGCAGTCGCACCGAACGAGCCAACGGTTCCGGTGCTGTGAAATCCGTGCGTGTAGTGGGACGGATAGACTGCGTGTCCGATTCGGAACGTCGTTTCAACGCCGACAGCGTACCCCGTCAGTACCTCTTTTCCCGTTGCATTTACCTTCTCAGCTGCCGCCAGTGTCGCCGGCAACGTCGAAGCACTGGGATGGATAATCACGGACTCGAACGTATCGTCGTAATCCTGTGCGTGGGCAAACGCCCCATTTGCGAAGGCAGCGCCGGAGGCACTCGCCGTTTCACCCCCGAGGATGGTCGCTTCCTCACCCGGTGCCGTATCGGATATGTACTCGGTGATTTGATCTCCAAACGGTTCCGTCGAAGCATACAGCGCGACCCCAAGCGTGTCCCTGATCGTCGTCCTGGCGCGTTCGCGGACCTCTTCTGGGAGATCATCGATTGCGCAGTCACTAATAAAAGTGGCTAACGCTTCAGTCTCGTCCATACCACACAGAGTTGCGGCCACTAAAAATACTCTCTGGTTTCGGTGACGACTACCCCTTTCGCGCTACCAGAACCGAGGGCTTTTCTTCGGACCGATATCCGTGGGTTATCCCTGGAGGGTCACTGTTACGACGCCGACGACGACGATCGTTGCTGCGGCAACGATCTTCCACGTGACGTTCTCTAACCGTTTTGGCAGGAACGCAGCCGAGAGGAACACGGTGAACAACGTATTCGTTATCAACACTGGAACGACGACGTTCACCGGTGCGATCTCGAGTGCCACGTAGTAGCCGACGAGAAAGAGGGTGTTCGAAATTCCGGCGAGAACGAACCAACGGCTGTTTTTCGTGTAGAGTCCCGACATCGCCGGCAATGTTCCCTTCCATCGAAGGTAGAGCGTGAACCCGAGTGTGGCTGAGGCGGTTTTGATCGCGAGGCCAACCGGTGCTGGTGTTCCCTCGTTGAAACCCGTTGAAGCGAAGATCGGTTCCGCTCCGTAGGCAATTGCGGCTCCGAATGGAATTATCAGCCCTATCAACAGTTCCCGTCGGGGGATGTTGTTCAGGCTGTTGTGGCTGGTCTCCCACGTGATGAGACTTACCCCACTAACGATTAGAATTATCCCGAGCCCGTGAATCGGTGTCAGTGACTCACCGAGGACGAGTATGCCGAAAACGGTGGCAAACAGTGCTTGTGATGCGACGATTGGTGCGGTTCGACTCGCCCCAATTGTATCGATACTCGTGTACGTGAGCATCCGCCCGAGCAGTGTCCCGAAAAGTCCCGCGCCGATAAACGATATCCACGAAAACCGAGTGAGGTGATACTCCGGATAGTACAACAGTACCACCCCGGGGATGAGAACGGCGGAGTTGATGAGCATCACGATCATCACCGCATCGAAGGCTTTCCCTTTGTCGGTCCCCTTTCTAACGAAGACGTTCTGTGACGCATTAGCCACTGCTGCCCCAAGCGTTAGCGTGATCGCGAATAGATGGCTTAGATCAACCATGATGACTTTTCTGTATACTCTCAGTAGACACACTCCCATCATATATGTGTGTACAGTCGAGATCCATCGTTCTGTATCAGAGCGAGACCGCGTTACCGCTCTATGTGGTCGCTCTCTGGACCCACGCTGGTCGTTCGAACGGGTAACCGCTGTTGGATTTCTCGAGGGTTATCTGAACGCTGGGAGTACCTCGTCGGCGGTCAACTCCATCATCGACTCGAGTTCGTCGAACGAGTTTCGCATATCCAAAACGATGTGATCGAAGCCGCGGTCGACCAGGGCCTGGATTTGTTCGATACACGTCTCCGGATCTCCCGCGATATAGCTCCCTTCGATATCGTCGAGTGACTGGTGGTCCGTCCGCAGAATCGTGTTCACGTCGTGGATGAGTTCCTCAGTATTCAGATGTGAGATGGCTTCGTCGGTTTCCGGTGCAACGCTGTATATCGACAGATAGCCGAGATCGAGCGAGCGATCGTGTTCGGCTTCGAGTGAGTGAAGCTGTTCGAGCCGTTGATCTAACTTTTCGAGGGTCATTCGACCGGGATACCAGCCGTCAGCGTACTCCACAGCACGTCGAACCGCGAACGGTGAGAGGCCTCCGTACCAGAGTGGTACTGAATCGCCGGGTCGAGGATCGATCGTTACGTTTTCGAACGCGAAGTGATCGCCCTCGTAATCGACGTTCTCTTCGCGGAACGTTCGTCGCAGGATTTCGAGATTCTCCTCGACGAGGCGGCCCCGTTCGTCGAACGGCAGATCGACGGCATCGAACTCTCCTTTGAACGTCCCGGCACCGATTGCACAGAGGACGTCGCCTGTCGAGAGATAGTCGAGGGAACCAATGCACTGACTAAGCTTCAGCGGGTGTCGGTGGGGATTCAGACTCCCTGTGGCCAGGGTTAGATCGTCCGTCACTGCAGCGAGATGTGACAGCACCTGCATCGACTCGGCGAAACGTTGTTCGACGATGCCGCCGTGTTCTTTGTTCTCCGGTGGAACGTACAGGTGGTCTCGTGCCCACACTGAATCGAACCCAAGAGTTTCCGCCTGCTTTGCCGTGTCGACGATAAAATCACGGTTACAGTGTGGGCCGAAGTGAGGGAGCACTATCCCAAAGGATGGTTGGTTTGCCATTGCTATGGGTCTTAGACTCCACCAACATATAGATTGTGACGCTGTGGTTCCCCCAGTGTACGATTACTCTATGCCGACGGGAGAATCACGCTCGGCGTCAGTTTCCTCGTCGAGTGCCTCGATCGCGTCGAGGATCTTCTCGTACCCGGTACACCGACAGACGTTGCCCTTGATCGCCTTCTTTGCGTCTTCGCGATCGAACTCGTCGGTGTTCTCGAGGAAATCTACCGTCGTTAGTACGAATCCGGGGGTACAGTAGCCACACTGTGCGGCGAAGTTGTCGACGAACGCCGTCTGGACCGGGTGTAGGTTCTCGTCCGTACCGATATCTGCGATCGTCCGGACACGGCGGCCATCGACTTTGGGTGCCGGTGTGAGACACGACTTGACAACGGTATCGTCGAGCAAGACCGTACAAACCCCACACCGTCCGCTCTCACAGCCGGATTTGACCTGCTTGGCGTCGAGTGACTCGCGGAGCAACTCGCGAAGCGGTTGATCGGGTCTCGTCTCGACGGTCACGCTCTCTCCGTCGAGTTCGAACGTAATCGTGACCGTCATTCGAGCTCACCTCCCGCTCGAGTTACTGCTTCGGCAATGCTGCGGGATGTGAGCGTCTTTGTAACCTGTAACCGGTACTGGCTCGTGACGAACGTCGTCGTCGGGTCGATGTCCGCTCCAAGCTGTTCGACGGATTTGGTAATTTCTTGCATGGTTGTCGGTGTTCCTTCGAGTGCCGTCTCTACCGTTGGGGCAGACGCGCCAGTCTGACCGACCGCAGCAAGCCCGACCCGTGCCGAGTCGATCCGGTCGCGAGTTGGGGAGAGGGAAACTGACGTTCCCACGCCACTGATCGTCCATCCGCCCGCAACGTTCGTCTGCTTTCGGTAATCTTCTCCGTGATGGCCGTCGTCGTTAGTCGCTGGAATTTCGATCGCTTCGATGATCTCGCTGGAGTCGATCTCGACGGGTGCCAAGCCAATATAGTCTTCCCGTGGGCCGCGCAATTCGGTTTCTTTCGTCGCATTTCGATACAGTGCGCCCACATCTACTCGTCGTGTCCCGTCGCTGGACCCGATCACGACCGTGGCGTCGAGACAGTAGAGCACCGGGATAATATCGAGTGCAGGCTCACCGGATGCGAGTGCGCCACCGATAGTCCCCAGCGAGCGAACCTGACGATCACCGATCCCTTCGATGGTCTCGAGGAGCATCGAGTGGCGATCACCCACCTCACTCGCGAGAATGTCACGGTACGTGACAGCGCTCCCGATCACCGTTTTTTCGGCCCTCCGTTCGATGCGCGTCAACGCCGGAATCCGCGAAATATCGACAGCGTGGTCGAGTTCGACGGTGCCGTCTCTCACCAGGGGAAGAAGCGTTTGGCCTCCGCTGACGATCGTCACTTCTTCGCCGTGCCGATCGAGTATGCGCTTTACTTCTTCGATGCTATCCGGAAACCTGTACGACTGTTCACTCATCGACTGGCACCCCCTCGTCGATATCCTCCCCTGCCATCGCCCAAAACACGCGTTCTGCTGTCGCTGGTGGATTCGTGATTCTGTTTCCGATTGCATCACGAATCGCGTTTCCGATTGCGGGTGCAACCGGAGGAAGTGACGGCGTTCCGAGCCCCTTTGCACCGTACGGACCGCTGTGTTCCTCCGATTCGATAATCTCACACTCGAGTTGGTTCGGCATCTCGACTGGAGATGCGACGGAGTAGTCGGCCAACGATGAATTCTCCGGGATGCCGTTATCGGCACGAAGTTCGGAACATATCGCAAACTCGACGCCGTGGAGAACGGCACCTTCGAGTTGTCCCTCTACCATTTTGGGGTTGATCGCAAACCCAACGTCCTGTGCGGCGACGAATGTGCGTACGTCGACGTGACCGGTTTCGGGGTCGACCACCACCTCGGCGAAGTGTGCACCGTAGGAGGCCGGTGCGTCGTCGGCCGTGGCTCGGCCCACGACTGTAATCTCCGCTTCTAAGAGATCACTGATCGGAACTGTCGATCGATCGGTGTGTACGGTTCCATCGTCGATTCGGACATCAGCCGGTGAACAGTCGAGCGTCGTCGCGATCCGGTCGACCAGTGTAGAACTGAGCTGGGTACCGGCATCTCTGACTGCCCCACCGATGAGGTACGTCGAACGGGATGCAACTGCACCCAGCGAATCATCGAGGGGTGCCGACGCGGGGTATCGTTCGACTCGTACGGCTTCGGGCGGAACACCGACTTCCTGTGCGACGATTTGAGACATAACGGTATCCGATCCCTGGCCGAGTTCGACTCCCGCCGTCTTCGCGGTGACCGTCCCATCGGTCCGCATCGTCAGCTCCGCCTCCGAAACGTCTCGCCCGTCGCCAGCGCCGGATCCGGTCGTGTGAGTCCCGAGCGCGACGCCTCGGCCAACGAGTTCGTTGCTGGACGATGATCGATCGTCGGCCATCCGTTCGAACGTCTGTCGACCTCGTTCGAGACACTCCGTCACGCCACTGGTATCGATCGCACCACGACCGTTCGAGCGGTCTTCTCCCTCCTCCAGTAGGTTACGGGTTCGGAACGTGAGGGGGTCCATCTCAACAGTTCGTGCCGCCTCGTCGATGTGGGACTCGAGTGCAAACGTCCCCTGTGTCACACCGATTCCACGATATTCTCCCGCTGGCACGTTGTTCGTGAAGACTGAGACCCCTTCGTACTCGTAGTTGGGGATTCGATACATATCGAGCGGTCTATCACGACCGTTCGAAAGAACGATGTGACCGACCCCGTTCGGATACCCTCCGGTGTCCGCGATAACACTCGTTCGGAGCGCCGTGATCTCACCGTCGTCAGTAACGCCCATGGTTAGCTCCCACTCCGTTTTGTGACGTGTTTCGCCGGCCAAAAACTCCACATCACGTGGGAACTCGAGACGGACGGGCCGACCAGTACGTTCAGAAAGCGACGCTGCAACCGGTTCGAAGGTGAATTTTGGAAGCGATCTGCCGCCGAAGCTAGAAGACGGTGTCGGCGGAACGGTGATCTCGACGCTGTCGTGGTCGATCTCGAGGAAGTCTCCGAGTTCTTCCTGGGCTTGCGTAATATTCCCCAGCGTCGTTTCGACGTGGAGTTGGTCGTCGGTCCACGATGCGATACAGCAGTGGGTATCTAAGTTACAGTGACTGACACGCGGAGTCGTGTAGCTCCGTTCGATCACGTGGTCGGCGGTACTGAGAGCCTCGTCGACGTCTCCGTGTTGGTACGCATGGTAATCGTCGATGTTGTTGACGTACTCCTCGTTGGTGACCTCGATCGGATGTTGACGGTGTTGCTTGAGGTCTGGCTGGTTTTCGTGTACGATCGGTGCACCGGCCTGCACGGCGGTCGCCGCGTCGAAAACCGGGTCGTGCTCGATCACGTCGTACTCGATCTCCTCGAGAGCACGGTATGCCGTCTCTCGATCAGTCGCAGCGACCGCAGCGATGACGTCGCCGACGTGGCGAATCCTGTCGTCGAAAAATCCGCGAAGCTCCGATCGGGAACACGCCGCAACGACGCCGTCACAGTCTGTCGCCGCGGTCGTGTCGACGGTCCTGAGCGTTCCATGCGGTGTTTCTGCACGCAAGACGGCTGCATGGAGAGTCGATGGTCGAGAGACGTCTGAGCCGTAGATTGCCGTTCCCTGCACTTTCGATACGATATCGCTTCGCTTCGTTTCTGTCCCGACACCTCGTTTCGACGGAGGCTGCTCCGCTGTCTCCCTGCTGGCCTGGATCGATCTAGACGAATCAGTACCAGGTGCTTCGCGAGTCATACGAGTACCTCTGACTCGACCGTATTAAACGTTGGTTCAGTTGGAACGAGAGTGTTCGCCAATCCCAACACCCAATACCGGCCACGGAAAACCCTCAGGGAACGATGGAGCCACAACAGCAGATCGACGACTGGATCGAAGACCACCGCGAGGACGTCGCTACGTTTCTTCTCGAGTTCGCTACCGTGTCCAGCCCCCGAGGATACGAACGAGAAGCGGCCGAATACCTCTCCTCGTGGCTCCAGTCCAACGGAATCGAGACGCGTTTGCAACCTGTCGTCGGTGACAGAGTAAACGTCGTCGGGAAACTCCCGGGATCTCGAAACGAATCGGCCTCTCGAGTGGTTTTCAATGGTCATCTCGATACAGCATACGGAAACGCCGAGGAAGACGATCGGGTCCTTCCCGACCGTCTCCGAAGCCATACGTCCGCCTGGCGGGACGAGGACGATCTGTTCGGAGTCGGCGTCATCAACGACAAGGGACCGATGACAGCGTTTCTTTGGGCTGCACTGGCACTCGAGGCGTCGAACGTGAGCCCTGCTGGAGACATCTATCTTACTGCAAGCGCCGGTGAGATCGGAGGAACGACGACCGACGAGTCCTGGGATCCCCGTACGGTTGGAAGCGGAATTGGCACGCGTCGGTTGGTCGACGGCGGTATCACCGGTGATTACGCGATCGTTGCGGAGACGACGGATTATGCGATCGCACGGATGGAGTGTGGTGTCGTCTGGTTCGAGATCACGATAACCGGAACGCCGACCTATCAGCCTCGCCTGGCTGCCTACGAGCCAGATACCGTCATGGACGAACACCCGGGGGCCTTACCGGCGGCGTCCAAGGCTGTGCGCGTCCTCGAGCAGTGGGGGAGTGAGTATTCGAACTCGGAGACCAAAGAGTACGATCACGGAACGATGCGCCCCTCAGCAGGTGTCGGTGCGATCGAGTCCGGGAACCCGAACGCGCCGATCGTCGCACCAGGGACGGCAACTCTGTATCTCGACGTCCGGCTCCCTCCCGAAGCCGGTCCGGAACTCGTCAGAGATGAAATCGATCGTGTCCTGATGAGCGAAGGAATCGACGCAACGGTCGAGCCGTATCTCTTCCGCCGTGGATATATCGCCGACGACGAGGCGGTTTCACCACTCACTACGACCCTCTCGGACGCTCACTACGATCTGTTCGACGAAACTCCACCCGACCCACAACCAATGATAACGAGTATGTGGCGTGACATCAACGTCTTCAACGAAGTGGGCGTGCCTGCGGTCACGTGTGGGCCACCGCGTACCACGCGCGAATTCGAGGGGACGACGCACCCGTGTATGCACCTCGACGATCTCGTAGCGGGGGCGAAGTTGTACGCGCGGGCCATGGTCGACCTCTGTTGTGAGACGTGAGAGTCCGTCGGGAGTTCACAGCAGTTGTAGTAGCCAGAGAAGACCCATCCCGGCTACTACCGTCAGTATGAGGCTCTCGGTCTTTCGAGCGATTCCGAACGCCACGAGTCCAGCGACGAGGTATTCGTTGTGGAGACTGATCGAGAGCGAACCGTCGGCGAATGCGAGATCCGGTGCAGCGAGTGCCGCAAGCACCGCTAATGGAACGAAGGGGAGGACGCTTCTGACGGAAGGCGGTAGCTCGCCTATCAGTTCGATCCCCAGAACAAACGATGCTCTCAGAAGGTAGGTGGCGATGCTCAACAGTGCGATCACTGTCCACATCATCGGTGAAGAGAGGTTCTCCATCAGGGACTCACCCGGGTTCGGATTCGATCGTAATTATCGACAGAAACGCCGGCGAGGACGCCACAGATGATGGCTACGAGCAGACCGGTGTTGAAGGGCAGTCCCACTGTTGTGACGGAAACGACTGTCGCGGCGATCACCGTCATCAACGTCCCAAAATTTTCGATAGAGGGTGCCAGCAACGCGATAAAGATCAGCGGTATCGCGAACTCTAAATTCAATCCATCGCCGATGGCACCGCCGGCGAGTGCCCCGATATACGTGGCGATAACGAACGAACCGACCGCTGGTACCGTAAGCCCCAGGTAGTACCATCCCCGGTGTATATTCGACACCCTGGATGACGACTCCTTTGTTTCCCCGTCGATCTGAAATTTGCTCGTGAGTATTGCGAAGTTTATATCGAAGAGGGCATATCCCATGACTGCTCGCCATCGCCTGGATAAGTCCCGTACGAGCGGGGCTATTGATGCGCTGTAGATCATGTATCGAACGTTTATCACCATTACCGTTATCAGCACGATTGGAAGGGCAGTATCCGTTCTGAGAAGGTCGACTGCGGCAAGTTGGCCAGCACCAGCAAACATGAACAACGACATCCCAACCGCCTCGAGTGGTGCGATGCCAACCTCGACTGCCGTCGCGCCGAAGAGCATACCGAAGGGAATGTTCGGCGGAATAGCGGGTGTAATGTCACGAACGCCAGTAACGAAGTCCTCGTATTCCATACCACTACCGTACGTGCGAACTGCAATGATTGTTGTGTCTTTTCATTGGTTACCGGCTGACCGTGTCTTCAGACATCGTTTCGGCGTGGATACGATTGCGCTCTTTCGGTCTTCGTCAGCTTCACTTGGCGCATACGATCTGCCACGACTGATACGGATTGCTGGTCGATCGCCCGCTGCTCTATGGTCGACCCGTACCGACTCATGACAGCCCGTATCTGTGACGAGAGGTGCGTCCCTCGGTTACCTGGCCCTGGGACCGATGACAGCAGTGTAACTCGCTGCCGACAGAACCCTCATAACTGCTCGAGGACGTCGTCGAGTGGCCGAACGTCACCGTATTTCATGTCGATATCGAATAGCGTCGTTTCGTGTGAAATCTGTGAGCGGTCGGCAACGCACTCTTCCGGTACGATGATCCGATAGTTGTACGAGAACGCATCGACGACTGTTGCGCGGACACATCCCGATGTCGTCATTCCTGTCACGATCAGTGTGTCCACACCGTCGTAACTCAGCATACTCTCGAGTTGCGTTCCGAAGAACATGCTCGGTTTGTATTTCTCGTCGATAACGACGTCCTGTGGGCCTGGCTCGATACCGTCGGCCAACTCGTCAGGATTGTCATCGGTCGGTTCATGGCCCTGGTCGTCTTCGCCCAGGCCCGTCGACTCCGTCCATCTACCGAGTTCGACTGGGCTTCCTTCCGTCTTTGCTTTCGCATAGTATCCTCTGATTCCGTGCTTTCGTGCGTCGTCCATCAATCGTGAAATGGCTTCTACTGCAGGTTTGCCGGTCTCGGCGTATCCGTTTGGATAGTCGTCTTCGACAAACGCGTTAGTCATGTCAACGATGAGAACTGCTGGCGTCTCACCGAAACCGACTGATCCGGCATACCCAGCCTTCTCGAGCAGAACTTCCTTGTCGTCCTCTGGAACGAGCTCTGGAATGTACATCCAGTGTACGATACCAGGTGGTTCGCATATAACTTTTCCCACCACTACTCTCTCTGACCTGGCTGCTGAAATTTTCCGGATGGGTTGGATTTAATACGGTGGAGTTGCGTTGTAGATGTACACATATAGTGTGTTGAAAACTCACATGGTTAAACACAGTTCCAACAGACGCTCGTTCATGAAAGCATCAGGTACCGCAGGAGTGGCATTATCGATCGGTGTCACAGGCTGTCTGGGTGAGGAAGATACGCCGACTCCGGATTCGGACGACGACGACGGTAATGGTACGTCGGCGAACGGAGACGGGGGTAACGGAGGGACCGACAGCCTCTCTGTGGGGTTCTCTCATTATCCTGTTATTCCGCACGGTCTCCCACTCACCGTTGGTATGGAGGAGGGGTTTTTCGAGGACAACGGGGTTAGCGTAGACGATATCGTCTCAACTGATGGGGGTGGTGGTGGAGTTCGGACGATCACGACGGGGGACATCGAGGTCGGTATGTCACCTCCGAACGCAACGGCGCAAGCGTTCAACCAGGGGGCACCGCTTCACATTGTCGGCATGGCAACAGCCGTTCCGGACATCGATTACCAGACACGCGTCGACTCGGACATCGAAGAGATCCAGGACGTGGAAACGATTGCTGTAACTGACCCTGCGTCGTCCGGTGAAGCCAATGCAGTGTTATCGATAGAAGCAGCGGATGGTATCTCGCTGGACGATATCGAGTTCCTGTATACCGGTGGGCTAGGCGAAGTGATGTCCGCGGTGAGAGAAGGGATCGCCGACGTGGGTCTCAACACGAACCCGACGTCAACGGAGATGCTCAGGAATGAAGAGACACGCCGTGTGTGGCACACCAGAGACTACGTCGAGGAGTACACCGAGGACATCCTTTCGATGGGTAACATCATCCTCGACCAGGAGCCAGAACTGGCTCGAGGGTTCCTCCAGGGCTGGATCGACTCGTCCGAATGGATTCACGACAACGTCGATGAAGCAGGGCGTTTGTGGGCTGCTGAAGCCGACTTCGACGAAGAACTCGCCATCGCTGGCTTAGAGGACACGCAACCGGAGGCGTTCTTCCAAATTGGGATGTCCGAAGAGTTCGCGGATAATTTAGAGCGTGTCCTTCAGTTCGACGGAACCCTAGAGGAAGATGAGGAATTAGAGCGTGAGGAACTCTTCCGGGACGAGTACTTGCCCGAAGAGTATCAGAGTGACTGGCTCTAACGAGTTCTGCTGTACACAACAGAACTTGAACACCTATCCGACCACATACATATGAGTTTAACAGGACTTTCATCGTTACCCTATAGTAAACAGATACGGCTCGGTAGAGCAACGTTGTTGGTTGCGATATTGGCAACGCTCGAACTAGTTGGTCGTGCTGAATGGTTCGACCAACTAACGTACGTTCCACTCTCCACAATGGTGGAAACAGCGTACGGTCTTCTCGTATCGGGAGAACTCACGGACGATATCATTACGACGATCGGTCTCGTGTTCGTCTCGTTTGTGTCGGCGACACTGGTCGCGTTGGTCATAGGCTGGTTCCTGTGGCGACACGACAAGGTCAAGCAGGTGTTGGACCCGTACTTGATTGTACTGTACGCCATGCCAATATTCGTCTTTTACCCGATGTTCATCATCGTTTTCGGGCTGAACGTGTTCCCTATCGTTCTCATCGCCTTCGCGATGAGCGTCACGATCATCATTATTAGCACTGCGAACGGCTTGGCAAAGGTTCCGGACGTCCTCATCGACGTCGGACGCTCAATGGGTCTTTCGCGTCGAGAACAGTTTCGTCACGTGATTTTCCCCGCAGCAGTCCCCTATATCTTCACTGGCTTAAAGCTTGGATTCGTGTACGCATTTATCGGCGTTATCGCAAGCGAGTTTATTCTCTCGAATTCGGGACTTGGATACCAGATCTCTTGGTACTATCAGCAGTTTCAGACTGCAGATATGTACGCCGTATTACTGATAGTGATAACGCTTGCAGTCGTTGTGAATCTCGGACTGATCCGAATCGAAGACAGACTTCACCGGAGGACGTGAAATGAGTACCAAAACAACACGCACTCAAGACATATTGGATCGGACACCGTCATCGATCGCGCTCTACCGGCTGCTCGTTCCCTTCGTTATCGTCGGTCTCTGGGAGTTGTTGAGTCGGTGGATTGGGCCACGTGTTCTTCCAGGGCCAGTCCACACCTTCTCAGCCCTCTATGAGGGAATCCAATCAGGATGGGTTATCCCGAACACGAACGTGACGATGCAGGCTGTCGTTATTTCATTTCTCATCGCGACCGTCATTGGCGGTGTCACTGGGTTGATCCTCGGGTTTAACAAACCCGCCTACGACATCGTTGAACCGTTTTTCCTCTCGTTTTACTCCGTCCCAAAGATTACAATGTACCCGATATTCCTCTTTATTTTCGGTGTCGGGTTGAATACGAAAGTTGGGTTTGCAACGTTTTCGTCGTTTTTCCCGATGTTGATCATTACAATGGGGGCGGTACGCTCGATCGACGACGTCTACATCAACGTTGGAAAGTCGCTTCAGGTCTCCCGGTATCAGATGTTCCGCCACATCGTGCTCCCGTACATTCTCGTCCAGTTAGTCGTCGCTCTTCGACTTACGTTCAATAGTGCTTTCCTGGCGGTTATTCTCGTCGAACTATTCGCTGCCCGATCCGGCCTTGGCCTGGTCTTACAGCATGCTATGGGAACGTTTAACAGCGAAGAGATTCTAATCGTCGTTACCGTGTTAGCCGTTATCGCCTTTGTAATCAACATTATCTTCTACGGCGCTCAACAACTGCTTGAGGAACGCTGGAATATGACCTCCGACGAACAGATGGGGATCTAACAATGGCAAAATTAGAAATAAACAACGTTTCCAAGACGTACAACGCGAACAAACCGAACAGTGTCGAAGCCGTTCGTGACGTCAGCTGTGAACTCGATGAGGGTGAGTTCTTCTCCGTCATCGGTCCGACAGGGTGCGGTAAAAGCACGCTGATGAAAATGGTGGCTGGGCTGATCGAACCGACCGAAGGTGAAATCACGTTAGACGGTGAGTCAATTACAGGACCGCGAGAAGACATCGGGGTCGTTTTTCAGGAGGATTCGACGTTCCCGTGGCGTTCTACGCTCGAGAACGTCGAATTCGGTCTGGAAATGAGGGGTGTGGGCAAACAGGAGCGACGTGACCGTGCACACGATATTCTCGAGTTAGTTGGTCTCTCGGGGTTCGAAGACAATTATCCATCGGAGCTTTCCGGCGGAATGAGACAGCGCGTTGCAATTGCTCGAACGCTGGCGCTCAATCCGGATCTGATGTTGATGGACGAACCCTTCGGTGCGCTGGACGAGCAAACCCGACTCATTCTCGGTGGCGAACTACTCCGAATCTGTCAGGAAACCAATCAAACGACGATGTTCATTACACACTCGATTACTGAGGCTGCATTTCTCTCCGACAGAGTGTTCGTGATGAGCGCACGCCCTGGCGAGATCAAAGAACTAGTCGAAGTCGACATCGAACGACCACGAGACGAGTCGATCATGACGTCGGATAGATTCAACGAAATCACCGACGATCTGTGGGAAGCCCTGAAATCCGAGGCTCAGATTGGATTCGAGCAGTCGATGACAGTCGACTAATACGGATCCCTGTCCCACTGTCCCGACACAACTGCCCCAGGGTTCGCGGGTGCACCGGAACTGACCGACAGGAACCCGTATACGCCAAACCACGGTGTGTCGGTCCGATATTTCTGTAGCCGTTCGTTATTCGTCGTTGGCCACGGATACACACCCCGGTTGAGTAGCGGTGACAAGCGTCTCGTGTGACGCTGTCTGTGATCGTGTGTCTCTGATCAATCGGCTACAGTCACCACTGCACGTCTTCTACGCCTGCTCGGCAGACGGATCGGCGATCAGTGTCTCCGTTTCCAGTTGTGACTCTAAGCGATGGCGAGTAGCCGAGGCGATCGCCGAGTTACTGGGCGTCGTTTCCGCCCGTGCGGGCGATTCCACGTCACCGATCTCGACGCGATCGTCCCAGAATCGATGGAGCCGGCGGCGAGATTGGTTCACGGGATCGGCTCGAGCGCCCAGCGACGCTCAATCGGCAACTCCTCACAGACGGAGAGACTGATCTGACGTCTCCCGGATCAACGGCGGAAATCGTTCCCGACGAGTACAATCAACCTAGGTATTTCCGGACGTCGCGAAACCGGTCGACAGTCTCGCCCGCGTCGTCGACTGGGCTGATGACGACATCGTCTACCCCGAGCGATTCGTACTGCTCGAGTCGGTCAGCGACAGTTGCTGGATCGCCGGACAGAATCCGACCGGCTGGATCGTCCCAGCCGCGGTAGCCGTTCTGGATGAGCGACTCGACGTCGGCCGCCGCCGTGGTGGCATCGTCGCGGATCAGGGCGTCGCGGCGAAGCACGACGTCGCCCCCGCCAGCGTCGTTGAACCACTCGAGCTTTCGTTCCAGGTCGTCGTCGGTTTCTTGGACGGAGACGACCCAGGCATCGCCGCGCCGTCCGGCACGTCTGACCGCCGGTTTTGCGATTCCGCCGATACAGACCCGGAGATCCGGTCGTGGGTTGATGAGTACGCCGTCGAGGCTGACGTGCTCCCCGTCAAAAAAGACGGGCTCGTCGTCAGCTGTCAGCGATTCGATGACGGAGAGATGTTCATCGAACAGTTCGGCGCGGTTCTCGAACGAAACGTCAAACGCATCGAAGGCCGGCTCGTGACCTCCAATTGCACACCATAGGTCGAGCTGGTCGACGAAGCAATCGAGCGTACCGAGTCGTTCGGCGAGATACACCGGGTCGTATAGTGGGAGGAGACACATGACCGCGACGTGGTCGAACGTCGCGGATAGCCGGGATGCGGTCGGAAGATGCTGGAAGAAGTGGCGGTCGTCACTGATGTGGTGATCGGGACACTCCACGTAATCGAAATCACTATCGTATGCGGCCTGTGCACCTGAGACGACGTCATCGCCTGCACTGGCCGAGTCACTGTCGAGCGACTGGAAGGCGTCGATTGCGTACCCTATTTTCATGATTCAGAATGGTCTACGAGAATATTAAGGTTTGTGTCGCAATGGATACCCACCAACGATCTCCCTTCGGTTACAGCAGGCCTATGCAATCGATCGACAGCACTCATACGGTCTGCGATGACTGATTGTCGCTCGAGTTCGTGAGATAGCGTCCGAATCTCATGCTGGCTTTCTCACTACTGACGTGGGACACTGATACGGTTTACTGTAAGTCATTTCCGGCGCAACCGCCGCCCGGGTCGCGGTTGCAACGGTGGACTCGCTACACTCCTCCACCGAGACTCGTCTCACACGGTTCGACTCACCGCCGGTAAATCGGTACAGGAATCCGTATGAGTGCTTGGTTTCGGAGAGGTCCTACGCTTGTCGGACGTACGACTTACCGCGGCGGGTCCTCGAATTGGATCTCCAGTGATTTCGGCTCGGATTCGTTCATGATTGTCGTATCGTTTGGACACGAGGAAATCCCGACGATCAGATCGATCTGGGGTTCGAGTTCGATGTAATCTCCCCGGCCAAACTCCGGAGGTAGGTACTGGATTTGATCGTCCTCGACGGTAACGTGCATTCCGATGTTGAACACTTCCGGTACCTTCTCTAGCGAAAGACCACGCTCGTTGAGGGCCGTAAGCAGGTTGTCCGCGCAGTTCTCGTGAGATGGTTCGTCGTCACGTATCTCGTATAAGTACGAACAGCACATCCCCCCGGCCCACGGGAAATGGTGACCGATCGTATCTTCAGTCACACGTACCATTGGCTCCGTGTCCGGTGGGCGAGAATACAGCGTCTCGAGGCTGTGGATATCGCCTGTCCCCTCGAGCTGGTTGAACAGCACGGATAGGTCCGAGCTATAAGTGACAGAGTGGTCGTCGGCACCAACGAAGGCTGCGTCACAAACCTGTGCGCCCTCGTGTGCTACGATCCGAAACCGCTGATGTGCGGCCACCTGATACGCTCGAGCAGTCGACGCCGGAACTACTTCCGAGTGCGAGTGTGCGAACCCCATCTTACCGTATCGTATCGGTGTTCCTGTTATATAATCACTCCCACTCTGATACCGTTTCCTGTCAGCTATTTTTATACGTCCGCGAATCAAGTGGCGGTTGCGCCGGTCCACTGGGACAGTAAACCGTATGAGTGGCTGTTCTACGTTTCGCCACCCTGCTGTATCCTCTCGTCCCAACTGATACGATCAGCGATGAGTTAGCGATGACCGTCGCTAACCGGATGTTTCGTGGTCTCCGACTCGCTCACGTCGCTCGGTCCCGTGTACGGATTCTCCCTGCGTCGACTAACCCCTATCTGGTTGCCGGTCGGTCGCTCTCTATTGTGCGATTGGCCGGTATAGACCCATCGTCGTCCGCATCAGTGGCTACTATAGTAGAGTAGCACCCGTATAGCTTCACCACCGAGTGTATGCCTGTAACATCAATTCCACGGGCGGATACTCTCCGCACGGGTCCCGATACCCGTTACCCGTCGAACCCTCCCGTTTTCCGGCCTCGAGTGGGTGTCAAATCTGGGCGGCTTCGGCCCTGATCTGTTCTCCGTCGGAATGTGTTATGGAACACTGTGTGGTGTGTTACCACGAATTATCAAACCGCTAGCTTTTATTTTTTATAAAAAATAACTGGAATAATTGACTAAGGGTATTATAGATACTGTCGGTAACTGGGGAGTGCTTTGAATTACGTAAAACGATTCACCTGTTCCTATTGATTGTCTGTCCACATAGCTCGTCAACAATCTTTGAAGGACACGTCGAATTTCTTGTGGATTCGTACCACGATCGGATACCGTCCCGGACTTTCGTACTCGTTGTAACGATCTGCTCACTGCGTGCACTCGAGTGGCCATCACCGATGGCACTGACACCCGATTCACGAGCGAGCGTGCAACAGGAAATCGATTACTGCCGATTGTCTCGTACGGTCTGTGATACCTGATTGCCGGCCGATCACCCGGCGGTCTGCGATCGACCGGGATCGACTCATCGCGGTCCGCATCACGCGATTTACTGCTTTGGCAAGCCTAAACAGTAGGGTCGAACGGACCATACCACCGAACTCGACCCTGTAGTCGACGCGTGGCGGAGTAGTAAAAACTCACCGGGAGATTACGCAATTTTGCTGGGTAACGTCTCAACCACGAGCGAACCGTCCTCTCGGCTGACGGGGACTGCCGGAAGTCGTTCGTCGTCTACGGTCAGACACTCGCCGGTCTCGGGGTCGAACTTCCACCGGTGGTTTGGGCACAAGAGTATCTCCTCCCGAGCCGTAATTCGCCCGCGCTGATGGGGACAGATGGCACTGTACAGCGCAACGTCTCCGTTTTCGCGTTCGTGGAGCACGTATCGGTTCTCCTCGACTGTGACAATTTGGGGGGTCTCCTCGAGTAGTTCTTGCGTCCCAACGTCGATCATACTCCCACCGAGAGTTAGTGGAGTGATAATCGTTTTGTTAGGCTCACGACGCGACCGAGAATCACTCATCCTCGAGCGAAAACAGATGCTGGAGCGTTTTTACGCCGTCGTGGTGTCTCGATAACGGATCTCGACGCGGATAACAGCGTTCGTTTCCGGTGTCCCGTTACGAGTCACTCTGCGTCGTCGGTTGGAGTCGGTGCGGGGGCCATCTCGATGACGAGGTCACCGGGTCTGGCGGTGGGAAACGACCGAATCGCAAACACCGTTCCATCACACGGTGACGTGATCAGTTCACGTTGCCGACCTTTGAGATCCGTAATTTCGGCGAGTGACTCTCCGGATTCGACTTCGTCCCCGCCGCGAACGAATGTTTCGACGAACCCGCCTGCACCTGCGTTTAGAAACACGAGATCGGAGTACACCGTCTGGGACGAGTCGGTTTCCTCCGGTTTGCTGTCGAGAATGTCCAGATGCCGGGCGACATTTTGTATGCTCCGCCGGTAGGTTTCGTATGCCCACTCGTATACGTGAGTCCCGGACCCGGACTCGACGATGATCGACGGAATGCCACGTTCGACGAGTTCGGCGGTCATCCAGCCACTCATTTCCGTGGTATCCAACTCGACGAGATGTGAAATCCCGGAGGCAGATCCGAGTTTACTCGTCCGTTCGTCAGTCGTGGTATCGCTCATCGGAACGTACGCAAACTCGGTGTGCATTATCGTCTCTCCATCTGCACTGTGGGCATTGATAACGGCATCCGCATGTGACCGAATCAGCGAGAAAATTTCGTCTGCGAGCCGTTCGGGAAACGTCCCGTCGGGATCTCCTGGAAAGACGCTGTTGACGTCCCTCGAACCGACGTGATTGATTTGTGACCCGCGACGTTTGTTCGCGAACCCGGATGGATTCGACACTGGGAGAGCGATTACCGCTCCCGAAATCTCGCTGGGATCGAACTCGAGGGCGACGTCTCTTACGGCCAGGGACCCACCCTGTTCGTTTCCGTGGATCCCACCCTGCAGCCAGAGTGTCGGTCCCTCTCGCTCACCGTTGATGACGTAGAGATGCAACGTGACAGTCGAGAGGTCGGAGTCGACACCGACGTCGATTTCGACCCACTCTGATTCACCTTCCGGTATCTGTGCCTGTGAGATGTTGATTGTTGACACACTTATCCACTTTCTTTGATTAGTTAAAAACATTTTCGCTCACCATACGCTCGTTATATACTTCTATATGAGATTATATTAATTCACCCTTGGTTTCTATGTATTGTAGGTCTGTCCGACCGTGTACGTCGACATGGTCGTTTCTGACGCTACCGGTTCTACTCTCCACTGCAAGTGCAAACTCCTCATTCTGAGAAATAATATTCCGGGGAACCTGTAACGATATTTTCGGATATCATTATGGAGTCCTGTCTGTATATCACTGTTGTGCAGCACAATGTCGTGCTAAAGCGTGCAGCTAAAGCAGATGTACTTTCACGCAGTACCGGTGACACGTTTCAGCTTTCGAATGCGTTCGAGAACACTATTTCCGAGTACGAGGAGGAGATCCGCAAGCTAGACGAGTGTAGTGTAGAACAGGTGGAGAACCTCACCGGGAGGAAATTACCGTTCCTTACTAATATCCGTGACATTGATCGGGGTGTCCTCGCGGAATTTTGTGCGATTGCTGAACAGATTGAGCCATCAGCTGATATCATCAGGCTCACAACGATCTTGGACCAGTTTCGTCAACCGACTCCGCCTAGCGATGGTCTAACGCCGGAGTTTCTCCCAATTCGTGGAAACCGTCTTCCCTTACTACTGCAGTGCTACGAGCGAACTGTCGTATATATTTGGCGTCGCGACTGCAAGCCCTGTGATTCCGTTGCGTCCACTTTCGATGATATTTTCTCCAGTTCACCGGACGATATCCTGTTGGTTGGCGTGTATGGCCCGAACTGGGTTGAGTTCCTTCGAGATAACTACGATGTCGTTGGTGCCCCGACCACTCTATTTGCCGCTGGGAACAAGATCCATTCCCGGTTGATCGGCAACCAGTACAAAAGTAGTGTGGAGAAAGAGATGAAAAAGCTGATGAGTGACTCACGATAGATCAGTAAAGTCTGATTTTGTGAATTATCTGCCGACGATATCTCCATGTTGGATATACCATTTTTCATCCGATCGTCGCTTGGTAATACGAGTCCTGTTTCCACGATCCTCTTCGTAGTGGGTCCTTCTCGGTAATCTGGTCGAATGTCTCAAGTACTCTGATTCACTTCTCGACTAGAGATCGTCTAGGCAAGGAAACTCTTCCGGGTCGGGTCCCTCTCCCTCGGGCCATCGAGGTGAAAGATCAGCATCGTTGGGATATCGAAGGTTTCCGTTGCTGTCCCATTCCCATCCCGCTTCGGACAGCGCTTCTCGAGCTGCATCGATATCTCCGGATACGTCGTCGGTGTATTCGTATAGCATGTCGTCTGGCGCTCGCCACGGATGGGGTTGACCGAGGTATGAGGCATGTGTATCCGGTTCTCCTCGACCACGTAGCGCGACTTCAGCGATGAGTTCCCTATCGAAACACTTTCCGACTGCATCCCGGAACGCGTGGAATTTAGTTGGTCCGAACGAATACTGTGGGTACACGGACTGCGTCATATGCCCTTCAGTGACGATGATGTCGGCTTCATCGTCCATGGATTCTTCAATCTGGTCAGCAGCCCCCGGGCCGATTTGACTGATGATCTGTATCTCGTTGTTCTCGAACGCTTGCTGTGCCGATTGGGCGTCGGCGTATACGCTCAGTATGAGATCGTGATCGGGACTGTAGACTGGGTGGTCCGTGTGAGGTGAGAAGTAAATGCTCTCGTTCGGTCGGAAATCTTCGATCTGGAACGGCCCTGATCCGATAAACTCGTCGAAGTCGAGTGACGTCGGTGTCTCTTCAACCCCGGCGTCTTGCCAACTATCTTTATGAATGATACCCCATCGGGGCCATTCGCTCGTAGTCAACGGAAGGAACGGTTCAGTGGTATTGAACTCCACTGTCGTCTCGTCGATTATCTCGATTGACTCGAACGGAATACTACTGGCGTGGGGGAATACATCCGTGTTCTCGTCGAGTGTCTCGTAGGTAAACTGTACGTCCTCTGCAGTGATTGGGTCACCGTTATGGAACGTTCCATCACGAAGTTCGACTGTAAATGTTTGGCCACCGTTTGTCACCTCGTAGTCTTCTGCCAGAACGTTCTCTATCTCGTAATCTTCGTTATATCCAACGAGTGGCGAGTGCGGTATCTGACTCCAGAACGCGAGTGTTTCCGCATTCGGCATCGCGAGATAGTTCAGTGACTGTGCTCCGTCTGCGTGCATATTGCCCGATATTTGATCTCCCGTTCTCGGGCTTGACCGGATGTAGGCGTGAGGCATCGTGAAGTCGACACCGCCGGCCCCAATACCATCTGGATCTACTTCGTCGGTCCGGATTGCCCCAAACGAAGGAGTGGCATACATCGGATAGACCATTGCATCTTCACTCACAATGGACTGTGCTTGGTTGATGAGTTCTTCTCGCTCTTCTACGGTTTCGACTGTTTCTTGCTCGACGGCCACATCGGTATACTCACAGTTGGTATAGTTACCTGGATTGGCTCCTGCTTCGGGTCCTGCATAGTCGGCGGCGAACCGGCGTGTGGTTTCGTGGGGATCGAGTCGGTTTGGATTGTTTCCTGTATGAACGAATGCCAGGTTTGCGTTCCGTTCATCGTTAATAATGTTCACCCAGGCAGTTACTCCCTCGGTCCCCTCTAGTTCGACGTCCACGCCGAGCTCTTCGATATTCTCCTGGATGACGGGTGCAGCATTCTCCTGTATCTGGCTGAAGCCACCAAGACCGCTCCACCATTCGAAAACGATGGTTGGCACTCGCTCACCCAGGTCTTCATCTTCACTGTCTCCAGTACAGCCGGCTATTCCCGTGACTGCGGTCGCGCCAAGTGCGGAAAGTAACTTTCGCCGGTCGATAGACGATTCCTCGTCTTGTGATTTGCTCACAACCATACTACCAATGACTATCTTTCCCTTTGTTAAATGTATCCCCGATACTAGTCTAGCACCCAACTATAGCGTTTCCTCTGGTACACTACTCGAGGTCATCTCGTTCGAGCCTCCCGAAGACCTCTTGATATCAAGTGGGACCGAACTCTTACCGACAGACCGAGGATCCCTAAGCTGTCGGTACTTACCTTGACGACTTCGGGGTTCGTTCATCCGAACTGCTGCCTGTCAGTTCTCTATAGTAGCCATTGAATGTCATTACACACCTGATCGCCGGACAGAAGCGCGGTTCGAGTGACGCAAGAACCGCGGACTGCGACCGTGGGGAACGTCTCGTGGGCTGTGCGATCAGTGTCTAAACCGTTGCAGTTAGTACTATAGTAGAATCTCGACTCGTCCTGGGACCGAACCGGTATACTGAGCGGCTCCCGTATCAGTCGCGAGAGGCCTTAAAGCGGTTGTTGCCTCTATGGAGTAACTTCAGCGTGTATCCTCACCTACAGTCCTCGTTGACCTGCTTTCTACTTCCCGCTTCTTTCGAGGGGCCAGTACGATCAGTGATGCCCGCTGAGTCGCGAGCCGGAGTGTATTGCCGAAAATCGACTTTTATAGCTTTCAGCGATCGCACGTTGGCACGCTCTCCGACGTATCTCACCTCATGTTATATATGTGATAACTGTTGGTCGGTATCTATTCGTTTCATTGTACTTGTATAACGGGGCAAGTTATATTACCAGTGCTACTCATTGGTTTGCCATGTGCCAATAAACGACACAGACGGGAATTCGTTGGTTACACGACTTAATAGCTACTGATAGAAAATATCAATTAAGTATATGATGAAAGATACACCGCCCGGTGTGGTACGCAATTCCTTGCCGGAAAACATGCAGAATAACTACGATTCCGTATCGAACCAATGTAGCCAGAACCGATCTTGGTTCAACTGGCAGTGTCCTCGGATGGAACTAGTACCTTCGTGGAAAAAATCGAACTTTCGCACAAGGGGGTGATAACTGATGGTCGGAAATAACATCACAAACCGAATGAGTTCTGTGAGAGATAGACGCTTCTTCCGAAGTTTGATTGGAGGTATACGAATTCTGATATCTGATAAACTAACGATGATCTATTTGGGATTTATATCGTTCGTACTACTTCTCGCTGTCATTGGGCCACTGATCGTCCCGTACGGATACAACGAACGAATATACGGCCCTGACGGCGAAATACTGTTTTCCGCTGCACCTACCCTAGCGCACCCGCTAGGCACAACCGACTCTGGGTATGACGTACTCTCGCGTATCGTGTACGGTGCGAGACCGACGGTTGTCACTGGAATGGTCAGTGGATTTATGATATTCTCAATCGGGATGACTATCGGAGTTGTCTCTGGATACGTTGGTGGTCGGGTCGGAAACATTCTTATGCGTTTTACCGACTTGACGTACAGTATTCCGCTTATCCCGTTTGCACTGGTTGTCGTCGCGATATTCGGCAGCGGGTTTTATGTTTCGATAGTGATCATTGGTGCGGTTCTGTGGAGAGGACTGGCTCGCGTTATCCGATCACAGGTGCTCCAAATCAAGGAGCGTCCGTTTATCCTCGCGGCGAAAACGTCTGGTGCGAGCACCCCGTATATAATTTTCAAACACGTTCTTCCGAACGTTGCGCCCATGGGAATTCTGTTTCTTGCCCTGGGTACCGGATACGCGATCGTCATCCAAGCTGGACTTGCTTTTCTTGGTGTAACGGACCCGTTCGTCCCGTCGTGGGGGATTATGGTTCGTAACGCCTACGAGTCGGGAATGATGTCGTCGGCACTGTGGTGGTCGTTACCGCCTGGCTTTTTGATCTCTATAACAGTCCTTTCGCTCTTCATGCTTGGCCGTCGATTGGAGTCACAAATCACACAGAATGAGGAGTCCATGATCGCTGAGGCAGGATAACATGTCTGATGACCCACTGCTAGAAGTAGAAAACCTCACTGTACAGTACAAGACGAAGGAAGGAATGCTAACAGCCGTTTCAGACGCATCCTTTGGAATATCCGAAGGAGAGTACTTCGGTGTCGTTGGTGAATCCGGCTGTGGAAAGAGCACGTTGTTGCTGTCGATACTCAACGCTCTCGATTCGAACGGTCAAGTGACGAACGGAGTGATCCGTTACAAGGGGGAAGAAATCCAGGATATGTCTGAACAGGAACTGAATCGGCGGATTCGATGGAAAGAGATAGCCTATATCCCCCAGGGGTCGATGAACAGTCTCGACCCGCTTGAAAGAATTAGTACACAGGCTGTACAACTCGCCGACCTTCATTCGGACCTTGACGAGCAAGAGGCGCTAACAAAATTCGAGGAGATGTTCGAGATCGTTGGGATCGATCCGGAACGAATCCACGATTATCCTCACCAGTTCTCGGGTGGAATGAAACAGCGAGCAATTATCGCGCTTGCACTGTTTCTCGAACCCTCTCTCATTATCGCTGACGAACCGACGACTGCACTCGATGTGATTATGCAGGACCAAATTTTCAAGCACATCGACGATATCGTCGACCGAGTTGGGACGAGTATCATGTTGATCACTCACGATATCGCTGTCGTATTCGAATCCTGTGATCGGATGGCTGTTATGCATGGTGGACAGATTGCAGAAGTTGGTCCAGTTACGCGGATAGACAACGATCCCCATCACCCGTATTCCACGCTGTTACAGGAGGCATTTCCTGACATCCGTGAACCGGACCGAGATTTGAGCGTGATCGAGGGGAAACCGCCCCGGCAGATTGGTGAAACCGATTATTGTACGTTCGTCGATCGCTGTCCATGGGCAATAGAGGAGTGTCGAGAAGCACCTCCACCTCTCGAGAGGGCTGAGGCTGATCGTTCCGATCACTTCGTCTCCTGTTTCAGAAAGGACGACATTCGCGAAGAGAACGAACAGGGAACCGACGACCGGAAAGCGCCCAATCAAAAAAGCGGGAGTTTAGCAAATGACGAGTGACATGCCTCTATTGCAGGTGAAAAACCTAGAAAAGTACTACGATCAGCAGGCTGGGATCGTCGACTGGATCCTTCGAAAAGACTCTGACCCAGTTCAGGCGGTTGACGGCGTCTCTTTCAGTCTGGACGAAAATGAGAGTATGGGAGTCATCGGTGAGAGTGGATGCGGGAAAACGACACTGATCGAAACCCTCATTGGGCTACACGAACCGACGAGTGGTGAGATCTTATTTAAAGGGACGGACGTTTCTACGTTCGACAAAGGCGACTGGAAACAGTTCCGACGAGAGGTCCAGATGATTTTCCAGGATCCGTTTAACGCGCTCGATCCAAAACTAACGGTTCGTGAAACACTCGAGGAGCAGTTAAAAATCCACGATATCGACGGGAGGGACAGACGAATACGAGACGTACTCGAACAGGTTGAACTCTCTCCCGTAGATAACTACCTCGATAGGCTACCGAAGCAGTTGAGTGGTGGACAGAAGCAACGAGTATCGATTGCTCGTGCACTGATCGTTGAACCGGAGCTCATCCTCGCTGACGAACCTGTGTCGATGCTGGACGTTTCGACGCAAGCGGCGATTCTTCAGTTGCTCTCTGATCTGATCGACGACTTTGGGGTTTCGATGGTATACATCTCCCACGACCTTTCGACGGTCTCGTACGTTTGTCATCAGTTGCAGGTCATGTATCTGGGGAGAGTCGTCGAATCGGGAGCAACAGAGGTTGTCTTGAACGAGCCCAAACACCCGTATACGAGAGCACTCCTCTCTGCAATTCCGATTCCCGATTCGGAGGCTGAACGCGAACGGACCGAGCTCCCCGGAACACCCGGTGACCCGATCAATATAGGGAACGGATGTCGATTCAGGGATCGGTGTCCGGACCGAATGGAGATCTGTGACAAGACACCGGAATCGTATTCTCTATCGACAGATCATCACGTTGCCTGTCACCTCCACTCCGAACACGAGGACCTGAATGCGGTTTCATCGAATGGCGACGTAGCGAACGGCCAGTCTATCTCCGCTGGTGAAGGGGGTGACGAACTGTGAGCAAAGTTCGATTCTTCTTAAAGCGAATTACGCAGACCGTTTTCCTGCTGTGGCTCGTACTGACGTTTCTCTTCTTCCTCTTCCGCTTGATGCCGGGTGATGTTTCCGATATACTCCTCTATCAGGGTGCGGACCCGGATACGGTTGCCGAATTCGAAGAGTCGTGGGGTTTGAACGATCCGCTCTACGTCCAGTACTTCCAATATATCTACAATTTCATCCTGCTTGATCCGGGATACTCTGTACAGACAAACGAACCCGTCTGGGACTTCGTAAAGATGAATATCTTCAATACGTTCATCCTTGCGGCTCCTGCAATTACGCTTGCATATATTCTGGGCGCAATCATTGGGACGGTAACTGGGACTAAACGTGGCGGAAAGTTGGAGAAATTCGTCCCCGTTCCGTTACTCACGATTGGCGCCATTCCGGAGTTTTTCCTGGCAATACTGATGATTATCGTCTTCGCCGGCTTTTTGGGATGGTTCCCGACCTCCTCGATGATCGACCCGGCTGTTGCGAATCAGTACAGCGACGATCCGTGGTGGCGAATCTACTTTACCCAGTCGTTCGCGATGCACTTTGTACTCCCGTTCACGACAGTCGTTTTGCGCTATCTCTTCCTCCCATCGCTCATCATGCGGACGAGCGTCGTTGAGGTACTTGGTCAGGACTTCATATTCTACAAACGAGTTACTGGCCTTCCGAAGAGCGCACGTCTAAAATCAATTGCAAAACACTCCAGCCTACCAGTAATAACGCTGTACCCGATCTCGATGGCACGTGCTATCGGGGGGCTCGTACTCATCGAAACCGTGTTCAATTGGCCGGGGATGGGGTATGCACTGGTTCAGGCGGTTCTTGCGCGTGACTTCGCGACAGTTCAATTCGTATTTTTCGTTATCGCGGCATTCGTTATCGTGGCTAATTTCGTTATTGACATCTTCTACAGCGTCATTGACCCGCGTGTTAGTCTCGACGACTAACGACCTACTATCATCGTCCGTTTTCCCTGAACTCTTCTTCGAATCGACGCCGTGACGCTTTCCCGGGAGTATGCTTTACGGCGCCTCTTTCAGAGCCTCGATCAGGACATTGAGGCTGACCACGTCGGCGTACTTCATGTCCATATCGAACAGGGAGACCTCGTGGGAGACCTGTGAACGGTCGGCCACGCACTCTTCGGGAACGATCACTCGATAGTTGAGCGAGAACGCGTCGACGACCGTCGCGCGAACGCATCCGGAGGTCGTCATTCCTGTCACGATCACGGTGTCGACGTTCGAGTAGTTGAGCATACTCTCGAGTTGCGTCCCGAAGAAGACACTCGGCTTGTACTTCTCGAAGACGACGTCGTCTTCGGTGGGTGAGAGTTCGGTGGTGAGCTCGGTCATCTCCTCGGTCTGGTCCGCTTCGCCCCACTGTCCTGCCTCGACGCGGTGCTCTCCCTTGAGAGACCGCGAGTAGTATCCGCGGATGCCACGCTCGCTCGCTTCCTCCATCAGTCGGGCGATTGCACTCGCTGCGGGTTCTCCGGTCTCCGCGTAGCCGTTGGGATATTCGTCCTCGACGAACTCGCGGGTCATGTCGACGACGAGAACGGCGACTTCTTCGCCGAGACCCATCTCACCACCGAACTCCGCCTTGTCGACCATCGTCTGTCGGTCCTCCTCGGGAACGACGTCCGGAACGTACATCGATTGACTGGCTCGCCTCTAATGACTTATAGTTAGCTCTTATTCGACCTCGAGGTACCACATCGAGACGTTCTCGGGACAGGTGTCTCCACGACACTCGAACGTAGATAGTGGCATACGGTCTGCTGTCCATCGGTACTGCCGCATCCGGAGAACGGGTCCCGGATGCGGCGGTACACAGGGACAGCAATCCCTCTGAGACGGGCTGCTGTCTCACGGGTTGCCATCCCGATCTTTCGGTCTCCTCCAGGGGTCACGGCTGTGCCGGCACTGACTGATACGGATTGCTGTAACGGTTTACCGGTGAAACCGCAGACGGCTCGTGGTTTCGCCGGTAACGATTTACAGCAGACCGTATGACAGGAAGCCATATTGCTCTTGGATTTTGTTCGAGTCGTTCTCTCCCAACATGGCGGATAGTAAGCCGCCTGGCCCGTCTGCTCGGGACCACGGAGGACGCACTCTCGCCGTCGTTCTCTTAATTTAACATCGACTAGAAGTGGTATGTGGTACCATGAAACTAAGACGATCCAGTCTGAATACGACGAACATATGTCCGAACAAGAGGCTCGACGATCAAATATTGGACTTCGTTCAGAACTCGAGGAAGACGAACTCGTGGAGACGATCGGGCTCGACGACGAGGAGTGGGCGTGGCGAAAAGAATTCGTCGGATTCGACGGAGACGACGAAGCGAATTTGACGGAATTGACTGAGTTGTTCGAGACGATCGCAGACGAGTTTACCAGGACGTTCTACGAGCACCTCACGTCGTACGACGAGACGACGGACGTCCTCGAGCGGTCCGATCGCTCGCTCGAGCAGCTGAAAGAGACGCAGGCTCAGTATCTCCGGAGTCTGGGTGCGAACGCGTACGATACTGGTGCCGATCCGGGCTACGGGGGTGACTATTTTCGCCAGCGAGCAGTGGTCGGCAAACTTCACAGCATGCTCGAGATGCCACAGAAACACTACATCGGCACGTACATGCTCTACCACGAGGTGCTCATCACGGAGTTGTTCGACCGATTCCTCGAGGATCTCGAGGTAGAGGATACCGACACAGCGGCGGTGACAGATCGGTCGATGGAGCTTCGAGAGAACATTCTCTCCGTACTTCGGATCACGAATCTCGACCTCCAGGTTGCGATGGACACGTACTTCGAGAGTGAGGCCAAGAGCATCTGGGTCGATGCACTCAATGAAATGATCAACCCGGTGATCGTGATCGACGAGGAAAGCGAGGTGCTGGTGTTCAACGATGCAATAGAGGACTTGCTGGGGATTTCGAAACAGGAGGCAGAACGGATGGAGATGTGGGAAATCTTTCGGACGAATGAGACCCACGGAACGAAAGAAACGGTCATCGAATCCGTTCTCGAGACCGGCGAGCCGGTACGGGATCTCGAAACGCAGATCGAAAACCATCGGGGTGAAACGCTCGACGTTAATTCGGCAAGCGTTCCGATGTACGACGAAAACGGGGACTTGCAAGGCGCTGTGGGCGTGTTCCGGGATGTTACTGAACTCCGAGAGAAGGAACGAGAGCTGTCGGAGACTCGCGAACGGGTGACCAACGAGGTCAACTCGCTCGCTCGCGATCAGGTGACGACGTCGGATGAACTGACGGAGACCATGGACGACCTCGAGGAGCGTGTCACCGAGCAAGTCGAGATGGCAAACGAGATGAAAGAGGAACTCCGGGAGTACAGCGCGACTATGGACGACGTCGCGGCGAGTGCAGAGGAGGTCGCAGCGGCTGCCAGAGAGTCACAGCGGCTCGCTCGATCCGGTCTCGAGACGAGTTCGGACGCGAAAGATGGGATGGACGCCGTCGTAGAGAGCGTCGACGAGTTACTGGCGACGGCAGAGCAGTTGTCCGATCGGACCGCTGAAATTGACGATATCGTCGACGTCATCAACGACATCGCCGATCAGACCAATATTCTGGCGCTGAACGCGAACATCGAAGCGGCACACGCCGGTGACGCTGGCGACGGGTTCGCGGTCGTCGCGGACGAAGTCCAGTCGCTGGCCACCGAGACGAAAAATCATACGAAGGAGGTCAGAGCACAGATCGAGGAGGTCAAGCGCCAGGCCGACGAAACCGTCAGGGAGGCCGGTGAAACGACCGACCGAGTCACCGAAGCGAGCGAGAACGTCGAGGCGGCGTTCGAGTCCTTCGAGGAAATCGTGTCTGCCGTCGAGGAGGCTGCCGACGAGGTCGAGGCGATCGCAGCGGCCAACGACAAACAGGCCGACAGCGTCGATACGATGGTGACGATGGCGGAGTCGTACGCGGAACACTCCGAGGCGGCACTCGAGGCCGTCGAAACGACGAGGCGGGTCGCCGAGACGCAAGCGGAGACGGCCCAACAGATACAGACGCGTATCGGCGACTTTGCCGACGAAATGGACTAACGAGTTCCCTTACGTAAGCTACCGATGCTGACAAGGCCCTGTGGGTGTCTGTGAGCCCGTCTCGTGACATCGAATTTCATGGAGGTTTCCGTATCGATAGCCTGATTTGTGGGGTCTGCTTACCTGGGTTACATGTCTTCGTTGCGTCGTCGTCTCTTCGCTGTGTGGCGTGAAACGTTCTCGCTTTCGTGGCCCGTCGCGATCCAGGAGACGCTTTCGACGCTGATGCGAACTGTCGACATTATCATAACGGGTCTCTTTTCGCCGGCAGCGGTTGCAGCGGTCGGCATCGCTGACCTGTACGCACAGATCCCGATGCGAATCGGGTCGGGATTGGGGGCTGGTGCGATCGCTCTCTCGAGTCAGGATACGGGACGCGGGGCGGAACTGACGCGTGATAAAGCCGTCACGCAGGCGATTGCACTCGGGTTTGCGACCGGATTGCCGCTTATTCTTCTGGGGTATCTGTTCGGCGATCTCGCCATCGCAATCCTCGGGTCTGCCCCCGATGTCGTCCAGATTGGCGGTCTCTATCTGATGATCGTCTTCGCAGCGTCGCCGATGCGGATCGTTGCACTGACTGGATCGCGTGCGCTCCAGGGGACCGGCGACACGGTCACGCCGATGTACATAAACGGCGTATCGAACGCGTCGAACATTCTGCTTTCGGTCGTGCTCGGCCTCGGCTTCTGGGTTGTCCCCCAGTTCGGTGTCGTCGGCGTCGCGCTGGCGACGGCGATCAGTCGGACGGCCGAGGCGTTGTTGATGCTTCTTGCGATCGCGAGCGACCGGACGACTGTCGGCTACGCGTGGTCGACGGATTCGACGATAGCAACCCAACTCGTCGCGGTTGCCGTCCCAAATATCGCGGAAGGAATGACGACGTCGATCGTGAGCTATCCGTTCAACGCGTTGTTGTTGACTTTCGGGACGGAGGTGAACGCTGCCTACCACATCGCGCGGCGAATCTATCACCAGACGACCGGACCGCTCTACCGGTCGTATAGCGTCGCCTCGAGTATCATCGTCGGACAGCAACTCGGAGAAGGCGATCCGGAGCGAGCCCGGTTTTCGGGACTTTCGATCGCGGCGTTTGGCGTGTTGACCCTCGGTGCGGCTGGGCTCGGATTGATCGGGTTCGCCGAATACCTGGCGACGCTGTTCTCGAACGATCCGACGACTATCGAGTACGCAACTGACTTCACGCGAGTGTTCGGTGTGATGCTGTTTTTCGTCGGGATCTTTTTCCCGATTGCCGGTGCGTTACGCGGGGCCGGCGATACCAGAACGCCGTTTTACGCTCGTCTCACCGGCTCGTTCGGATTCATGCTTGGCTTTTCCTACGTGACGAGTATCGTGCTCGGATACGGCCTGTACGGCGTCTACGCGGGAATGGCGCTTACGTACGTTTGGTGGGCGCTTATCGTCTCCATTGGCTTCCTGTGGGGTGGCTGGGCGGACAAAGCGGAGGCGATGATCGCGGAGCGCGCCTCGTCTTCGGATTGATCACGAGCCGAAATGTTGCCGTGATCCCACTTTCCGGTTGACCTGTTGCCAACCGTTTTCTGTCGTATTATAAAAAGCAAGGAGAATACCCGCGCCTTCAGGCGCGGGATGAATCCGACAACCCATTTCACAAACGACTACCGATAGCAAGGCCGGATATTCCACCGCCACCAAACACCACCTTTACAAGAAAGACGAGTATAATCGATTATACAGGTGTTTCACAATGCTGGAGGTCCACCGCACCCATCGAGCGAAAATCCGCAACCACTCACAGGTGGCGGGACAGCTCGACCGCCATGGGTGGAGTGCCAGCAAACTCTGGAACGTTGCGAACTATCACTCCCGAGAAGTCTGGGAGGAGACGGGCGAGATCCCCGACCACAAGGAGCTGAAAAACGAGTTGAAGGCCCATCCAAAATACAAGGGACTACACTCACAGTCCAGTCAGCGGGTTCTGGAGGAACTCGCTGAAGCCTTCAACTCGTGGTACTCCAGCGATGATGACAGGGACAATCCGCCCGGCTACCGCAAAGAAAACTACTACGACGACCAAGGCCGCCGCGTCCACGAAGAACACCCCCGTTCGACGGTGACGTGGAAGCAAAACGGCATCCGCCACGACACCAAGAACAACCGTGTTCGCCTCTCAAAAGGCGCGAACCACAAGGAACACCCGAAGGCGTGGGAATACATCCTTGTCGAGTACGAGACACGTCCCGGCGTCACGGTCGAGAACCTGCAACAAGTCCGTGTCGTCTACGATAACGCGAAGGATCAGTGGGAACTGCATCTCGTCTGCAAAGACGATATCGAGACTCCCGACGCTCCCGGCAACGAAACGGCGGGCATCGACCTCGGCATCAGCAACTTCGCCGCCATCGCCTACAGCACCGAAGATGCCGACCTATACCCCGGAAACCGCCTGAAACAAGACGGCTACTACTTCCCGAAAGAGATCGCCAACTGCGATGATTCGAGTGGTGAAAGGGCCACTCGACTGCACCACAAGTGGTCAGAACGGCGTACTCACTTCTTTCACTCCTTAGCGAAACACATCGTTGAACGGTGTGTTGAGAAAGGAGTCGGCCGCATCAACGTCGGGGACTTGGAGGGTGTCCGTGAGGACGAGAACGGTGAGTCGAAGAACTGGGGCAAGCATGGCAATCTCGACCTGCATGGGTGGGCGTTCGACCGCTTCACCTCGATTCTCGAATACAAGGCGAAGGCTGAGGGAATCGAGGTCGTGGAAGTGTCCGAACGGGATACAAGCAAGAGGTGTTGTGCCTGCGGGAAAGAAGATAAGAGTCAGCGTGTTGAGCGCGGCTTGTACGTCTGTGAGAAGTGTGATGCGGCGTTCAACGCCGACGTGAACGGGGCGGAGAACATCCGTCTCGACATCGACGAATGTAACTCCAAGTCTGCACCCGATTTGGGTGGGGATAGGAGTACCGGCTGGTTGGCACAGCCCGGAGTCTACCTTTACGACTTGTCCAGCGGATTCCAACCGCAGGAACAAGTGGTAGACTGCAAACCGTAATATCCCAACCTCGGGATTCCTCCGCCTTCAGGCGGAGGAGGATGTCAAAACGGCTGTGCCGTCGTGTCAGGACTGCTGGGCCGTTTTGATCTCGATGAGATAGTCGAACGGGTCACGGACGTAGACGGCTGGCGCTCGCCCGGTCGCACCGAGGGGATTCCCGTCGCGCTCGATTTCGATGTCGGCTTCCTCGAGTCGTTCTCTGACCTCCTCGATCGATTCATCGACGACGATCGCGAAGTGGTCGAACCCTTTTCCGTCGGGTGGGGAAAACGATTCCACGGGTCGAACGTGCAGAATGCACCGCTCGTTCAGCCGGAACGAGAAGATGGTTCGTTCGCCGTCTCTGTACCGATCGAGGTTCTCCGGCTCGAATCCAAGTCCGTCTCGATAGAACGCGACGGCTTCGTCGACGCTCCCGATCGGAATCCGAATGTTGACGTGGTCGATGTCTAAAACGTCCATAGCTGATGTTAGGACCTCGAGCCAAAAAAACGGCCGGTTGCGGCAGGATGGACCACTGGCCGATCGGTTCGATGAGCGATCGTCGAGACGGACGGGCCGGTCGAACGACGAAACTGGGTGGGGTATTAGGAGCTGATACCGAGATACTGATCGAGAATCTGTTGATTCTCTTCGAGGTCTGCGGAGGTGCCCTCGTAGACGACTTCTCCCTGATTGATCACGTAGTGGGTGTCCGAGACCTCCATCGCGACCTGTACGTTCTGTTCGACGAGCAAGATCGTGATTCCGCTCTCGTTTAATTCCTTTATCGTCTCCTCGACTGATCGAACGATGTACGGTGCGAGGCCTTCGGTCGGTTCGTCGAGCATCAGGAGCTCTGCACCGCTGACGAGCGCACGGGCGATTGCGAGCATCTGTTGCTCACCGCCGCTCATCTCGCTGCCGAGGCTCTGTTCGTTCTCCTGGAGGTTTTCGAACATCCCGATGATGGTGTCGATGTCTCGAGCCCGGTCGTTCCCGGCGGCGACCTGTGCGACCTCGAGGTTCTCCCGGACTGTGAGTCCCGGGAATACGCGACGTTCTTCGGGGACGTACGCGATCCCCTGGCTGATGGTTTCGTCGTTGCTGAGCTCCGTGACATCGGTTCCGTCGAACTGGATGGTGCCAGCGATCTCGGGGACGTTCCCGAGAATACTCTCGAGTGTCGTCGTCTTTCCAGCGCCGTTGCGTCCGATTAGCGAGACGACTTCGCCCCGACCGACCTCGAAGTCGATCCCCCGAAGGACCTGTCCGAGACCGTATCCGGCGACGAGGTCTTCGACCGACAGCAACACCTCGCCGTCTGTCCGGTCTGACTCCCGTCGGTCGTGACTGGATTCACTCATCGGTGTGCCCTCCGAGGTAGGCATCTTGAACCTCTTGATTGTCCGCGATTTCGTCCGGCGTTCCGTCTGCGAGGATCTGTCCCTGATGGAGAACGGTTATCTGATCCGAAAGCTGCATCACGAGTTCGACGTCGTGTTCGACGAGGATCACGGTTGCGTCCGCCAGAACGTCCTCGATGAGCTCGATCGTCTCGTGTTTTTTGTCGATACTCATCCCGGCGGTGGGCTCGTCGAGCAACACGAGTTTTGGATCGGTCGCGAGGACGATTCCGATCTCGAGTTTGCGACGGTCTCCGTAGGATAAGTTCTGTGCGGGGATCTGAGCCTGGTCCTTGAGGCCGATCTGTTCGAGAATCTCCCTCGTCTGTTCGTCGATCGATCCGTGGGACCCTGCTTTCCGGATGAGGGTATCGATCTTCGAGAGCGAGCCATACTGGATGGCCTGGGTAGCGAGTCGGACGTTTTCGAAGACCGTGAGGCCATCGAGGACGCTCGTGATCTGGAACGATCGGGCGATTCCTTCGTGGACGAGCTCGTCGGACTCGAGGTCGGTGATATCCTCGTCTTCGAAGTATATCGATCCTGCAGTCGGCTCGCGACCGCCGGTGATCAGGTCCAGAAGGGTCGTCTTTCCGGCCCCGTTCGGGCCGATGATGCTGTGGAAATCCCCCTCACTGACGGAGAGGTCGACGTAGTCGACGGCGACCAGTTCACCGTACAACTTCGCGAGTCCCTCGGTTCGGAGGATCGCTGATCGTGCTGTGGTGTCGGTACTCGCCGCGGATCGATCGGTCTCTGATTGATCTGTCGCTGCCATCAGTCTTCACCTTTCGTTGAAACGTCGGTCTGTGCAGTGCTGTCCCCTGTGCCAGGCGAATCGCTCTGGTACCGGCCCCAGTATGCCTGGAGGCTCGCCGGGATAGATACCAGTCCGCGCGGGATGAAGATGACGAAGAGGATGAACAACGCACCGAGCAGGAGCCGCCAGGATTCGATGTATCCCGAAAGCCAGTCGGAGAAACCAACGAACACGCCGGCTCCGATCATCGGACCGTACAGCGTTCCGGTTCCACCGAGGACGACCATCAGGATCAACTCCCCGGAGACGAGCCAGTGGAACAACGCGGGTGCGGCGTATCCCTGAACGACTGCGTACAGGCCGCCTGCGAGTCCGGCCAGCGCACCGCTGATCGTGAAGGCGCGGAGTTTGTATCCGCGAACGTCGTATCCCATGAACTCCGTCCGTTTTTCGCTCTCTTTGACCGAACGCAGGACGCTTCCGAACGGTGCGTTCATCAGCGTTCGTGCCACGAGATACGAGGCGACGACCAGTATCAGGACGAAGTAGAAGTAGAGGTCGTTACCGGTGAGAAGCAACGGCTCGACGCCGACCTGAATGTTGTCGAAGTTGACGCCCACCCCCGCGAGACCGAACTCGCGTTCGGCACCGAACAGGCCGTTGGAACCGCCGGTGAAGTCGAACTTGTAGACGCCTTCGTAGAACAGCTCGGCGAATCCGAGCGTGATCAGGATGAAGTACGGTCCAGTGACTTTGATCGAGAGGTGGCCGACGACGATTGCGACGAGCGTACAGAGGAGTATCGTCGCTGCGAGTGCGACGAATATCGAGGGCGTCACGTGAATGAAGATGAGCATCGAGGTGTACGCCCCGAGTCCGTAGAATAGGGCGTGTCCAAGCGAGATGAGACCCGTATATCCCATCACGAGATCTAAGCTCAGCGCGAGCAACGCCCAGATCATCAGCTCTTGCATGAGGGAAACGTAGTACGCCGAGTAAAGAGTGTCAGCCCCGAACGGAACGAGTGCTAACACTGCGACTGCGCCGATCCCTAGATACCGTCTAGTCTGGGGCTCTAACACGCCACCGCGAATGCCAGAGAGGAAGTCAGTGTCGCCGCTTGGAACTTCCCAGTGTGGGTTTCCGAACAGCCCCTGTGGTTTGAGGAGCAAGACGGCGATCATGATCAGGAAGATTTCGACGCCGGAGAGAAACGGGAGGTACGTCGACATGAAGCTCTGTAAGATACCGACGAGCAACGCACCGATGACGGCGCCTTTGAAGCTTCCGAGACCGCCGATAACCACGATGACGAACGCCGGAATGATGATGGAGTGACCCATATTGAGGTCGACGCTCTGGTATGCACCGAGTGTGACGCCACCGATACCGGCGAGTGCCATCCCGAACCCGAACAGCAGGGTGTAGTATCGGTTGATGTCGATTCCCAGATCACCGACCATCTTTCTGTCCTGCGATCCGGCCCGGATGATCAGCCCGAACTTCGTGTAGTTCAGCAGTGCCCAGGTCGCAGCGACGAGGACGGCACCGAACGCGATGACGAAGAGGTTGTACATCGAATAGCTGAACCCGAGTATCTCGACGGTTCCAGACAGCGACGGCGGTGGTGGCACGAACTTACTGTCCGTTCCCCAGATCAGTCGCCGCGCGTCGTAGATGATCAGGAGAAACCCGAAAGTCACCAGCGCTTGATCGAGGTGGCCACGACCATACAGCGGACGGAGCGCGAATCGCTCTATGAGCATCCCGATCAGGCCGACCACGATCGGGGCGAGGAGTAACGCGATCCAAAACCCCGTCCCCGTTCCGAGCGCGACGATAATCGAGAAGGCCAAATATGCACCGAGTGCGAAGACTTCCCCGTGGCTGAGATTGAGGACGTCCATCACGCCAAAGATGATGGACAGCCCAGCAGCAGCTAACACGTAGATCATTCCGATAACGATACCGTTCAACATCATTTCGAATAACAACGAGACTGATATCATGTATTATCCCTCTGTGGTCATTGATGGTATTGGTTCGTGATCTATGCGGCCGTCCGTTCGGGGGGTGTTGGCTGACGTGGGCGATCGACGAACATTACATCTCACAGTTGCCGGAACAGTCCGGCGTGGTCTCTTCAGGCGGAATTTCGCTCAGGATGTTGAGTTCGGTCATCTCGGCGTCGTCGTCCGGAAGAACGATTTCCGACGGCCACACGGGGTTTGCCGACTGGTGATCGCAGTCTCGGAAGTGAGTCGTTCCGAGGATCGTCTCCATCTCCACATCGGGGAGAACGTCTTTGACCTCGCTGGGGTTCGACGTCCCGGCTTCCTGAATACCGCGGGCAGTCATTCGGACCGCTTCGTATCCGACTCGAGAGAACGCGTCGGGCAGTTCGTCGTGCATCTCCTCGTAGTGGGAGACGAACTGCTCGTTGTCCCCGACTTCGAGGTCGGCATCGTACAGCGCCGCACTGTACGTGTCGGCGACGGCGGGTCCGAGGGCGTTCCGAACGACCCTGGCGAAGTTCGCCGTGCCGATGATGTCGACGTCGTCTTTGAGGCCGGCGCTGTCCGCCTGCCCGATGAAGTCGATCAGGTCGCCTCCGGTCAGTGGAATTGCGAGGACGTCCGCGTCGGAATCCGAGATCTGACTGATGTACGGGCCGAAATCGTCGGTCCCCAGTGATGGAACCGTTGCGCCGATAATTTCGACGTCCTCTCCCTCGAGACTCGTTTCGATCTCTTCGACTGCCGAGTTACCGTACGCGTAGTCCGCGGTATGGATCCAGACGTTCTCGTACCCTTCCTCGAGAATCCACTCGGAGAGACCACTCGCCTGTTGGGCGGTGTTCGTCTCGTTTCTGAACGTGTACGCGTTGCACTCCTCTTCGGTGAGTTCCATCGCAGCACCGCCTGACGTGTAAATAACCTCTTGGCTGGCGGCGTACTCCGAAATCGCGAGGGCGACAGCCGAGTTGACTGCACCGACGATATACTCGGCTTCGTCTTCTTCGACCACGCGCTGGGCACGTCTTCGACCGACCGACGGTTCGGTTTCGGTGTCTTCGTACACCGCTTCAATTTCGAAATCGAACTCGTCGGATTCGTTGATGTACTCGACTGCCGTTTCGGCACCCTGTCGCTGTGGTCCGCCCTGTGGACTGAACCCGCCACTGACCGGAGAGAGCACTCCGAACGTGACCGTTCCGATCTCACCGTCGTCGCCACCATTCCCGTTTCCGTCACCGTTACCGTTGTCTTCAGTTTCCGAGACACATCCTGCGAATCCGGCGACACCAGCAACCCCGGTAGCTTGCAGGAGACGCCGCCTGCTGACGTTACGGCCGTCTATCTCAGCCCGTTCCCCATGTGAGTCATTTGGACGCATACGCGTTCGGTAGTTTCCCACCAATATAAATCCGGGGGATAATAGATGGGATGTTTGAACCGGTTATATTCGGTGGTTCCTGGCAAACCTCGAGTAAGTCCGAGCAGGGATATAACACACTTAGTCTGTTATTACATGCGTGTCCCTGAAGATATCAAAACCCCCTATCTGGATAATAGCGGAATATTTTTCCGTTTGTTGGGTGCTGTCTGAACAATATTTATGATGGTCTCGGCACCCAGTCTGAAGACCCGATACGGTCTACTGTACGTCGGTACAGCGAGCAGTATGAGTCCACTCACGGGCTCCGTGAAGGGCACACCAACAACACGCTATGGCCACGGCTGCGATCCGTTGGTCTCGACCGTCGAAGTACTGGGCTGGCCACAACGTGAGTTCACTGAAAAAACGTAAATCCGAGGCCCCCGAACATCCGCTCGATGACAACTGAGATACGACAGCGTGACGTCGTTATCGTCGGGGCCGGCATGGCCGGGCTCGTCGCCGGTGTTCGTGCGACAGAACTCGGTGCCGACGTATGCGTCCTCGAGAAGGGAACGCGTCCGGGTGGATCGATGTATCTCTCTGCCGGTCTGATCTGGTCGTACGAGACGATCGACGACGCACGAGAGAACGTTCCTCGTGGCGATCCCGAACTCCAACGAACCATCGTCGAGGGGCTCGATCCAGCCTTCGACTGGCTCGAGTCTCTGGGTGTGACCGTTCGCGAACCGCCGGTCGAGTTACCGACTGGCGAGACGGTCGTCGCACCGACTCCCGGCGCTAACTGCGGAAAGATCGAGCCGGAAGCGTTTACCGACCGCCTGCGAACGCGGATCGAAGACGGCGGCGGCGAGGTTCTCGTCGAAACGCCGATGCGGTCGCTTCGAACCGACGGGAACACGGTAGTCGGTGTCGACGCGACGACCGCTGACGGTGAAGATCTCGAGATCGAGGCCGACGCCGTCGTCCTCGCTACTGGCGGGTTCCAGGGGAACGAACGGCTTCTTCAGGAGTACGTGACGCCGGCGATCGAGAACCTCTGGCTTCGAGCGAATCCGTGGAGCACAGGCGACGGGCTGACGGCCGCACGAGACGTCGGTGCGAAGACGACCGGCGGAATGGAGACGTTTTACGGTCACAACCTCGCCGCGCCACCGGCGAACGTCACACCGGACCGGTATCTCGAGTTGACCCAGTACTACGGACCCTTCGCCGTCGCGATCGACGAACGCGGCGAGCGATTTACCGACGAGTCGGAGTCAGACCTCGAGCACACGCTGGCACAGGATACGGCACACGAGGCCGACGGCCGCGCGTACTACGTCTTCGATAGCGACCTCTACGACGACGAGGTGTTTAGCATGGGTCACATCGGGACGATCGTCGAGCGATCGGCCGATCGAGGAGCCGAGGTGGTTCGCGCCGACTCCCTCGAGGCGTTCGAGGAGAAACTGTACGCTGCAGGCGTCGACGGTACGAACGCGGTCGAAACGCTCGACGAGTACAACGAGGCAGTTCGGACGGGGTGTGGCGACCGACTCGATCCGCCGCGAACGGATTACCAGCGTCCCGTCGACACGCCGCCGTTTTACGCCGTGGCCGTCCAGCCCGGCATTACGTTTACGATGGGCGGACTCCACGTCGACGAGGGCGGTCGCGTCCTCGACGAACGCCGGAGTCCGTCGACGCTTTTCGTCGACGAGGGCCACGACGAATCGGTCGAATGCGAGCCGATTGCAGGTCTGTATGCGGCTGGCGTGGACATCGGGAACGTAAACAACCGCCACTACATGGGCGGACTCGCGAACGCGCTCGTGATGGGTCGACGCGCAGTAGAATCCGCTGTTGACGACCGAGTCGAGTAACCGTCCTTTCGAAAACCGAGGCGAGTGGATCGACCGTCGCTATAGATCGGTTCCGCCCGCCGGCTCGTCCGCACCGCGGATCGAGAGGCCGCTGTCGGCCTCGATAATCGCTCCCGTCGACGCGCGGCTGTTTTCTTCCGACCCGAGCAGTACGTAGTAGCCGGCGTACTCCTCGGCTTCAGGGATACGCAGTGGATACCGCTTGTCGATCTCGTCGGGATCTGCTGCGCTCTCTCCCTGCCCGAGGGCCTCGACGCCCGAGAGGTTCGTCGGACTGTACCCCGGTGCGACCCCGTTGACGCGAATCTTCGGAGCGAGCTCGTACGCCAGCTCCCGAATAATCCCCGCGATCGCGTGTTTCGAGGGCGTGTAGACCATGCCGCCCGTCGCCGGATAGAAACTCGAGTACGACGCCGTAAACACCATACAGCCCTCCGTCTTCAGCAATTCCGGAAGTGCCGCTTTCGCGCCGAGCATGTAGCCGAGTACGTTTACCCGGAACACCTCCTCGAACGCCGTCTCCAGTTCGTCCGGCTCGAGGTCGGCCAACTGGACGACCTTATCGAAGATGCCGGCGTTGCCGACGAAGATATCTAACTTGCCGAACTCCGAGACCGTCTCCGCGACGGCACGCTCGTTGTCTTCCCACTCGGAGACGTCGCCCTGGACGGCGTGGACTGCGTCGCCGTACTCCTCGTTCAACGCGGTGACGCGGTCGCCGTCGAGTTCGAGTACTCCGACTGTCGCGCCCTCTTCGACGTAGCGGTCCACGACGGCCCGACCGATGCCGGAACCACCGCCAGTGATGAGCGCGGTTTTTCCGTCGAGCCAGCCCATCTACGATCCCTCCTCGAGGAACTCTTTGGTGGGGACCACCCCACCCCACGTCGAGACCGTGTTCGTCTCGCGGTCGATTTCGCGGATGCCGGTCTCGGCGTCGGGATCGACCGTCGCCATCTCCGCGGTGAGCTCGATCCGGTTTCCGCCGGGTGCCCAGAAGTACGCGAAGAGGTTGCCACCGGCGTTGTGGCGGCTCGGGCCGAGTTCGAGTCGGTGGCCCTTGCTCGCCAGGCGGTCACAGAATTTCTTCATGTGATCGAACGAGTCCATCTGGAACGCGAGGTGATGGAGCGTCCGGACGACGTCGTTACCGTTCGACAGGCCCACGTCGTGGTGGAATCGGCCGTGGCGCAGCCACGCCTGGATCGTAAACCCGGACTCGCCGACGATCTTGTCCGAGACGGCGAAATCGAGGTGCTCCTCGAGGAACTCCAGGTCGGCGTCGGCGTCGTGGGTCATGAGGTTGATGTGGTCGAGGTCACGCGGGGTGACGGCGTTACGGTCGCCCTCCGGTTTGACCGGATGATGATACGAGGAGTCGGCGACGGTCACGAGCTCCATCTCGACGTCGCTGGGGAGCGAAAACCGGAGCCCGTCGGTCTGGCCCGGTTCGTCGCTGACTCGCTCGGTCTCGACGCCCGCGTCGTCGAGGCGCGTCTCGTACTCCTCGAGTTCGTCTGCCGTGACGCGCAGTGCGAAGTGTTCGACGCCGGTCTGGCCCTCGACCAGCCCGAGGTCGTAGTTTTCGTCCAGGCCACAGCCGAGATAGACGACATCGTCCGCGCGCTCGAGTTCGACGAGGCCGACGACGTCGGTGTAGAACTCGACCGCTTCGTCCAGATCAGTTACTTCCAGTACAGCGTGTTCTATTTTCTTAACTCCTGACATAGTTTCTCTTTCCTCTGTAGGTTCGTAGGTGCTTCGATGTTCGTAAACTGGTTGGTTTCCGTTCGATCAGAGCGATCGGCCGTGACAGCCGTAACCGTTGGGTGGCCTCCACACAGCGTGGCGGCACGTAGATCGCTCGTAGAGAGCGAACGCGACCCAAGCGAACTCGGGTCAGGCGGTCTGTCGTCCACTCCTCCCGGCGTGCCCGCGATCGATCTGCGATTGTATCGGGATGTCGGTACGACAGACCCCGTTAGTGGTGGTCGTGTTCGTCACCGGGTCCGAACGGCTGTTCGAGGAACTCGGTGAACGTCTCGTGGTCCTGTACCGTGAGCCACTCGAGTTCGTCGACACCGAGCGTTATGTCGTAGCCGAGTTTGGGTGCGGTGAGGTGTACACCGCTATCGCCCTCCTTTTCGAGGACGACCTGCCCGTACTCGTTTGCGACCATTAGCTCGGACGTACCGTCGTTCCAGTCGGTGGCGCTCCCGATCGACTCGTCGGCGTCGACCGAGCGGGCGCGATCGGCCATCTCCTCGGCGTCCTGCCACGTCACGCTTTCGAGGGCGACCGCGTCCAGATGGTTCGTTTCGCCCAGGCGAGGCGCTTCGAACCTGAGCCGTTCCCCGCGTGGCGTGTGGACCTTCTGAATGGCGACGCCTCTGTCGTCGTGTGCGGTCACGTACAGTGGGTTTCCTGTAGTACGTGTTCGGGACATGATTAGAAGAACACCGAGATGTTTTTCATCGGAAGGACGGTGTGGTCGAGGCGGATATCCCGTTCGGCCAGTTTGAGCTCGCCGTCGACACGTCGCAACACGTCGTGACGCTCGGCCGACACCGTCGTTCCGTCGGCCTCTTCACCCTGGGCCATGAACAACAGCAGGTTGTTCTTTACCGAGAGCTCGTCACCGTCGACGTCCGCTACCCGAACGTTCGTTACGAAGTGACGGGTTCGCGTCGGCGGATCTTCCGACCACGCGAACTCCGACTGAAACCGCTCGACCCGTGCTTCGAGCGTGCTCCGATCCTCTCGGTAGTTAAAGCCCTCCTCGCTGAACTCCGAGCGGTCCGAGCCACGGTCACGTGTGACTCGCAGCGGCATGTCGTATCTGATGTCTTCGGTCAACAGCTCCAGCCAGTGCTCGAGTTCTTTCTCGTCGAGCAACTCGGCCTCGCGGTTGTAAAACGACACGCACTCGTAGTGTCGTTCGAGTTCCGATTGATGTGTCATCTGGTTGGTCATGGATCTTGCTTAGATGTGGTCTCGCGGGTAGCGCATCCCGACTTCTTCGCCGTTCATTGCTTTCTGCCAGTTACCGTGGAACGTCCGACAGGTCCCCTCCTCGAGGTTGTCGTCCCAGGCGGTGCCGGGACCGTCCCAGTCCTCGTCGATTTCGGCTTTACCGATGCCGGGCATCCCCATCTGGTAGTTCATCTGGACGTCTTGCTGGTCGGCAAACACCGTCCCGGCGGCCTCGGCGATACCGTCCCAGACGGCGAAGTCGTCCTGTTCGAAGTTACCCGACGGGCTAAACGTCCCGAGGGCAACGTCGTATGCCCGCTGTTTGTACTCCTCGGAGGCTTCCGCGGGCACGAGCACCCAGCTCCAGGCTTCCATCTCGCCGGGAGCGACCGGCTGCCACTGACGAAGGCTGAAGAAGCCGTCGAGGGGTTTGTCCGGATCGTTGGTCGCAGCGAGGTGGATAAACGAGAGGTTCGGGAAGATCGTCCCCGTCGCCGCTCCGCAGGCGGCGGCGACCTCGTACTGTTCGTCGCTTAGGTTCTCGTCGGTGATGTACTCCTCGGGGTAGCCGAAGAAGATCTCCTCTTCGGGATCGAGCAGCCGGAGACTCGTCGAGCCCGAATCGGCGTGGGTGACGTGGCGCTGGGTCTCCTGACCGGCGGTTCCCGAGATATCTTCGTCACCGAAGCCGACTTCGAACACCGACCGGTGAGCGACGCCGGTGTGGTAGCTGTCGGCCGAGAAGTTGTCGGATCCCGACTTCCAGTCGCTGTCTGCTCGCCAGCGGTGGGGTTCGCCGATGACTTCCATCCCGCCTTTCGCGATGTCGAGGTGGACGTCGAGATACCACTTGAAGTCGCCCAGATACTCCTCGAGGGAGGGGCCCTCGTCGGCGATGGACGCGAAGACGAGGCCCTTGTAGTTTTCGACGCGGGGCGCTTCGTGGAGTCCCCACTCGTCGGGATCGAGCCCCTCGAAGGCCTGGTCGCGGAGGGGGATCCCGGCGAGGTCGCCGGTATTTTTGAACGTCCAGCCGTGGTACGGACACCGGAAGTGGGAGCTGTTACCCTGTTCGGCCTTGCAGAGTTGACTGCCGTGGTGGGTACAGCTGTCGAACAGAACCCGGATCTGACCGTCCTCGCCGCGGATGAAAATGAACGGGTCCTTGCCGATGTAGCGTTTGGCGTAGTCGCCGGGCTCGGGGACTTCGGTTTCGTGACCGATAAACATCCAGCACTGCCCGAAGATACGGTGTAGTTCGGTCTCGAAGATCTCCTCGTCGTTGTATACGGTCATCGGCAGCCGACCGTCTTGGAGTGCCTCGCGATGAGTGTCGAGAATTCGTTCAACCCGGGACGATGTCGTCACATCGTCCGTCATGGCTGCTGATCTATCCACGTCGCCGTGTGGACAGGAGTCTTCCTCTGTTGCCATAGATTCACATATGTGACTCCATGCTCTTAGTTATTTACCTTTGCCCGAACGTTCCCGTACTCTCAGCCGTTATATGGGGGGTATCCGACGAATACGGCCCCACGGATCGTGTTTGATCAGTACGCCCGAATATCACGGTATCGACCCAACACAGTGTCGGTTTACTCCGCTCGGCTACCACCGTTCAACCATCACCGAATCGGACCGTCCTCGAGTCATAAACAGTGGTCACTCTCGAGTCCGGGGTCGTGTGGTCCGACCAAACATTCAACTGGTCGCTCAGAGAACACGCAGAGGATGACAGACGACGTAGACGCCGCTCGAGAGCACATCCGGGCGGATCCGTTCTGCGGGACGCTCGGTATCGACTTCGCCACCATCGAACCTGGGTACGCCGAGACGACGCTCACCGTCACCGAAGACGTAGTGAATTTCAACGGGAAACTCCACGGGGCGGTGATCTTCGCACTCGCGGATGCTGCTGCAGCGGCCGCAACGCAGGCAGACGGACAGACGGTCGTCGGCATCGAGACGAACACGTCCTTTCTCTCGGCCGCCGAACCGGGCGACACGTTGATCGCGACGGCCCGGATCATCCACGAGAGCTCCCAACTGAACGGGACGCGGGTGGTCGTCGAGAAGGAGGACGGAACGCAGATCGCGATGTTTCGGGTCCGAGGCTATCGCATCGAGTGATAGATTTATTATCCGTCAGTTTCGGTCCACCTGCGACCCTCGGGCGGGTGCATCAGTACGTCGGGGCCCCAACCCGTACGAAACACGCCGTCTTGCAAAGCGTTTCGCGGTCGTCGTCTCCCTGCAGGGTCCGGGTTACTCGAGTGAGCGAAGTTCGTCTTTCAGAACGCTGCCACCGCTCGAGTTCCGTGGGATCTCCGGAACGACCGCGACTTCCCGTGGTCGCTTGTAATCCGCGAGCGAACTGTTCCGACAGTAGTCGATGATCGTCTCCCGATCGATCGAATCGCCGTTTACCGGAACGATGTACGCCTTGGGCGTCTGACCCCACTCGTCGTGCTCGACGCCGAGAACTGCGACGTCGTCGACCCGTTCGTGCTCGAGGACGACGTTTTCGATCTCTGACGGATAGATGTTCTCGCCGCCGCTTATGATCATACCGTCTTTCCGGCCCTTGACCCAGATGTAGCCGTCTTCGTTTCGCATCGCGAGGTCGCCGGTGAAGTACCAGTCGTCGACGAGCGAGTTCTCCGTTTTCTCCGCCAGGTTCAGATACTCGTTCATCACCGACTCGCCCTTGCAGATGAGTTCTCCCGTCGTCCCCGGTGGGACCGTCGCGTCCGGATCCGGCTCTCCGTCCGGTTCGACGATCCGAATCCGCTGATAGCTAAGTCCGGTCCCACAGGACTCCGGATACTCGTGGCTTTTCTCCGGGGGAAGGATCGAGACCGGCGGACCGACCTCCGTCGCACCGTAGATGACCGAGTGACGATCACAGAGGTGCGTTCGACAGCGCTCGAGTACCCCTTCGGTCATCGGTGCCCCGGAGTACCACCAGAACCGCAACGAGTCGAGATCGTAGTCATCGAGGTCGTCGACTTTCGTCAGGCGGTCGTACTGGGCTGGAACGCCGCCGAGTACCGTTGCGTCCCACTCGTCGATCGCCTCGAGGGTTGCTTCGGGATCGAACTGCTCGAAGATGATCGTCGGGATTCCAAACTGGAGAAACGGGACGAATCCGGAGTACAGTGGGCCGCTGTGATACAGCGGGAGGGGCAAGACGTTGACGTCGGTGTGGCGAAGACCCAACTCACTGATTACGTTCATGTTGACCATCACGCGGTCCGAGTGCGTGTGAATCACTCCTTTCGGGTTCCCCGTGCTGCCCGACGTGTAAAAGTAGCCGTCGATCGTTTCGCCGTCGACCGGGAGTCCGGGCTTCTGTGTCGATCCGTGTACCAGCTCTTCGTGGGAGACGTATTCGGATTCACCGAACGTATAGAGCGGGGCGTCGTAGGCTGCGAGTATCTCTTCTGCCTGTTTGCGCTCCTCGAGAAGCGACGAATCGGCGAGAAGACACGATGGGGAGGCGTCCTCGAGAACGTACTCCACGTCGGATGCGTCCAACCTGATGTTGATCGGCATGACGATCGCACCGAGTTTTTGTGCCGCAAAGAACGTCTCGACGAACTCGATCGAGTTTTGCGCGTAGATACTGACCACGTCACCCGTCCCGATGCCGATATCGAGCAACCCGTTTGCGATCTGGTTACTCTCGGCGTTTAGCTCGTCGAAGGTACGCGTTCGCGTTTCACCGTCCGACTGACAGGCAACTGCGAGGCGGTCACCGAAACGGTCGGCTGCTTGACCGACCATGCTTCCGATATCCATACGACTGGTATACTATAGCAAGAGAATAAATATATTGGTCACAGGTTTGTACTCTTTAATCGGACGTATTTATGCACAAACTGTCAAGTATGTCCGTTCACGGCTGTATCGTAACATCTGAACGAGTAACACACCGCTTGTGGGCAGCGCCCGGCGAACGGGCCACTCTCCGGTCCTCGAGCGGACGATCCCGGTCGGGTGTACAGTGACGTTCCGTGGCTGCTATCGGTCCGTATCAGTCCGGGTTCCAACGCCGGTAGCGTTACCTCTAACACGACGTAGACGAGTACGAGTGACATGCATCTCGACGAGTATACCGTCCTCGATCTCACACAGCTGTTGCCCGGTGCCTACACGACGCAGTTGCTCGCCGACCTCGGTGCGACGGTCCTGAAAGTCGAACCACCGGATGGCGATCCGCTGCGCTCCGTTCCGCTCGTCGAGCCCGACGACGGCGTCTTCGATGGGCTCTCTCGAGGGAAACGAAGTGTCACGCTGGATTTGAAAACCGATGAGGGACAGGAGGCGTTACACAGCATCGTCACGGACGTCGACGTCGTCATCGAGGGGTATCGCCCCGGCGTGGCGTCGCGTCTCGGTGCTGACGAGGAGACGCTCCGGTCGATCGCACCGGACCTCGTCTACTGTTCGCTCTCCGGGTTCGGACAGTCCGGGCCGTACAGCGACCGGCCGGGCCACGACCTGACGTTTGCCGGACTGAGCGGACTGGTCGACCTCTCGCGCCGGTCGACAGAACAGCGACCGACGCCGCCACCGTTCAGCATCTCGGATATCGGTGGCGGGCTGTTCGCCGCGTTTTCGATCGTCACCGCGTTGCTCTCTCGGGAACGAACTGGCGACGGATCCTATATCGACGTCAGTATGCTCGACGTCCTCCTGTCGTTCAGCCAGTCGTACGCACCGTCTGCGCTCGCGGGTACCGACCCACGCCCGCCCGAACCGTTTACCGGGCTGTATCCGTGCTACGACGTCTACGAAACTGCAGACGGTCGGTACGTGACGCTGGCAGCGGTCGAACCGCAGTTCTGGGAGCGGTTCTGTGACCTCGTCGACCGCCCCGATCTCCGCGAGAAACACTGTTCGTCCGACCCGGCGGTACGGGACGCACTCCGGGAGGAGGTCGCCGACATCTTCGCGGCGCGGAGTCAGTCGGTGTGGCTCGAGGCCGCCGACGAAGAAACCCCCATCGCTGCCGTGAACACGCTCGAGGAGGCGCTCGAAAGCGCTCACGCACGCGAACGCGAACTGGTGGTCGACGGCCGGATCGGGTTTCCGGCGCAGACGGAGCCGCCCGTCGAGCCGGCAACAGACGGGCCGCCGGCTCTCGGCGAACACACGCGGGAAGTCCTCGCGGCGGCGGGCTACAGCGAGGCCGAAATCGACGCGCTCGTCGACGCCGACTGATTCCGCGTCCGACCGTTCGAACGCACCAGGGGGCGACGGTGATCGCGACGTTCAACACCACCGCTCGCGAGGCGCACACTCTTACGAAGAAAACCGCGGCGACTGAGTCGTCGTGTCCGCGTCTTAGAACGCGGGAAGGACTTCGTCGGCGAACTTCTCCATCTGCTCGAACTGGTCTTCGCCACCGAATCGGATGATGAACTCCTCACAGCCGCTCTCGTGGAACTCCTCGATCCACTCGATGAGGTCGTTGGCGTCACCGCTTGGTCCCCATTCGGCTGGGTCCTTGCCCTTGTAGAGCTGTGGGTAGTACGTCTGGATGTACTCGTCCATCTTCTCGTCGGCAGCGTCAGTGTCGTCGTCGATGGTCATCGTCACCTGGAACGTCGTGTGGACGTCGTCGGGGTCGTGACCGTTCGCTTCGGCGTAATCGACGATGCTCTGCCACTGTCGTGCGTACTCCTCCGGTGCGTCGGAGAGGCCAGCCGCCATCCATCCGTCGCCGAGTTCGACGATTCGTTTGGCTGCGCGGTTGATGACGTCGTCGGAGCCCGAGTCGTGGTGTGCCGGATTGCTCACGACGAGGATCGGTGGCTCTTCCTGGACGGGGGCCAGATCCCGGATCTCCGGCCCGCGTCGGAAGTCGACGTCGTCGAACTGATAGATATCGCCGTCGTAGTTCAACTCGCCCTCACGCCAGAACTGCTTGAAGATCTCGAGTTGCTCTTCGAGCATCTTCGCGCGCTTGCGGTAATCGAGGTCGAGGACCTCGTACTGTTCCTTACAGCCGGGCGTCGGTGGACCCATACAGGCACCGAGCTCCATCCGCCCGTCGGAGATCATCTCGAGGCTGTTCCAAGCCTGCAGGAACTGCACTGGGTGACGCAGGGGGGTGATCATACACCCGGTCCCGAGTTTGACGTCGTCCGTGCGTGCCGCGAGATTCCCGAGAAGACTGATCGGCTCGAGACGCGGTCTGTCGAGGAGGCTGTCGCCGACCCAGACCGAGTCGAAGCCGTTTTCACCTGCCGCTTCGCCCAGGTCGAGCATACGTTCGACCGTATAGCTCTCGACCAGAAGTGGTTCGCGATTGTTGATGTTAATACCAAACTCTACCATCGTCAGTCGAAGGTTCGGAGAACAGCGGATTAATAGTTTCCATTATTCGTTGACATATCTGTCGGCTATATAACGTTTTCAGTGCCCGTGCTCGCAGGCGTGGTTGACGGTCACACGCGCTCTCCGATCCGTCAAAGTCGAACGAGTTTTGTTCGTGGCTGCGAAGGGAGGGACAATGACGCTCTACGAATCTGCCCGCCCGCTCCTGTTCGCGTTGCCGGCCGAGACGGCGCACAATCTCGGCAAGCGAGCGATGGCGTCGGCACAGTCGTCGGGAACGCTCAGACGAGCAATTCGGTACAACTACCGCTATCGCCACCCGATGCTCGAGATCGAACGGTTCGGGTTGACCTTCGAGTCGCCGGTGGGGGTGGCCGCTGGCTTCGACAAGAACGGCGAGGTGATGCACTGTCTGTCCGACCTCGGCTTCGGATTCGCCGAGGTCGGGACCGTCACGCCGTATCCGCAACCGGGGAACGAACGTCCCCGCCTGTTCCGGCTTCCCGACGACGAGGCGATGATCAATCGGCTGGCGTTCAACAGCCAGGGTGCAGACCGTGTCGCGAACCGACTCGAGACGCACGGAACGCCACAGGTTCCGGTCGCGGTCAACATCGGGAAGATGAACAGCTCGGACGAACACGAGGCGATCGAGGACTACCGACGCGTGCTCGATCGATTCTCCGAGCAGGCGGATTACTTCGTCCTCAACGTCTCCTGTCCGAACACGCCCGAGGACTACGACGAACAAAGCCCCGACCACCTCCGCGAGGTGTTCTCGACGCTCGAGGACGAAAACGAGAACGACAAGCCACTGCTGGTGAAAGTCGGCCCCGATTCGACCCGGGACAGCCTCGCCGACCTCGTCGAGATCGTCGAAGAGTTCGCGATCGATGGCATCGTCGCGACGAACACCACGACCGACCACGACGAGTTGACTGACACCCACCGAAACGAGTGGGGAGGGGTCAGCGGCGAGCCACTCGAGTCCGCGGCGACGGAAACCGTTGCGACGCTCGCGGAGCTGACGGAGCTGCCGATCATCGGCGTCGGCGGCGTCGACGACGCCGAGGGTGCATACCGGAAGATCCGGGCCGGCGCGTCACTCGTGCAGGTGTACACCGGATTCGTCTACCGCGGTCCGTCGCTCGCCCGCGAGATCAACCGAGGGCTCGTCGAGTTGCTCCGCCGGGACGGCTTCGACTCGCTCGAGGAGGCCATCGGTGCAGACCTCGAGTGAATCCAGGCCCTAACGTCTGGCGAGAACGAGTAGTTTCAGATTCGAAAAGGAGACCAGTTCTCCGTCCTCGTACGTAATATCGAACAGCTCCGACGCTCCCGCTGGCGGATCGGCGAACGCCTCGCGTAGCTGTGCCCGGTTTTCGGCTGGCGTCTCGAGTTGGCGAACCCAGTCACGGTAGTCGATCTCTTTCGAGAGTAACAGCCGTTCTTCGACGTCGAACCCGGCCTCGGTGAGCCACTGACGCCACTCGGATTCGGTGTGAGAGCGGACGTGCGTCGGGTCCCGAAGCCGTTCGACCTCGTTGAGAAACGCATCCAGTTCGGACTCCGCGGGAGCGACGTTGTCCTCCAACGCGAAGACCCCGCCGTCAGCGGTCACGCGGGCGACGTCCTCGACGAACGCTTCGGGATTGGGGAAGTGATGGGCGGCGATTCGGCAGGCGACGGCGTCGAAACTGCCGTCGGCAAACGGGAGTCGTTCGGCGTCGGAGACGACGCCGGCGATGTTGAACTCGGTCGTTGCCGTCTCGACCATCTTCGGTGCCGCGTCGGTGGCGACTACGTGTTCGACGCCCTGGTCAGCGATGGCGCCGGCGGTGTGGCCGGCACCGGTTGCGACGTCGAGCGCCCGGTTCGCCTCGCTACACCACGACGCGAGTTGCGCCAGGTCGTCGCCGGCCCGGTGGACGTCGCTCTCTAGATACTCGGATGCGCTCTCGTCGAACGCCGCTGCGGCCTCGCGTTTTCGGCTCGTGTCGTCGGTCATGGGTCGGTATCACGCTCTACCGTCATATGTATTATCCCGTTCGTTCACTGACGGACCGACCGGTCGACGGATCGAAACTCGCCACCGGGTTCGACCGATGGATCGGCACGGCCCACTGGATTTATAGGGATTATCGTAGCCAACCACCGGTTTCGAATCCTCTCTTTCGGCACTGTCTCTCGGTTCTTCACTGGGAACCGATGAACTCCTACGATAATCCCTATCAGTAGCCCGACCGAGCGAACTCGAGACGCAGGGTGAGTCCGTCGTTATTATTATCTATGCGAAGCAATCCCAGTACGATGGCACAACAGTACTTCCCGGCGAGTCTGTTTCGCGGCGGGACGAGCAAGGGCGTATACATCAGAGAACGTGAGTTGCCGGCGGACAGAGACCGGTGGGACGACCTCTTGTTACAGACGTTCGGCAGCCCAGACCCGAAACAGATCGACGGCGTCGGCGGCTCACACTCGACTGCGAGCAAGGCGATGATTATCTCACCCGGCGACGACGACATCGACGTCGAGTACCTGTTCGGACAGGTGGGCATCGAGAAACCGGTCGTCGACTGGGGTGGCAACTGCGGGAACCTCTCGTTTGCGATCGGTCCGTTCGCCCTCGAGCGCGGCGTCGCGACCGCAGAGCCTGACTCGGACGGGAATGCGACGCTCCGACTTCGAAACGAGAACACCGGAACGGTCGTCGAGCAGACGCTTCCGGTCGACGAGGACGGCAATCCCCGGTATCGCGGCGAGTTTACCGTCAACGGCGTTCCGGGAACCGGCGCACGGATTCGCTCGCGGTTTCTCGACCCCGGCGGCTCCGTCACCGACGCCGTCTTCCCGACGGGGAACCGGATCGACACCCTCGACGTCCCCGGCGTCGGATCGCTCGAGGTCTCGCTCGTCGACGTGTCGAACCCGTGTGTGTTCGCCCGCGCGTCGGATCTCTCGTTGACGGCTGCGGAAACGCCAGCGACGATCGACAGCGACGAGGCCGTCCTCGAGCGCCTCGAGCGGGTTCGAAGCGCCGCGTGTGAGCGACTCGGATTCGTCGACGACGCCGCCGACGCGACCGCTGAGAGTCCCGGGATTCCGAAGATGACGATCGTCGGCGAGCCCCAGTCGTACGAGACGGTCGGCGGAGAGACGATCGAGACCGAGGAGTACGACCTGCTCGCCCGGATCATGTCGATGCAAAAGGCCCACCACGCCTACGCCGTCACCGGAGCGATGTGTACTGCGACGGCGGGAGTGTTCGAGGGAACGATCCCCAACGAGTTCTGCCAGGCGTCGACCGACGGCGAGGTCACCATCGCACACCCGAAGGGGACGATGTGGGTCGGCGTCGAACGCGACGGAGAGTCCGTCGAGGCCGTCTCCGTCGATCGGACCGCGAGGGAGCTCATGCACGGCGACCTCTACTATCTCGACCGATGAGCGTCGACCCAGCGCAACTCGAGGGCCGGACGTTCGAGGGCGGTTCGACGACACTCGAGCCGTGGCTTGCGTACCTCTGGTCCGAAGCGACTGCGCCCGGGACTGGGGCGGCGGCAGACGAGACCGGCTGGGCCGCGCCACCGAGTACCGGCGTCGCTATCGCTCGCGAAGCCGCATCGCTCTCGACGATCGAGGAGACGCTCCGGGGCGGCGACTGGAGCGACCTCTCGGTGTTTCTCGGTGGCCATCGATTCTCGTTTGCGCGCCCGATACGCGTCGGCGAGACGTATCGAGCCACGGCGTCGGTGACGAACGTCTCCCACATCACTGGTGGTCAGGGATCCTTTCACGTTGTCACGATCACGTACGACGTAACGACCGAGGACGGAGAGCCGGCGTACGAACTCGAGACGGATCTGATCGTCCGCGACGACGAGGGTGACTCTTCCGACGACGGCGATGAGGGCACCGGTTCCGCCGACGACGAGTCGAGCCGCTCGAGTGGCGACGAAACTGAATCTCACCGGAGTGAGACGGACGGTCCGACGAATCTGAACGAGTGCTCGGTCGGCGAGACGATCGCACGACGGGTGTTCGACGTGGATCCGTCGTCCATGCAACTGCTCTCTGCGGTCCTCCGGGATCCAAACCCGATTCACTTCGATCCTGCCTACACGGAACGGTGTGGGTACCCCGGCCGGGTGAACCAGGGACCGATCAACGCGGAGTATCTGGCACAGACGGCACTCGAGATCGCTGATTCGCCGGCCGACCTCCGGACGCTGGACGTTCGGTACGAGTCGTTCGTATTCGAAACCGATACCGTCACCGTGACCGCGACGCTTTCGGCCGTCGACCACGAGACGTCGGCGGTCGAACTTGACCTAGCGGCACACACGGGAGACGGGTCGGTTGCGGTGACCGGTTCGGCAGTCGTGTCGGTCGAAACGGATCGATTCGCGCCAGACACTGACTGATCCCACTCCGAAGACCAGCGTCGTCATCGGGAACGACTGGCGATCGGTCCCGATCGAACCCATCTCCGGATCGGTCTCGCTCGCGTATCCAAATTATTATAGCCTTAGTTACTCCACTAGGGGTGTATGGGAAGTCAGCGATTAGAGTACGAAGACGTAGAGGGTATCTTTTCGATCATGCCAACGCCGGCGACGGCCGACGCGAGCGATCCAGCGGCCGAGTACACGCTCGACCGTGAGGAAGCAGAACGCGGTGCCCGGCAACTCGCCGACGACGGCGTCGACGCCATCATGATCAACGGGACGTTCGGTGAAGCGGCGACACTCACCGAAGAGGAGTGGAAGGACTTCACTCGAATCGTCGTCGAGGCTGTCGACGGGGACGTGCCGGTTATCGCCGGTCCGACCACGCTGAACACCCGATCGACGATCCGGCGTATGAAGTACGCCCGCGACGTCGGTGCCGACGGCGTCTTGCTCGGTCGACCGATGTGGCTCGAGCTCTCGCCGGAGGCGACCGTCGAGTTCCATCGCCACGTCGCGGAGGCAGTCCCGGAGCTCGGAATCATCGTCTACCACAACCCGCCGGCGTTCAAGAATCGGCTGACGCCGAAACTCTGGGAGGAACTCGCCGAGATCCCACAGGTCGTCGGTGCGAAATACGGTGCGGTCGACGCGGGATGGCGCGACGCCGTCAGCTCCGTCGGCGATTCGGTTCAGCTGATGCCGATCGAGCGAAAGTGGTACATCGCGAACGAACTCGCGCCCGAACACGCGAACGCGGCCTGGTCGGGGAGTGCATCGTGTGATCCCCTGCCGGCGCTCAGACTTCGGGACGCCATCACCGAGGGCGACGACGAGACCGCACGCGAACTGAACTACCGGATCAACAAGACGAACGAGAAGTTCTACCCACAGGTCGGTCCGGAAGCGGTCTACCCGGAAACGATGAACGTCCGCCACGACGACCTCTACGGGCTGTACACGATTCCGCTACAGAAGGCCCGAATCGAGGGTGCTGGGTATATCGACCCCGGCCCGGTTCGACCGCCATACCACGTTGCCCCCGAGGAACTCGTCGAGATGGCCCGCGAATCCGGTCGCGAGTGGCGCCAACTCGCGTCCGACCTCCGCGATACCGACAACTGATCGCACATCGACGGACGACTGACCGGCAATCAGTCATCGCAAACCGTATCACACGCTGAATCGGACAACTCCCGCCGAAGCTCGGTTTCGATGCCGGTCCTCACGGCCTAACGTGGTTTATCACTCGTTTTCGACCGGACGCTCCGTCGAAACGCTCGCACCGATGCTATCTCTTGTCAACCGACGATAGAAAATGTTACTTTCCTCTTGTCTAAACCACTGTCCTATCGATGAACGCCACCAGTCTTCCCTGCTGTATCCGACTGCTCGAAACTCGGGTCGTCTCTAGTACTCCGACAAGCGTCGACTGCAGGGTCGAATCGGACCACACCACCGAATTCGACCCTGCAGTGCAGGCTTGCCAAAGCACTAGCGGACCGGCCAGTACCGCCAGCTACCGATGGAACCGGACGGACCGAATGGATAACGATGGGTTCCGACGGGACCGACCAACGCAGAGCTCGTTCGACGATGTCTGATGAAACGACCGTCAGCGACGTCGTCGACGATCTCTCGACGGGGTCGTTTCACCGGCGATTGCTGCTCATTACTGGTTGTGCCCTGTGCTTTACGGCCGTCGAAATCCTCTCTATTTCGTTCGTCCTCCCGGCCCTGATAGATAGTTGGTCTCTTTCGGGCGTTGCAGCCGGGTTACTCGGAAGCAGCGCCCTGGTTGGCATCATGTTCGGAAGCTGGTTCGGCGGCTGGTATGCCGACCGGGTCGGGCGTGTTTCCGGCCTCCAGTGGGCAGTTCTCTGTTACTCACTGTTCGCTGGATTGACTGCGCTTTCGCTCGGGTTCTACTCGCTGTTCGCCTTTCGACTCCTCACCGGGTTCGGCGTCGGGTGGGCGACGACCATCACTGTCTCCTATCTCAGCGAACACCTTCCGACGCGCCATCGCGGTCGGTATATCGTCTATTTCGAAATGTTCTGGCCGATCGGGACGATTTTGGCGGTCGTCCTCGCGTGGATCTGTCTCGACGTTCTCGCCACCGATGGAACGATCCTCGGCGTCGCTTCCTGGCGGTTCGTCTTCCTCGGTGCGGCGCTTCCGGCCGTGCTCGTCCTGGTAATTCGCAGACTCGAGGAGACGCCGTACTATCTCGCCTCGGACGATCGTCTCGACGATGCGAACGCACGTGTCCAGGATATCGCGGGCGAAAACGGGGATTCCGCATCGGCAATTACTGCAACGCGATCCGACCGGGGTAATAGTGCCAGTTTCGCCCGACTGTTCGAACCGGGACTGCGTCGACGGACGATTCTTGCGTCACTCTCGTGGTTCGGCATCAACTTCGGATTCTACGGTATTTTCATCTGGCTTCCCGACACGCTCGAGGCGGCAAACGTCGGCGGCGATCTCTACGGGCAACTGTTTCTTGTCGCCATCGCGCAACTGCCCGGAATCCTCAGTGCGGCGTATCTGATCGACAGGATCGGCCGAATGTACACGATCGGTGGCTACCTGCTGTTGGCTGGCGTCTTTACGTTTACCTTCGCAACCGAACTGGCCGGCTGGTCGATCGCCGGACTCGAGGTCGTACACCCGCTGTTGAGCCTCTTTCTGGCGAGTTTCTTCCTGATTGGCGCGTGGGGACCGATGCTCGCCTATACCGCAGAACTGTTCCCGACCGAAGTGCGTGGGACTGGGTTTGGATTCGCAAGCGGTATCGGTAAGATCGCGTCGATCAGCGGTCCGATCGTGGCCGGCCTCCTCGTCACGTGGGGCTATTTCGTCGCGCTGACTCCCTTTGCCATCGGGATGGCAGCGGGTGCCGTTCTCATCCTCACGTGGGGGACGGAGACGAAAGGCCAATCACTGCGATAACCCCGACTCGAGGTTATCGTCGTCGGTGAACCGATTTTCCCGCTCGTCTCCGAGTGGCCGGCGGCGGCCGTACCCGATAGTGATTCGCGGGCTCAAAGCTGTTTCACGACCGCTCGAGGGTATTTTCACCGGAAACGACCTGTGTCACGGCCCAGTGGACGATGCTCGGTATTGCTTTCCGACCGAGAGATGTCGACTCAGAGAGACGAATGGACAAATCACTAACCATTCTTCTGGACCAGTTAGTTCAAGGCCTTGGACGTACAGTATGAGGACATGTATCGTGTTCTTATCCCGGTCGATCCGGACATGGACCGAGCGAGCGCAGCGGCGGATGCAGTCCTTTCATTACCTAGTGTGACCGACGAGATCGACGTAACCGTCCTGAGTGTGTTCGCGGAGCGGGACGTACAGGATCTCGACGGTGGTCGCCTCGAGTCCGAGGAACTGTTCGAGAATTCGGAGCCACCGGAGAGCCTCGAAGCGACGGCGGCGTATCTCAGCGAGAACGGTGTGTCCGTTTCGACACGTCGGGAACACGGCGATCCGGCAGAGACTATTTTGGCGGTTGCAGAAAACGACGATGTCGATACGATCGTCATGAGCGCTCGAAAGCGCACGCCGGTCGGCAAGGCTCTCTTCGGCAGCGTGACCCAAAACGTCACGCTGGATAGCCCGGTTCCGGTCGTTATCGCCGGCACAGCGTGACCGGTCTCGCGTCTTCGTCGGCATGGTCGTAGCCTGTGTGGACCGGTGAGCGATTAGTGAACTCGGTTCGTCTGCGTGATCGACGAGCTTTAATCACTTTTTGCTGGCGTCGAACGGAGGTGTTCGTCTTTCAGCCGGCTTCTGATCTGGCGATATCCGCCGACCAATCCGACGAGCAGACCGACGGCGTTCAACGTGAGACTCGGATGGATGAGCAACAGTGCGGATCCAACTAACATCCCGCGTTCGATGCGAGATATTCCCGTGTAGATGTGTCCAACGATTGCCGCGGCGAGAGCAACGAACCCGATCGATGTAGTGAGTATCGCAATGGCAATTCCGTCGGCCGACCCAATCAGGAGAAGTCGTTCGTCGTAGACGAACGCAAACGGCAGCAAGAACGCACCCAGTGAGAGCTTCCAGGCCCAGAAGCCGGTCTTGAGCGGATGGCTCTCTGCAATCGTCGATGCGGCGTATGCGGCGATACAAACTGGCGGTGTGACCATCGCCATCATACCGAAATAGAAGATAAAGAGGTGCGCCGTCAACTCCGGTAGGCCGATTCGGACCAGCGACGGTGCGACGAGAATCGCTAGTAGAATGTAGACGGTTACCGTATCGGTTGCCATTCCGAATATGATACAGAGTACCATCGTCACGAGCAGTGCCATCATCAGGTGTGTCCCCGCTAGATCCATCACCACCGATGAAATGGCCAGTCCGAGCCCCGTCAATCCGATAACGCCGAGTACGATACCAATACAGGTCGCAGCCACGATGATCGGCGCGGCCCGCTTACAGGCGAGCTCTATCCCATCAACTAACGAGTTTGACATCAGCGTATCGGATTCGGATCTCGGGTCGTACAGCCTCGCGTCCTTCGGAATGAACGTGATAAACAGCAGGATCGCCAGCGAGTAGACGATCGACCGGCGGACACTCATTCCCGTGTATAGGAGATAGACCAGTATAACCAGCGGAACGAAGTAATACAATCGTGAGATAACCGACCTGCGATCCGGGATCATCTCGTCAGGCAGTCCGACCAGATTCATCTTGACGCTCTGGAAATGAACGACCATGTATACACAGAAGAACGTCAGCAATCCTGGAACGAGTGCCCGTTCAATGATCGTTACGTAGTCGATCGCAGTGATATCCATCATAATAAAAATAGCAGCGCCCATAACGGGAGGGAGCAACTGACCGCCAGCACTGGCAGCGCTTTCGACTCCCGCCGCGAAGTTTCGTTCGTACCCCTGGTCTTTCATCGTCGGAATCGTAAAGGCTCCCGTCGTTAGCGCGTTCGCAACCGCACTTCCGGAGATCATACCCATGGAGCCACTGGCGAACACGGTGAGCTTTGCGGGTCCGCCGGTTACCTTTCCGAACAGCACCTTCGCGAGATCCAAAAACATCTTTCCGCCGCCTGAGATCTCCAACAGCGCCCCGAACAAGACGAATACGAACACGTAGTCGAACATGACCGACAGTGGGAACGAAAACAGCCCTTGCGAGCTCACGTAGATCTGCGTCGCCATCTGCTCTAAGGAGTACCCCGAGTGTCTGAACACGCCGGGAAACAGTGGACCAATAAACAGGTACAACAGAGAAAACACCGCGAGGATCGGTATCGCCCAGCCGATCGTCCGCCTCGTCGCTTCTACCACCACGATTATTGCGAATATCCCCAGGACGATCTCCGTCGGCGTCGCTGTCCCTGCCTGTTCGATCACCTGCTGTGAAAACACGATCAAGTAGCCGTACGACACCACAGAGAGTGCGATCAAGGCGCGATCTATCCAGTCGTAGTAGCTGTCGCTCGGCAAGACATCGTAACTGATCTCCTCTCTCAGCGGAAATTTCACAAACAGATATACCAACGTCAACAGGAGAAAGGTTCCCAGCTGTTGGTACGAGTTAAACTGCAGCGTCAGGGCTACGTACAGGGTAAATAGCGTTACTCCCACTGCGATTATCCGCTGGAGTATGGTCGCCTCCCCGCCAACTCGCTGTTCGTCCGCCGAATTCAGGGCAGTGTCCATGGCCGGTCAGATCAGACCGTGTTCTTCAAAGTACTCGAGCGACCCGTCGTGATAGGGGACACCGAAGTCGTAGTACGCCCATTCCGTTTCGAGATTCTCCGAATTAACGTTGGATTCCTGGATCGGTTCCGGATTTTCCAGAATCGCTCTCGTCATCTCGTAGACGACGTCGTCGTCCATCTCCGGCATCGTCACCCAGAAACTGTTCGTCCCCATCGCCAGCTCGGTCTCCTCGTAGTTTTCGAGCATGTCCGGCGTCACTTCCGCTCTCGCCGTCCACGGGAACACTTCTTGCATACTGTCGAACTCATCTTCGGTCCATCCGAGGACTCGAAGCTCGTCACCGTCCGTCGCAAAGGCGTTCATCGTGTCGGATCCGTGGTGTCCGAAGAACGCATCCAGATCCCCGTCACGAAGGGCCCGAAGCCCCTCGCCGTAGCCCATATACTGATCGTCCGTTTCGAGACCGTAGTGGTCCATCAGTGTATCGTGTTGACCGTGCGTGCCACTTCCCTCCGGTCCCGAGGTCATCGTCACGCCGTCTAAGTCGAAAATCGTTTCGATCTCCGAGTCGTCTCGCACGACGTAGTACTGTGCGACGACCTCCGAGCGCATGATACACCGTATATCGATTTCGTCTTCGAAGGGTACCTCGCCGTTGTACGCCAGATGTCCGATCTGGTCGACGGTCGTTCCAATATCGATCTCACCGTTGTCCAAATTTCGGATATTTGCCACGGAACCGTCCGACGTACTCACGGTTGCCGACAGCGGTGGATCTTCGGTGTGTTCCGGTAACAACTCCACGAGTGGCGCTGATTTCGTGTAATGAGAGGCTCCTTCACCGGCGGTGTGTATCGAGAGATCTCTCGCGTCGTCATCGCCACCGAGACATCCGGCAACCAATCCTGTTCCGACCGCCAGACCACTCGTTAGGAACTGTCGCCTGTTGGCTAGTACCATGCTAAATGGATACATCTACATTCACATAAAAATTCCCTTTCGTAACTGAGTGATAAGTTATTGCTGGAATGTCAACAAGACCCGGGAAATCGGCGGTTGTGGCCCACTATCTGTGGATGCATTTCCTAACACAACGATAACATGTATCGGGAAATCGGTTGATCGGTCGGCCGTAGCTGACCTCAGTCGGCTTCGGTTGGCTGCGGTGTCAGCCGTCGTTCGGTTACCATACTGCGGAACTGCCGGAATCCGCCGATTACGAGCAGGCCGAGACCGACGGCGTTTATCGTCAGGTTCGGCGCGATCAACAGGACGGACGCACCGAGGAGCGTAGCTCGTTCGATCCGGGAGAGGCCCGTGTACGCGTGGCCGACGATCGCTCCTGCGAGGGCAGTGAGCGCGACGATCGTCGTCAGGATCGACAATGCGATTGCGTCGGCCGACCCGATCATTAGCAGATTCTCGTCGAAGACGAACGCGAACGGAAGCAAGAACGCCGCAAGCGAGAGCTTCCAGGCCCAGAATCCGCTTCTGAGCGGATCGCTCTCGGCGATCGTCGACGCCGCGTACGCGGCGATACAGACCGGTGGGGTGACCATCGCCATCAGCCCGAAGTAGAAGATAAACAGGTGTGCGGTGAGCTCGGGAACGCCGATGTCGACGAGTCCGGGTGCGACGAGGACTGCGAGGAGGATGTACACCGTGACGGTGTCGGTTGCCATCCCGAACATGATGCTCAAAAGCATAACGACCACGAGCGCGACCATCAGGTGAATCGATGCGAGATCCATTACGACCGAGGAGATCGCGAGGCCGATCCCGGTCATGCCGATAACGCCCAGAATGATCCCGATACAGGTTGCAGCGACGACGATCGGTGCTGCACGTTTCGCGGTCAGTTCGATGGCGTCGACGAACGGGTTCGAAGCGAGTTCGTGAGATTCCCGTCGAGGATCGTACAGCCGTGCGTCGTAGACGAGGGTCGTCACGATGAGCAGAACACCGATTCCGTAGATGACCGATCGGCGAACGCTGATACCATCGTACAGCAGGTACACCAGGATCACGACCGGAATAAAATAGTACAGTCGCTTGAGTACCGAGCGTCGGTCCGGAATCGCCTCGTCGGGCAGACCGACCTGTCCGGATTTAACGCTCTGAAAGTGGACGACCATGTAGATACAGAGGAACATCAAGATCCCCGGAATGAGCGCTCTCGTGATGATCGTCACGTAATCGATGCCTGTGATGTCCATCATGATGAATACGGCAGCGCCCATGACCGGTGGCAGTAGCTGTCCGCCAGTACTCGCGGCGCTTTCGACGCCGGCCGCGAAGTCCCGATCGTATCCCTGATCTTTCATCGTCGGGATCGTAAATGCGCCCGTCGTCAGGGCGTTCGCGACTGCGCTGCCGGATATCATCCCCATCGAGCCACTCGCGAACACCGAGAGCTTTGCCGGTCCGCCGGTGACCTTTCCGAACAGGACCTTCGCGAGATCCAGGAACATCTTCCCACCGCCGGATACCTCCAGTAACGCCCCGAACAGAACGAACAGGAACACGTAGTCAAACATCACGGCGAGCGGGAACGAGAACAGCCCCCTCGTACTGACGTACATTTGTACGATCAGCTGATTGGTCGAGTAGCCGGGGTGGCTGAATATCCCCGGAAACGCCGGACCGAGATAGACGTAGACGAGGAACCCGGTGGCGAACATCGGGATCGTCCAGCCGATCGTCCGTCGCGTCGCTTCCAGGACGACGAACATCGCGAGGAATCCGAGCGGAATCTCGAACGTCTGTACGCGACCTGCTTGTTCGATAATCTGCGCTGAGTTGAGTATCAGGTAGCCGTACGTGACCGTCGACCCGACGATCATCGCGATATCGAACCAGTTACAGAGTCGTATCTGTCGATCGCTCAACTCCCGCTCGATCGTTTCCCGAAGCGGGAAGCGAAGAAACAGGTAGACGAGCGTCAGCATCAAAAACGTGCCCAGCCGCTGGAACGTGCTAAACTCCAGCGTCAGGGCGACGTATACGGTAAACGCTGCAATCAAAACGGCCAAAAGCTTCTGTAGCCGCGTCGTATCGTCGTCGATTGGAACTGCTACTTCTCCCTCGACAGATGTACTCATGACGATTAGAGTACGCCCTCGTCTTCGAAGAACTCGATTGCGGCGTCGTGATACGGGACGCCGAAGTCGTAGTGGGCGAACTCGAGTCCGAACTCCTCGGAGTTGACGTTACTGTCCCGAATCGGCTCCGGATTGCTCGTCACGACGCGACACAGCTCGTAGACGACGTCGTCGTCCATCTCCGGCGTCGTCATCCAGTAGCCGTGTGTCCCCATCACGCCCGTGGTGTCCTCGTAGTTTTCGAGCATATCCGGCGTCACATCCGCTTCGACCGTCCACGGGAACACCTCCTGGAGTCCCTCCATCGCTTCGTCGTCGAACTCGAGGAGCTCGAGTTCGTCGCCGTCCGTCGCAAACGCGTTGATGGCGTCCGACCCGTGGAAGACGAACCACGCGTCGACGTCGCCGTCACGGAGCGCACGTCCGCCCTCTCCGTAGCTCAGATAGACGTCGTCGGTCTCGAGGCCGTACTGGTCCATCAGCGCCTCGTGTTGTCCAGTCGTTCCGCCACCCTCCGGACCGGGAGTGACGCTCCGGCCGTCGAGATCCCAGATCGAATCGATGTCCGAATCGGCCTGGACCACGTAGTACTGCGGGACGAGCTCACCGCGCATGATACAACGAATGTCGATCTCGTTTCCGTCGAACGGTCCCTGTCCGTTGTAGGCCAGGTGTCCGATCTGGTCGACGGACGTTCCAACGTCGATTTCGCCGTCGTCGAGTGCGCGCATGTTCGCGACCGACCCGTCCGACGAACTCACCGTCGCGTTGAGCGCGGGATCCTCCGAGTGGTCGGGCAGTAGTTCGACCCAGGGCGCGGACATGTTGTAGTGCGATGCGCCCTCTGCCGCCGTATCGACCTGAAGGTGAACGCTATCGTCGTCCCCCCCGAGACAACCGGCGACGAGACCGGCACCGACAACACTCCCACTCGCGAGAAAGCTGCGTCTGCTGACTGGTGGCATAAGTCTCACACTATCCTTTATCACACTTAAATCTGGCGAAAAACTTAACGTGGTGAAAAAATACCTACAATAATATGTGGTGTATTTGTCGGTGAATAACTGGACGAATACGTTCGCCGTGGCGAGAGTGAGGTGACTGTCGACTCGCCCTCGTTACGGCCACCGACTGCTATCGACGCTGTCGACGGCGTACAGTCGAAAAAACGAACGAAAGTTCAGTCGAGCGCCGGCGGTTCGGCTTCGCCTTCGTAGGGTTCTTCCGTGTAGTGGTCGAACCAGGCGTCTCCCGTGAGGAATCGCTCCGGCACGTCGTCCTCGGAAGCGCCTGCCTCGAGGGCGAGCCAGCCGTCTCCCTCCTCGGTTCGCCAGGAGTGACATGGCTTACCGAGCGCGATGTAGATCGTGCTGTTTTCCGGCTCGTCGCCGTCGAGTTCGAAGATCGCCGACGAGAGCGACGTTTCGTCCGTGTAGTCGTTCTCCTCGTGGCGACAGATCGATTCGAGGCCCGGACCGTTCTCGTGATCCATCGACAGATCACGCATCGTCTCGGCGGTCACGTCGCCGTTTTCGGCCTCGAGGACCTCCATTACTCGCTCGTGGCGCGAGTAGCTCGAGGGAATCTCCTCGCGTGAACGCGCCAGGTCGGAGAGCACTTCGAACTTGTTCCCGCGACCGATGACGTCGTCTTCGACCCACTCGCTTGCGAGGTGGGTGAACTCGCCTTCGAGGATGATCGCTTTTTCGGCGTCGGCGATCGGGATGTTGCCGGGTGAGGACATCGGATCCGAGAACAGCATCGGCGTGATGTGCTGGGCGACCTCCTCTGCGGTGTCGCCGTGGAGCAGCCCTTCGCGCATGTACGCGCCCCGAGAGGCGGCTGCCCAGTCTTTCGAATCTTTCCCGTCCTCGTCGAAGGTGACCGTCCGGGAGATGTTCGAGCCGATGGCGACCCCCTGGTCGTTCATTCCCATCTTGACCGCCGTCGAACCTGCGGCCGTGACGCCGATAACCTTGTTCTTGTCGTCGGGATCCTCGACGCTGACGACGTTGATCTGGTTGTGCTTGTGGTAGTTCTCACCCTCGAACTCGTCAGCACCTTTCTTGTCACTTTGCTTGAAGAAGATCGTCTCGTCAGTCGCCGATGCCTCACCGGCGGCGATGGCCGTCGTACAGCCGTCGGTGACGAGCGTCTCCTCGAAGAGGTTGAACGCGAGCAGATCACGCTGGGGAACGCCCGCTGCGTCGGCCATTCCGTGGATCTTGGATCGCGTCGACTCCGTGAGCCGCTCTCGGTTGGCACGTGCTTCCTCGTGTACCGTCTCGCGGTCGAGTCCGCGGTTGGCGACTGCCTGCCAGAAGCCCTCGAGGTTGTGCTCGATGGCCTCTCGGAGCCGCGTTCCCGTCTCTCGGCCGCGTTCGTATGCGTCTTCGCTCATTAGTTTCCGTAATCGTTGTCGATTTCGTCGACGTCGACCTGGTTCCCGTAACCGGATTCGCCGACGACTTCGCCGTCCTCGTAGACGACGTTCCCTCTGACGATCGTCGTCTCGACGCTACCAGTGAACGACTCTCCCTCGAACGGCGTCACCGTGTTCTTCGAGTGCAGCGAGTGGCGATCCTCGAGGGTCCACTCTTCTTCGAGATCGAAGATGGTGAAGTCGGCGTCGGTACCGACCTGCAGCGATCCCTTCTCGGGATACATGCCCCAGATCTTCGCCGGCTGGGTCGAGTGCATGTCGATCCACTGCTCGAGGCTCATACGACCCTCGTTGACGAACGAGAGCATGGCCGGGACCTCGGTCTCGAGGCCGACGAACCCGGAGATAACCTCCCAGGTGTTCTTGAAGGGATCGTCCATGCCCTTCTCTTCGTCCGTGTGCGGCGAGTGGTCGGTTGCGATACAGTCGATGCCGTCGCCCTGGACCTGTTCCCAGAGGAGATCCTGCTCTTCCTGATCGCGGATCGGGGGCTGGATGCGAGCGACGTTTCCTTTCTCTCGCATGACGTCCTCAGTGAACCACAGATAGTGGGGCATCGTCTCGGCGGTCACGTCGATGCCGCGGTCTTTCCCCTCGGCGACGAGTTCCGCACCCGAGCCACACGAGAGGTGGAACATGTGAATCTTCGCACCGGTCTCCTCTGCGAAGAGGATCGTTCGGCTGATCGCCTCTCGTTCCGTGATCGGCGGTCGCGACCACGTGTGGTAGATCGGGTCGTTTTTGCCTTCTTCCTGGAACTTCTCGGCAAGGTGTGAGAGAATCTCGTCGTTCTCTTCGTGGAATCCGAGCCGGCGGTTGGTCTCGGCGACCTGTTCCATCGCCTCGAGAAGTTCGCCGTCGTTCGGTGGGGGAATCGCACCGATCGTGGTGCCCAGGAACACCTTGTAGCCGACGACGCCCGTCTCGGCGAGGTCGTGGACCTGATCGTAGTTGTTGGACGTGATGACCGCGTAGAACTGGAAGTCGACGAGCGCGTTCTCGTCACCGAGATTGGCTTTCGTCTCGATGTGTTCTGGCTGGTCGATGACCGGGTCCGTGTTGGGCATACCCATGACGGTGGTTACACCGCCGGCAGCCGCGGCCTGGGTGGCCGTTTTCCAGTCTTCTTTGTACTCGAGACCGGGGGTCCGGTTGTGAATGTGGCAGTCGATGACGCCGGGGGCGAGGTAGTTACCGTCTGCCTCGACGACCTCATCGGCGTCCGGCAGATTTTCGCTCGATCCGATCGCAACGATCTTCCCGTCGTCAACCGCAACCCCTGCGTCCGGGCCTATCTGCCCTTCAGGGGTAACGATTGTACAGTCTCTGACCACGAGGTCTACTGACATACATCCGAATACAATACCTGCTACAATAATATACCTTGTGACTTCTGCGGTCGGATCGGACATCTAGTACCGTTCCAAACGTCGACTGATGGGTGAAACGAGACGACCTCCATCGGTTCCACCCATCAGTTCAGGTTTGGACCGCCACTAGGGGTCGTGCGTCGGGGGTCCTGCAATACCGGACCGTGTACATATACAAATAAAACGGCAAAATAACCCACTTAGTGCATTATTCCTATACGGCAGAATCTGATATAAAAAATCACCAATTGCCTCCCCTGCACTCGACGTGGGATTCATCTTGTATGTGGGACAGGTGTTCACGTGATTATCGGCCATAATATAATAATTAATAACAACGGAGTAGATGTCCGCCGAGTCGGCGGTCCCCGATACCGGGTCGCTGTACGTCGATTTCTGCTCACTGCGGACGACGGGACGGATCGCTAGAGCGACACCTGCCCACCCAGCCCCGAGGAGTCCGCCCGTAAGTAGTCAGCAGATTTTTGCTGGTCGCCACTCATGCATCGGTGATGACGGAGACGCTCAAATTCAGTACGACGCCGTTTTACAACACAAGACAGTTCTACTACGCACTCGAGACCGGGGAAGTGACGCCGACTCTCGGCGACGTCAGCGTCGAACACAACCACTCGCCGAGAAAGGATCAGCTCTTGCTTACCGGAGAGCTCGACGCCACGACGATGTCGATGGGGAAGTACGTCACGTCGAAGCTCGTCAGTCACACCGACGTCGTTCCGACCGATCCGCTCGCAGTGGCCGCTGGGTTGACGTATCAGCGCGGCAATGGCATGTTCGTCCGCGCTGACTCCGGCATCGACGACCCACAAGATCTTATCGGGAAGCGAGTCGGCATCCACGACCGTTCGCTCGCGATGACCTACCACAAGGCAATTCTCGAGGATCGATTCGACGTCGGCCCCGACGACGTCGAGTGGGTCGTCGATACCCATCAGGGACTTGCCGAACGGATGGAATCGGGTCGTCTCGACGCCGTCGAACGGATCAACGACTGGTACTGGGGCCTCGAGGAGGACCCGGACTACGAACTGCTCTACGACATGGGTGTCGAGTGGGACGAACTGACCGGCTATCGGCCGCTGGTCCACCTCGTCTGTGTCGACCGGTCGGTGTACGACGCACACACCGAGCGCGTCACCGCGTTCGTCGACGCGCTCGGCCGCTCGCGTGCGTACCGAAACGAAAACTACGAAGCCGTCCTCACCGCGTTTCTCGAGGAGACGGACACCGGCGAGTGGGAGGGTGAGCAGACGGTCGAGGCGCTCCGGCAGGTCACCGACGGCGTCGACTGTCCGTTCGTTCTCGAGTCCGACCAGCGGGAGAACGTCCGCGATTGGATGGAGTACGCCGACCGCTACGGCGTATTCGAACGGCCGCCGATCGCCGACGAACGGCTGTTTCCGTAGGGCGGCTGCAGCCACCGTTCGTCAGTCACAACGGCTATATAAGAGGCGCGAGACATATGCTCATATAGCATGTTCGAGTACGATCTAGAGACGTTGTCCGGAAAACACGTCTCCCTCGAGATAGAGGACCGAATGTACATCGACGGCGAGTTCGTCTCCAGCGAGGAGACTTTCGAAAACGAGTGTCCATCGACTGGTGAGATCCTCGCCGACGTTCCGATCGCGACCGAAGACCAGGTCGACCAGGCCGTCCAGGCTGCCGACCGAGCCAGCCAGGAGTGGCGGGAACTCGACGTCTTCGAACGCCGCGAGCGCGTCGAAGCCTTCGCCGATTTCCTCCTCGAACACCAGGACGAACTGACGAAACTCGACGTCGCCGACAACGGGAGCAGTATCTCTCGGATGAAATTCGACACGGAGAAGGGCGCTCGCAACCTCAAATACAACGCCGGGCTGGCGACCGAGCTCAAAGGGGAGACGATCCCGACCGGGCCGAACAATCACAACTTCACCCAGCGTGAACCCTACGGCGTCGTCGCCGGCATCATCCCGTTCAACCACCCGACGATGTTCGTCGCCGAGAAGGTCGCGCCCGCGATCGTCGCCGGCAACGGTATCGTCGTCAAACCATCGGAGTTCACCCCGCTTTCGGCGCTGTACATCGGACGTCTCATCGACGAGTGTGATCTCTTCCCGGACGGCCTGATCAACATCGTCACCGGCTTCGGCGAAACGGGCGCGAACCTCGTCGAACACGACGATGTCAGGCTCGTCTCGATGGTCGGCAGCCCCGCAACCGGAAAGAAGATCATGCAGGGTGCCTCGAAGAACCTCTCACCCGTCTTGCTCGAGTTGGGTGGCAAGAATCCGTTTATCGTCTATCCCGACGCCGACATGGACCGCGTTCTCGACGGCCTCAAGGGGGCGATGGCGTTACCCTGGCAGGGCCAGTCCTGTGGCAGCGGCACCCGGCTACTCGTCCACGAGGACGCCTACGACGACGTCGTTCCGCCGCTGATCGACCGGCTCGAATCGGTGACGATCGGCGATCCGTTCGACGAGTCGAACACGATGGGGTCGGTCGTCTCCGAGCCACAGTTCGAGAAAGTGTGCAAGTACATCGATATCGCCAAAGAGGAAGGCGCGGACGTGCTGTTCGGCGGCGAGACGGTCGACGAGTACGACCGTGGATACTACCTTGAGCCAACCGTCTTCGAAGTCGAGCCGGATATGACGATCGCTCACGAGGAGACGTTCGGGCCGGTGCTCTCAGTGATGACCTGGAGCGAGTACGACGAGATGATCGAGATCGCCAACAGCACCGACTACGGCCTGACTGCAAGCGTCTGGACGAACGACCTCAACACGGCACACCGGGCTGCGGACGATATCGAGTCGGGTTACATCTGGATCAACCAGCACGGACGCCACTACATCGGCGCGCCGTTTGGCGGTTACAAACAGAGCGGCATCGGGAACAAAGAGGATATCTCGGAACTGCTCGATCACACCCGCGTGAAAAACATCAACATCGAGTTCAGTGACGATCTGACCCTCGCCGGCGGCAACTAACGCGGAAAGCCCCACCGCCGTTCGCTTCATACGGATTGCTGTACCACTCACGATTTCCCGACGAGAAAACGGACCGACTGCGATCGACTCGAGCGTTTTTTCGACGCGTTGACAGTGTTCCTACGGCGTGAGCTGTTTCGGATTGACGGAACCGTATTCCAGTTCCGAGCCGGCGAGTACAGCCTCGTTGTCGGGGAGCAAGGCGGTAACCAAAAGCGGTGACTCGTCGGCAAAGTACTCGAGCAGCCCCGTCGCTCGTTCGGCGTCGAACGCGCCGAGCGTGTCGATGACGAGGACTGGAACGGTGTCGGCGACGTCGTAGGCGATGTACCCGGCAAGCGCGAGTACGAGCCCAACCATCTCACGCTCGCTCTCCGAGAGGTTGTAAATCGTGTCCTGGCGAGTGACGCCATTTTCTTCCCGGGCGACGATCAGATCGAAGTTGCCGTCCAACCAGACGCGTTCGATCGCCTCGTACTCGAGCAACTCGATCAACTCGTCCATCGCCTCGTTGAACTGCGTCTGGAGGCGTTGTTCGAGGTTCTCGATGCGTTCAGTGAGCGTGCGGATCTCGTCACGGAGCGACTCGATCCGTTCGCGGTTCCGTTCGCGGTCCTGACGAGCCGCTTCGAGGTCGTCTATCGTCGATTCGAGGCGCTCGATGTCCGTCTGAACCGAGTGTAACTCGATGCGCGTCGACTCGATCTCGTCGGTCAGATCACTCGTTTCGCTCTCTTGCTCGGCTTCCTTCTGGGCAATCTGATCCTCGACGCGGTCGATCTCGTCTTCGAGATCCGCGATCTGTTCGCGGTTGGTCTCGAGGGAATCCCGCCGCTCTTCGAGTTGCTCTTCGAGGGAGCGTTTCTTCGACTCGAGGGTGTCGACCCGTCTGTGGGCCTCGTCGATGGCGTCGAGTTGTGCGTTGATCTCCTCGAGTCGTGGCTCGTACTCGGCGCGTCGGTCCTTGTCCGCTTCGATGAGCTCGGTGAGTTGTGTTATCGTCTCGTCGAACTCCTCGGCGGTCGATTCGGTGCCACACGCCCAGCACGTCACTGTATCACCGGTTAGTCCGTGTTGTTGCCCGAGGACACCGGTGTATGGCGACGATTGCATCTCCCGGTTTGCGGTCAGCACTGATTGGAGGATATCGAGACGGTTGGTGATCTCGTCGAGATCGTCCCTGATCGAGGCCTTCTCGGACTCGAGTGACTCGACGTCGTACTCCGCGACGGTCTCACGGGCCTCCTCGAGTTCGGCTTCGACCTCCGCGATCTGGTCGGTGAGACGATCGATCGCGTCCTCGTAATTTTCGATCTGCGAGCGATAATCCCGTCGTCTGGTGACGAGGTGCGATCGCGTTTCCTGAAGCTCCTCGAGTTCCTCGTCGTCGGTGATCGTCCGCTGTTTGTCCCGCAACTCGTCGAGTGTCGCCTCGAGTTCGACGGCGGTTTCGCGTTTCGCGTCGAGTTCCCGTTTTCGGTCCTCCAGTCGCGTTTCGACGTCCGCCTGGGCCTCGATTTCCGTTTGTAGTTCGTTTTTCTCGACGATCTTCCCTTCGCGTTCGGCCTCGAGTGCGTCGATATCCATCGGCCCTTTGAGAACGTCTTCGAAGTTCTCGTTGTTTCTCACCGCCGAGCGGACGGTGCTGAACTCGAACAGGCAGGCGAACTGTTCGAACAACTCGATATCGTCGCCGTCGTCGATCCAGCAGTGGCCGTCGATTTCGATTCCGTGACCCGTCTCCGTTGCCGTCCGAACGATCGTTTCCCCGTCCAACGAGAGTTCGACGCGTGCAGTATCGGCGTCGTTTTTGATCGGCACCGTCGATCGACCGAGGCCGAACGCGACCGCCTCGAGAAACGACGTCTTGTTCGAGGAGTTCGGCCCGGTGACGACGTTGAGTTCGTCGGAGAGCGTACAGTCGACCGAGTCGATTCCGCCGACGTTCTCGATGGAGATAGTTAACTCGCTCATTGGTGCACCTCCATGGTCGCACAGTCACAGAGTTCGCCGCGGTAGATCGCACGTCGGAGCGGAACGCGCGTCTGGCAGGATTCACACTCGAGGTCGACGTCGACGTGGACGGTAATGTCCTCGCCGCCGCGGAGCTTTCCCTTTCGCTCGAGCGACCGGACGGCTGAGACGATCTTCTCTTTGGCGTGATTGCGCGCGATTTCGATCGCCTCACGTTCCCACTCGCTGGACTCTTCTTTTTCGTATTCGGCGTCGAGACAGTCGAGGAGATGCGTTCGAACGACGCCGTAGGAGACGAAATCGTCCTGCAGGCGCTCGACGTCGATGCCTTCACGCTCGAGCATGGCGGCGACCTCGCTGCTCGTCGTTCCCTCCTCGCGAAGCCTGTCGTACTTCGATTCGGCCTCGTCACCGAGTGTCGATAGTCCGACTTTGTCCATCTCCCGGCGCAGGAGGGTGACGTTCAACCACCGGGCGAGCTGTCTGTACCCCTTTCGCTGCGAACCGTCACCGCGCCACTCCTCGAGTAACCGTTCGTCGTAGTGTTCGAGGTCGTGATCTTCGAGAACTCGGCAAACTTTACATCCATATTCTGTTCCCATATCCGGCCATATACCCCCGTGAAACAAAAGTGTACTCGTTGATATTTGCTAAAGCAAAGAACGTACTGGTGTTGGGAAGGCTGTGCGATCTCGTCGTTTGCTCAGCTCTCGCCGTCGTTTCGCCGCGCTCTCGAACGTGGTCTGGCGGGAGTTTTTGATACGGTTTACTGTCCGTCATCACCGGCGAAACCGCAGACTGGTCGCGGTTTCGCCGGTAAATCGTTACAGCAATCCGTATGACACACCTGTACGAAAATCAGGAGGAGTAGACCGTGACCAAAGCGAACAACCAGTCGACTCGAATCGTGAGCGGGGCGAAGACGAATATATTCGGCGGCGTCTGTCTCGATGGCGAGAGCGTTACTACTGTGCGAGGTAGTTTTCGATCGTCGTCATCCGGTCTGTCTCGACCATATACTCCACGTTCGAGACGTTCTCGAGGGTTCGGACAGTGTCGATCAGATCGTCGGCGTCTCGATTCGAGGAGACGGTTGCGACGGCGTACAGATCGAACGAACCGAGCCCGCGACAGTTCATCCAGAACCCCATCTCAGCCAGTGCTTCGAACGTCTCTTCTTTTGCATCCTCGTTGTCTTCGACTGCGATAAACAGCCGGATCACCTCCCATCCGTGCTGTTTCGGAGCCGTCAGAAGGAGAATCGACGTCGTCTCGAACAGCTTCGAGACGCGGTATCGGATCCCCTCACCACTCATTTCGAACCCTTCGTCCTCGAGTTGCTCGGCGATATCCGAGTACGGCGTCCGCGGGTTTTGAACGAGAATACGGAGAATAGTGCGGTCGATCTCGTCCAGCCCGTCGAGTTCTTGTGGCATGGCAATGTATAGATATGCACACGAAATAAATCCTCGTTTTCAATACCCATTCTGGATGGCCGCGTTTCGAGACGGGCTACTGGAAGTCGTTACCGTCGCATCCGGGATCGGTTCTCCGGGTCCGACAGTAATCAGTTACAGCAGTCCGTATGAACACTCGACATCGCATAGTTTCTCACCGAGCGGCCGACCTGGCTTACTGAAATTGAGGCGAATCAGTGTCACTCCGGAAACGTTTTCTCGCCGTCTGGGAGCGAAAAACCGTGGGAATTTATTACACATGCCGGGACATATACCACCTAATGCCCAAGCGAATAGGCTTCGATGTCGGTGGAACGTTCACCGATTTTGTACTGAAAGACGAGGAGACCGGTGAACTCGACGTGTACAAGTATCCGACGACGGTCGACGACCCGTCTCAGGGTGTGCTGACGGGACTCGACGAATTTCTCACCGAAGTCGACTCGGAGATCGACGACCTCGAGCAGCTCATCCACGCCACGACGCTCGCGACGAACACCGTTCTCGAGCGTGACGGTGCGGACACGGCGCTGTTGACGACGGAGGGATTCCGGGACGTTCCGATTCTGGGCCGACAGAAACGCTACGATCTGTACGATCTTTTCATCGAGAAGCCCGATCCGATCGTCGACCGGGAGAACATCTACGAGGTCGACGAGCGCCTCCACCCTCGAGAGGGTGTTGTGACGCCACTCGACGAGGACGAGCTCGCGTCGCTGGTCGAGGATATCGAAGACGACTACGAGTCGGTCGCGGTTAGCTTCCTTCACTCCTACGAAGATGACAGACACGAGCGTGCGGCGACGGAGGTTATCGAGGACGTCGCACCGGATCTGTATACGACGCGTGCGTCGGGCATTTCGAAGCAATACCGCGAGTACGAGCGGACGAACACCGCGCTGGTCGACGCCTACGTCAAACCGACCGTCCAGCAGTATCTGAGCAAGATCGAAGAAGACCTCGACGGGCAGGGGTACGACGGCTCGTTCTTCATGATGAAATCGAGTGGCGGCGTTGCGACGCCGAAGATGATCCAGCAGTCGCCGGTTCAGATCATCGAGTCGGGGCCGGTCGCCGGTGCGCTCAACGCGGCCCACATCGGCGAACACGTCGGTCACGAGAACGTGTTCTCGTTCGACATGGGTGGGACGACGGCGAAGATCTGCTTTATCATCGACGGCCAACCCAAACGAACGGACGTCTTCGAAGTCGACGAGGCCGAGATGAAAGAGGGCAGTGGCCTCCCGATCAACCTGACGGTCATCGACATGATCGAGATCAGCGCCGGCGGCGGTTCCATCGCCGCGGCGAGTGACACCGGCCGAATCACCGTCGGGCCGGAGAGCTCCGGTGCGGAACCGGGTCCGATCTGTTACGGTCGCGGTGGTACCCAGCCGACCGTCACGGACGCCGACCTCGCGCTTGGCTACCTCAATCCGGATTACTTCCTCGGAGGGCGGATGGATATCGACGTCGACGACGCACTCGCCGGTATCGATCGGGACATCGCCGAACCGCTCGGCATGGACACCTACGACGCAGCGTGGGGTGTCAAAGAGATCGTCGACAACGCGATGACCCGCGCGAGCCAGATTCACGCCTCCGAACGCGGGATCGACCCCCGCGAGTTCGGTATGATCGCCTTCGGCGGTGCCGGTCCGTCCCACGCAGCGTTCATCGCACACGAACTCAACGTCCCGAAGGTGATCGTGCCTCCGGGTGCGGGCGTCGCGAGCGCCGGCGGCTTGCTCGTCGCCGACATCGAGTTCCACCTCGATCAGACGTACATCACCGAACTCACGCCCGACGGCCTCGAACACGTCAACGACATCTACGACGACCTCGAGGCCCGTGGCCGTGAACTCGTCAAGGAAGCGGGTGGCGACGACACCCAGATCGAAGTCGAGCGCGAAGCCGACATGAAGTACGTCGGTCAGGCACACGAACTCGGCGTCGAACTTCCGACCGGAGCACTTGGCTCCGATGATATCGAGACGATCGAACAGCGGTTCCACGACACCTACGAGCGAACGTACGGCTACAGCGACGAGGACGAGGAGATCGAGGGGATCACGTGGAAAGTTACGGTCCGAAGCCCGACCGAGTCGATGTCTATCGAGACGGCCGAGAGCGGATCGGCTCGCGCGAGCGACGCCAGAAAGGGAACGCGGGAGGCGTACTTCAAGAGCGCCGGCGGCTTCACCGATGCCGGGATCTACGACCGGGAGGAACTCTCCCCCGGTGCCGAACTCACCGGGCCCGCGGTCATCGAAGAGGTCAACTCGACGACCGTCGTTCCGCCGGGTGACGTCTTGACCGTCGACGAGTACGGCAATCTCGTCATCGAAATCAACGAGGTGAGCGATCATGAGTGAGACAGATTCGGATGCAGAGATCAGTATCGACGCCGACGAACTCGATCCGATCACGTTTACGGTTATCTGGGATCGACTCGTCGCGATGTGCAACGAGATGGGGAAAGTCCTCCAGCGAACCGGGAAGAGCGAGGCCGTCTCGCTCGGCCAGGACTTCTCCACCGGACTGTTCGACCGCGAAGGGCGAATGGTCGCACAGGGCAACTTCAGTCCCGGCCACCTCGGATCGATGCCGTATGCGGTCCAGCACGTCCGAGACCGGTACGATTACGACGACCTAGAGCCCGGCGACGGAATCCTGTTGAACGACTCCTACATGGGGTCGGGACACCTGCCGGATATGTTCCTCGTCACGCCGGTGTTCGTCGACGATCGGATCGAAGGGTTCTCCGTGACGATCGCCCATCACATCGACGTCGGCGGAATGGCACCGGGATCGCAGGCGGTCGAGGCGACCGAAATCTACCAGGAAGGGCTCAGGCTGTTCCCGACGAAGGTGATCTCGGAGGGCGAACTCGAGCGGTGGTTCGTCGACCTCATCGAGGCCAACGTCAGACTGCCGGACGAGGTGATCGGCGATCTGAAGGCCCAGCAAAACGCCAACCACCACGGTGCGACCCTGTTCCGGGAGATCATCGAGGAGTACGACCGGGAGACGATCTACACGTGTATCGACGAGGTCATCGCCCAGTCCGAACGCCGCGTCCGAGAGGACCTTCGGGAGATGCCCGACGGCAAGTACTCCTTCGAGGACGTCATGGACAACGTTCGCGTCGACAGCGGACCGGTCAACCTCGAGGTGACGATCGAGATCGACGACGACGAGTTGATCTTCGACTACGATGGGACCGATCCGGCGACACAGAGCGCGATCAACAGCTACATCAACTACACCCGGGCGTACTCGGCGTTCGTCCTCAAGGCGATCACCGAAAAGTATCTCCCGCAGAACGAAGGGATCATGAAACCGATGACCGTCCGTGCACCGGAGGGATCGTTCCTCAATCCCCAGCCACCGACGGCGGCGAACGCTCGCCCGATCATCAACCAGCGACTCGTCGAACTGAACCTCGGTGCGGTCGCCAAGGCAGTCCCCGACAAGGTGATCGCTGCGAGCAGCCACTTCGGCAACCCCAACTTCAGCGGGGAGGATCCGGAGACCGGCGAGCAGTTCATCCTCTATGACTTCATGATCGGGGGCGTCGGTGCCTCCGAGCGCAAGGACGGTGAGGAGGGGATCTGTTCGTCGTTCAACGTGACCAACATCCCCGTCGAACTCCACGAGACGCGGTACCCCGTGGTCATCGACCGACTCGAGCTCATCCCTGACTCCGGCGGTGCCGGTCGACACCGCGGCGGCCTGGGTCTTCGGAAGGACTTCACGCTGTTCGCCGAAAACGTCTCGTTTACCAATCTGTTAGAACGCACCGAGTCCCAGCCGTGGGGACTCGAGGGCGGCGAGGGCGGTGACAGCGGACAAACGGTTCTCAACCCCGACGACGAGGCCGAGGAACTCCATCCCAAAGGACAGTTCGAACTCGAGTACGGCGACACCGTCAGCTTCCAGCTCTCGGGCGGTGGCGGCTACGGCGACCCGCTCGAGCGCGATCCCGAGGCGGTTCGAGAGGACGTCGTGAAGGAGTATATCACGGTCGAGGAGGCCCACGACGTCTACGGCGTCGTCTTCCACGACGACGAGGACGAACTACGCGTCGACGAGGCGGCGACCGAGTCACGCCGCAGCGAACTGGCCGCCTGATACGGATTGCTGTAGCGATTTACCGGTGAGACCGCCGTCCGGGTCGCGGTCTCACCGGAAATGATCTACAGTAAACCGTATGACGCGGTCGGCCCGGCGCTCTTTCCCGACAGTCGGTACTCGTTTTCGTCGCAACGTGGTTTTCAGTACGGCCTGCGAACGGATGACACATCTGGGTCCGGACTCCTCGTCGAACGGCTCGCGCTGAAAAAATACGTTCGTCGCGACACTCGAGTCGCCGGCTTACTCGAGGCTGAGTCCCGAATCGACGGGCAAGACCGCCCCGGTCGTCGTCGACGCCAGATCGGAACAGAGGAACAGACACGCGTTCGCGATCGCCTGTGGTGTCGTCAGCTGTTTGTACGGCTGTTGCTCGAGGAGACCGTCGATTGCGTCCTCCGAGAGCGCGTCGGGATCCCGGATGAATCCCGGCGAGACGACGTTGGCGCGGACGCCGGACGGGCCGAGTTCCCGTGCGGCTTCCTCGACGAGTGCGATTAGTGCCTGTTTGCTGGCGTCGTAGGCGGCGAGATTGGAGCTTCGCATGATGCCGTCACACGCCGACACTGCGACCATGGCACCGTGGCCCTGCTCTTCGAACTTCGGAGCGGCAGCCTTGATCGTATTGAACGCCCCCGTTACGTTGACGTCGAGGTGACGCTGCCAGTCGTCGACGTCGGTGTCCGTGATCGAACTTCGAGCGATGACGCCGACGGTGTACATCAGACTGTCGATCGGTCCGATCGCGTCGAACGCCTCGTCGATGACCGCTTCGGTTTCCTCGGGGTCGGTCACGTCACACGACCACGCCTCGTGGCCGTCGCCGTCGAGTTCGTCGAGTAAAGCCTCGGCGTCGTCGGATGCACTGTTGTACGTGAATCCGACGGTGCCGCCGGCGTCGGCGACGGTTCGTGCGAGCGCACGACCCGAATCTGACGTTCCAGAGAGGACGAGTACTGTTTGTTCGTCGTACATACCGTATGTACGAAGCGCGCGTACTCACATCAAACTGGGGGATGCGGATCGTACGACCGTTACCCGGGGGATGCGGTTCGTACGTCCGTTATCGAAGGGCAGGTGACGATCCATCCAATTTACGTATGTTGGATTCTAACGTGTGACTGGTCATGCACACTGTAGCGGTAATCGGTGGCAGCAACGGCGGGTATGCCGCCGCTGCTGACTTCGCCGAACAAGGACATACGGTTCAGTGGTACGTTCGCTCCCCGGACAATCACGCGGCTGTACTCGACTCGCAGTCGGTTACGCTCGCAGTTTCGCCTCGTTACGAGGGGACGAGACGAACGGCGGACGATCGGACCACTGTCTCACTCTCGACGGTAACGACGGATCTCGCCGAGGCAGTCTCGGGAGCCGATGCGGTCGTAGTCCCGCTCCCGACGACGGCACAGCGGGGGCTCTTTGCCGACCTCGCACCGGTTCTCGAGGACGATCAGGTCGTGTTGCTCTGTCCCGGAAACTTCGGTTCGTATCTCCTCCGGCAGTCGATCGACGAACTCGACGACCCGCCGGAAAACGTCACCGTCGCCGAAACGCCGACGCTGCCGTACGCGACGCGTCGGTCCGACGACGCCGAGTCGACGATCAACCTCGACGCGGTCGCGCTCCCGATCGGTGCCTATCCCGGCGACGAAACCGACCGGGCGCTCGCGGTCGTCGAAGGGCTCTACGAGTCGGCTATCCCAGCGGCAAACGCACTCGACAGCGCGTTGAACAACAGCAATTCGTGTGTCAATGCCGTGCCGACGGTACTCAACGCGGGTGCGATCGAAAGCGACGAGATCGAGTCGTTCAACATCCACCGCCACGGGATCGGTGACGGCGTCTACAACGCGTTGATGTCACTCGACGAGGAGCGCGTTCGAATCCGAGAGGAGCTTGGATACGACGAACCGCACTTCACCCAGGACGAGTACTACCGCCCGCAGGAGGCCGACGGTGGGCACTTCTACGGCGAAAATGCCCGCAAGGCGCTGATGAGCGCCGACACCTTCAGCGAAGACCCACCGTCACTCGACGATCGGTACGTCCACGAGGACATCAGCATCGCGACGGTGTTGTTGGCCTCCGTCGGCGAGTTCCTCGACGTCGAGACGGCGACGATCGACAGCATCGTCCACATCGCGGAATCGCTCATGGACGAGGAGTACAGCGAGACGGGACGAACGCTCGAGCAACTCGGCCTCGCCGATCTCTCGCGTGGGGAGTTCGAGCGGGTCCTCGCCGAGGGTGACGAGCCATGACGGACGCAGAGCCGCCGATCGTCGTCGTGGGACCGGGTCGAATGGGTATCGGTATCGCGCAAGTGTTCGCCACGGACGGGCGATCGGTTCACATCCTCGACGTGAAAGAGCGCACGGACTCTGAGTTCGAAGACAAAGTCGAGTCGGTCTCCGAGACGATCCGATCGAACCTCGAGTTTCTCGCAGCCCGCGGTCACTTCGATGGGGACGCGAGCGACGTGCTCGACCGGATCACCGTCACTCGCGAGACGGAGACGTCCCTCGAGTCGGCTGAGTGGGTGTTCGAGGCCCTCCCCGAGGATCCCGAGATCAAGCGAGAGTTCCTCTCCTCGTCGGCCGACGCGCTCGGCGATGCGGTCGTCGCGACGACGACCTCCTCGATCAGCATCGACGAACTGGCGGATGCCGCCCCCGCGCCCGAGCGACTGCTGATAACCCACTGGCTCAACCCGGCGTTTATCGTGCCGCTGGTCGAGGTCGCACACAACGAACGGACCGACGACGACGCGGTCGATCGAACGGTCGCGCTCCTCGAGGCCGTCGGCAAGGAGCCGGTCACCTGTTCGGACAGTCCCGGCTTTCTCGGCTCGCGCATTCAGGCGGCTGCGATGAACGAAGCGGTCCGGGCCTACGAGGACGGCGTGGCGTCGCCCGAAGAGATCGACCGCGCGCTCCGGACGGGGGTCGGCTTCCGGATGGCCGCGATCGGATTGATCGAGTTCATCGACCTCGGCGGCGTCGACATTCTCTACTACGTCAACGAGTACCTCGAGGACGAGCTCGGGGAACGGTTCGAGAACCCGGACAGCGTCGTCGAGAAGATGGAGGCGAACGATCTCGGACCGAAGACCGGTGCCGGCTACTACGACTACGGCGAGGACGTCGACGCCGAGGAGCTAAAGACCGAAACCTACAGTCGGATGCTCGCGCTCGCGGAGACACTCGACGATGAGTGACGTCGAGGTCGTCTCCCTCGATCGCGTCCTCATCGCGACGGCCGACCTCGAGGCGAGTACGCGTCAGTTCACGGAGCTGCTCGGACTCGAGTTCGGCGCGGTCGTCGATCCACCGGCAGCGCCGATTGCAAACCGAACCAGTCGCATCGGCGTCGAGTTCGTCTCCGGCGACGACAGCTCGGCCGTCCAGCGATTCCTCGAGCGAAACGGCCCTGGGCTGTACGCGGTGTCGTTCGAAGTTGCCGACGTCGACGAGGCGCGCGAATCACTCGCGGCGAACGGCGTCGACCCCGTCGACGAGGTCGAACTCGAGGGGTTTCACGAGGTGTTCTACCACCCATCTTCGTTCGAGGGCGTCATGGTCGCCCTCACGGAGTACGATCGCCCCCACCCGGCCGAATCGGCCGCCGCCGAGTCGGGATGGACTCGCGACGCGGACGACTGACCTCGGTTCGCTCCTGACGGGTCCGGATACGACGTCCCTGTTCACATTCTACCTGACTCGACTCGCGCGTTTTCGCCTTCGACCCGGCGTGACTCGCGAGTGGTCCGGACAGAAACGACGCTCGTCTCGAAGACAGGAACTCGGGAAAATTACTTCGAGGCCGACGATCGCGGAAGACGGTCGATGCGCCGTTACAGGGTGATCGACGCGTCGATCACCGACAGACCGTCCTCGTAACAGAAGACCGGGTTGAGGTCCAGTTCCGAAATTCGTGGGTTCTCGGCGACCAGTTCCGAGACGTCGACGAGCAGGTCGACGAGTGCGTCCTCGTCGATGTCCGGGTTGTCTCTCGCGCCCTCGAGGATCTCCTTGCCGTCGATTCCCTCGATCATCCGGCGGGCGTCGTGTTCGGTCAGCGGAACGCCACCGAACGTGACGTCCTCTAAGACTTCGACGAAGATGCCGCCGAGTCCGAACATGACGACCGGCCCGACCTCTTCGTCCTGTATGGCGCCGATGATCACCTCGACGCCCTCCTCGAGCATCGGTGAGATCAACACGCCGTCGATCGTCGCCTCGGGATCGTAGGCCTCTGCGTTGGCCACCAGTTCCTCGTAGGTGTCACGTACCGCAGATTCACCGGAGACGCCGAGCGCGACGCCGCCGGCTTCGGTTTTGTGCTGGATCTGTGGGGAGACGATCTTCATCGCGAGCTCCTCGTCGAACCGGTCTGCGGCTTCGACAGCCTCCTCGGCGGAGGAGACCAGTTCGTAGGGGGCGACGGGAATGTCGTACTCCTCGAGTACCCCTTTCGCCTCGTGTTCGGCGAGTACGGTGCCGTCCGCGGCTTCCTCGAGTGTCTCGAGACCGTCAGCGCCCGACCCGGCGTCGAAATCGCTTCGTTCGTCCGCCGACTCGACGGCCTCGCTGTACTCCGCCAGCGACTGGAACGCGAGCGATGCGTCCCTGAACGAGTCGTAGACGGGAACGTTGCCGTCGCGACAGATCGCAAGTGCCTCCGACTCCTCGGGGGTGAAGGTGCTCTTGATGACGACCGGCTTGTCGTACTCCGAGGGCAACTCGGTGATCCGGCGGGCCGACTCGATCTGAGCCTGGGCGGAGGCGTCGTCCATCGGGAGTTCGATCCCGGTTCCGCCGACGCCGTAGCCGCCGTAGCCGCCACAGATCATCAGCCCGTCGATGTTCGGATCCGAGAGCAGGATCTCCGCTGCCTCTCCGTGTAGCGACGCCGTATCCCCGGTTACCATCGTATCGATCGGATTCTCGAGGTTCGGCGAGTAAGGGAACAACTCGGCGAGTTTCTCCTGGGTCTCCTCGGTCAACTCGGGAACGTTCATGCCGTGTTCGACGAGCGAGTCGGCGGTAATCGTCGCGACTCCGCCCGCTTCGGTCATGATCGCGATATTTCGTCCGGACAGCGTCGGTGCATCGGTTAGCGCCTGGTAGACCGGAACGACGTCGTCGAAGCTGTCGACGGTGACGACGCCGGCCTGCGAGTAGACGTCCGCCACCACGTCGGCGTCCCCGGCCAGCGAGGCCGTATGAGACTCCGCGGAGGACTTTCCGGCGCCGGTCCGTCCACCTTTCAGGAGGATGAGTGGTTTCTCCTGGGTGAATCGCCGCGCTTCCTCCAGAAACGCTCGTCCCTCGGACATCCCCTCGACGTAGAGGACGAGCGCCTCGGTCGAGTCGTCGGCCGCGAAGTACGGCAACAGCTCGTGGAACTTCAGATCCGCCTCGTTGCCGATAGAGACGAAGTGACTGAGGCCGGTATTGTGTGCCTTGTTCGTCGCCACGCCCAGATTCATCCCGAGGTTTCCGCTCTGGGAAATCACGGAGAGGCCGCCCTCCCCGTAGCTCGCGTCGATCCCCAGACAGATGTCACTCGGTACGTTCACCATCCCCATGACGTTCGGTCCGAGGAAGCGAATTCCGTGTTCGTTGGCGATCTGGATGAGTTCCTCCTCGGTGTCCTCGTTGCCGACCTCGCTGAATCCGGCCGAGAAAATCACCGCTCCGGCGACGTCGGCCTCGCCAGCGTCCTCGAGAACCGACGGAACGGCTCCGGCGGGGGTCACGACGTAGACGAGGTCGACGCGGTCGGGGATCGACGAGACCGACGGGTGCACCTCGGTCCCGAGAATCTCGCCCTCGTAGGAGGGGTTGACCGGGTACACCTCTCCGTCGTACTCGGATTCTACCAGACGTTTGGTCGCGATGTACCCGCGTTTGTTTTCGTCGGCTGACGCGCCGGCGATGGCGATCGACTGGGGATCGAGTAGACGCTCGATCCGCTCTGCTGAATAATCGCGTTCGTCCATACGCTCTCAATTCACCCAGTCCGTTAATATAGATTGTGAATAGCACACAGCACGACCGCCGTCCGGACGATCGAGTGGGCGAGAGCAAAACCGGAAATCTTTATCAGACGGGGCGAAAATGCGTACGTAATTGAGAGGTAGACACATGTCACCTGGAAACACGCAGTTCGGATCGATCTCGATCGACTGGGAATCTGAACCGGTTCCTAATCTTGGACAGTACGATAGTTACGAACAGGCGCGTGCGAACTTCGAGTGGGATATTCCGGAGACGTTCAATATCGCGACCGACGTCGTCACCCGTCACGCGGACAGACGCGGCCAAGTCGCGCTGTTCCAACGAATCGAAGACGAAGGCGAGCAGACGTACACGTTCTGGCAACTCGAGCGTGAATCGAACCGCCTGGCGAACGCCCTCGAGGCACGCGGTGTCGGACAGGGAGACAGGGTCGCTATCGTCGGTGCGCGAAGCGATCGGGTGATGCTCGCTCACCTCGCTGCCTGGAAACTGGGTGCGGTCAGCGTCCCGCTCTCGACGCTGTACGGTGCGGACGCACTCGAGTTTCGGCTCAGCGACTGTGATGCGAGTGCGGTCTTCGTGGATCAGGATCTCTCGGAGACACTCGCTGACGCACTGGAATCGATCGACACCGTCGAGTGCGTCGTCGAGATGGGTGGGACGACGTCACATATCGAAGGCATCGAGACGGTAGGATTCGACGAGATAGACGGCGAGACGAGCTACGAAGCCGTCGAGACTGCGGCCGACGATCCTGCACTGATCCTGTATACGAGCGGGACGACCGGCAGGCCGAAAGGCGTCGTCCAGGACCACCAGTCGCTTCTTGGCTGGCTGCCGAGCTTCCAGATGTGTTTCGAGTTACCCTGGCACGACAGCGATCCGCTTCTGTACGCGACCCCCGACCTCGCGTGGATCGGCGGGATCAACCTCGTGCTTGGCTCCTGGCACTACGGGTTCCCTGCGTTCCGGTACGACTCCCGGACCGGCTTCGACCCGAAGACGGTCTTCGAGAACATCGACCGGTACGGTCCGACCCGCGCGGTGTTGGTTCCGGGGATGCTCAAGCCGATGTCCCAACTCGACGCCTCACAGTACGACCTCGACGCGTTGCAGGTCGTGATGTCCGGCTCCGAACCGGTCTCCGAACAGCTCCACGAGTACGTCACGGAGACGCTGGGTGCGAACCTAAACGAGATGTACGGCCAAACCGAGGCCATGCATCTCGTAACGTCGTGTTCGCAGTGGTTCGATGCCGATCCGGGAAGCCTCGGCTACCCCGCACCTGGACACGACGTCCGAATCATCGACGAAGACGGGACCGAGTGTGAGACCGGTGAGACGGGTATCATCGGCCTGAAATCCCCCGATCCGACGATGCTCGTCGAACTCTGGAACGACGACGAAGCCACCGAACGAAAGTTCGTCGCCGACGGGGAGTGGATGAACACCGACGACCTGGGCTACTGCGACGAAGACGGACAGCTCTGGTTCAAATCTCGAGCCGACGATCTCATCATCACGAACGGCTACCGCGTCGGGCCAGCGGAAGTCGAGGATTCGATCCGCGAACTCGACCAGGTGCGTGAGGTCGGAATCATCGGCGTCGAAGACGACGGCCGCGGCGAGATCATCAAGGCGTACATCGAACCAAGTGGTGGAGTAGCCGACGACGACCAGCTCAAAGAAGTGGTTCGATCACACGTCAAGACCAACCTCGCGAAGTACGAGTATCCTCGAGAGATCACGTTCATCGACGAGGTGCCGACCACCGTCACCGGCAAGATCAAACGAACGAAACTCGAGGAACACGAGCGTGAGAGCCAAGCCTGATCGGTCTCCCGTACCCACGTGCCGACGGAGCCACGACTCGATTGCTCCGCAGGATCGCGAGTACACCGGATAGCGCGTCCGACTAGGGTCTCGCCGTGACGAACGTCGGTGAACGCGTCTCCGTCCGCCCCTGCCGAACGTCGCGGTCGGGTGACCTCTCTCGCTCGAGGGGGAAATAATAAAATACCCTTGGGACAATTACAACCGCGATGGAGATTACAGCGATAGAGACGCACGTACTCAAGAGCGATGTCGATTCGACGTCGATCCCGTCGATCGGAGCGGTCGAGGTCGGCTCGGTTCTCGTCGAAGTCCATACGGACGAAGACGTCACCGGCTACGGGGAGTCGTTTCACAGACAGCGCGTCGAGGACAATATCGTCCTCGCCCACGAGATCGAGTCGCTCGAGCAGTATCTCGTCGGAACGGATCCACGCGAAATTAGTGAACGGTGGTCGGAACTGTACGTCCACGTGAAACGGTCCGGGGCGTACAAAGCGCTCTCCGCGATCGACGAAGCGCTGTGGGATATCGCCGGCAAACGGGCCGGACTGCCGGTCTACGAACTTCTCGGTGGCTACCACGGTGATCTCAGCGCGTACGCGACGTTCCCGATCCAGAAAGAAGCGGACGAACTGGTCGAGGACGCCCACTGGCTCGCCGAGAAGGGGTTCGAGTCGCTCAAGATAACGGCCGGGTTGGGCGTCGAACGAGATCGGGAGCGGATCGAAACGATCGCGTCGAATCTACCGGACGGGTTCCGGCTCGCGATCGACGCGAACACCTCCTACGACTTTACCGACGCCCTCCGACTCGCGAACGCGGTCGAAGAACACGATCTCGTCTGGTTCGAGGAGCCGATCGCACACACCGATACCGAAGGCTACGCCGAGTTTCGCCGGCAGGCACCGACTCCGCTGGCAGGGTTTCAGACTCACACTCCCCACTACTCGGCCGTCGAGATGCTCCAGGCCGGCGCACTCGACATCTACCAGCCATCTCTGGATAACGTCGGGGGCATCACGGCGGCACATCGTGTCGCCGTGCTCGCCGAGGCGTTCAACAAGCGGATCGTCCCCCACGCGTTCGGTCCCGCGGTCAACTACACCGCGAGCTTACACCTCGCCGCGGCCAGTCCTGCCTGTTCGCTCATCGAATTCTGCGTGTTGAGCGACGACATCGACGATCCGGGTGAGTTTATCGCGAGTCCGTTCGTCGCGAACCAGGACGAACTGTCCGTCGCCGACGGCGGTGAAATCTCCCCGCCCGACCGACCCGGCTTGGGTATCGAACTCGACAGGGACGTCCTCGAGGAGTACCGAATCGAGCACTGATACGGATTGCTGTAACGATTTACCGGTGCTACCGCAGGAGTGCCCGCGGCTGCACTGTCGATGACGTACCGCAGCCCTCTGACTCTCGTCGATCCGCCTCGAGAGGATAGTCGTTCGATCCGACGACCGACGGGGGGTGGCTGTCTTCGTCGGCGACCCCGACACCACCATATAGCGGAAGTTTTATATAGTTATTAACCCTCGACACTGATAGTCCATGAGGGGAGTTAGCAATATCCGGAACGATAGTGGTGTAATTACTCGCCGCCAGGCGCTCTCGATCGCTGGAAGTGGGGTAGCGGTCGGATTGGCTGGCTGCATGGGTGACTCCGACGACGAGGACGAGGCCGAGGAGTTCCCTTCCGACACCATCCGGACGCTCATCGCGTTCGGAGAGGGTGGCGGTACCGACATCTACGCCAGACAGATCTGGGGGCAGGTATCCGAACAGCGAGACGTTTCCGTCCAGTTCGACAACGTCCCCGGCGCCGGTGGAATGACTGGGGCAAGCGAGTTCGCAGCCTCGGATTCGGGCGGTCACACGATCGCACCGTTTAACGCACCCGGCGACATCATTCCCGCGTTGATCCAGGACGTCGACTTCGACTTCGAGGAGTTCCGGGGCGTCGCCGCACACGCCGAAGAGGAGTTCGTCATCGTCGGCAACCCGGACGAAGAGATCGGCGACTTCGACGAGATGGTCGACCGCTACGCGGACGGCGAGTTCGAGGCATTCGGTGGGATGCAGCCGGGGACCCAGTTCAACATTATCGCCACGATCCTCAGAGACAACGCGGATTACGACGTCCAGTGGGAGAACTACATCCCCTACGACGGCTCCGGTGAGGTCGGACAGGCAGTCGCCAGCGGCGAGATTCCGAACGGTATCGTCACCGTCTCGACGGCGGAGGACATGTCCGAGCAAGTCGACGTCGTCACCGGCCTGGTCGACCACGAACTCTCAGCGTTCCCCGACGTTCCTAGCCTCACCGATCTTGGCTACCCGGACCTCGGCTACCTGGGTGGGATGGTCAGAGCGACCTACGCGCCGCCGGAGACGCCCGACGAGCACATCGAGTGGCTCGAGGAGGCGGCCGAAGAAGCGATCGAGAGCGACGACCTTCAGGGGTGGGCCGACGAAGGTGGCCTCCACCTCGAGTTTATGGGTGGCTCGGAGTTCGTCGACGACCTCACGTCAGAGTCGATCGGGAACATCCGCGACGAGATCGATCTCGACGAGTTCAGGGACTGAGAGCCGCACGCGTCGACTCTTTCGGTCACCAACGACTTTCACACAGTTCATATAAATCAATGAGTACCGACAAATCCGGCGTCTTTCGAACCGACCTGACGTCCGAGCACGTGATGCTCGCCGCCATGCTCGTGATCGCCTCGTACATGCTGATCGGGTCGTACGATTTCTCCGATAGCGCAGCGATGTTCCCGCGTTTTACTGCGACGATTACGATCGTCGGCGTCGTCTTGCTGCTGACCAGGGAGTACTTGCCGAGTCCGCTTTACGAATACGTCGCCGAATCGACCGACATGCTAAGCGACTACGGCGACGACGTCGAGGAGGAGGACACACAGGATACGGCTACGGATACCTCTCGCGGGAGACCGATCGGGGCCACGACGTTTACCGTCGCGTCGCTCATCGCGTACGTCGCCGGTGCGTACGCCGTTGGACTTCTGTGGGTGACGCCGCTTTTCGTCCTCGGATACACGACGTGGTTTCGTCTGTCCTGGCCCGCCCGCCTCGCACTGTCAGCCACCGCGTTCGCCATCGTCTACGCATTCATGGTGATACTGAACGTCGACCTCCACGAGGGATTCGTGGTCACACTCTTCTAAGCCATGATCGATAGTCTCTTCCACGCGATCGATCTGGTCTTCTCGTGGCCGGCGATATTCTGGCTCGCGGTGGGGATGCTGTTCGGCATCTTCGTCGGTGCCCTCCCGGGTGTCGGTCCGAATCTGGGGATGGCAGTCGTGCTTCCATTGACGGTGCCCCTCGATGGGATTACCGCGATTATCCTCCTGATCAGTATCTACAGCGGCGCGATGTACGGCGGGAGTATCGCCGCGATCCTCATCAACACGCCCGGCAACGCGGCCGCAGCGGCAACGACCTTCGACGGCTATCCGATGACCCGCCTCGGTCAAGCACGAAAGGCACTGGCCGTCTCCGCGACCGCATCGGCACTCGGCGGCATGTTGACGATCGTTACGATCATCCTGCTTTCCCCACTGCTAATCGAGTTCGTCCTCATGTTCGGATCGCCCGAGTACTTCCTCATCGCCATGTTCGGTCTCGTGTTGATCACGGTGGTGACCCGCGGATCGATGGTCAAGGGGATCACCGCAGGCGCGTTCGGACTGTTGCTCACGTCCGTCGGCATCCCCGTGATGACCTTCGAGCAACGGTACACGTTCGGCATCCTCGAGCTTCAGGACGGTATCTCGTTCGTCGTCGCACTTATCGGCGTCTTCGCGATCGGCGAGATGATGCGCCTGGCAGCCGAACAGGGCGGTATCGTCAAAGAGGACGTCGAACTCAGTGGAAGCATCGCCTCCGGATTCTGGGAAGTTATTAAAAATCCCGTTTCGACGATCAGATCGGCGTTTATCGGGCTCGGAATCGGTGCCGTCCCCGGATCCGGTGCATCGGTCTCGAACTTCATCTCCTACGGCGAAGCGGTCAGAAGCGACAGCGACGACACCTACGGCGAAGGAAATCCAAAAGGCGTCATCGCGTCGGAGGCTGCCAACAACGGCACCGTCGCGGGCTCGCTCATTCCGACGCTCTCGTTCGGAATTCCGGGTAGTGGTGCGACGGCAATTTTGCTCGGCGGCCTCTTGATGCACGGCATTCGCCCGAGTCCGGAGCTGTTCGGAGCCGAACTCTACATCACGTACGCGACGTTTATCGCACTGATCGTCGGGAACGTCTTCATCTTCCTGTTCGGACTCCTGATCGTCACCCGAACCGGCCACTGGTTTACCCGGATCAACACCGACTACATTATTCCACTCGTCATCTGTCTCGCGGTGACCGGCTCGTTTGCGATCCGGAACAACTGGCTCGACCTCGCGTTCGTCGTCGCCTTCGGTGTGCTCGGCTACTACATGGTCAAGCACAACTACTCGATCATCGCGTTCGTCCTCGGTATCGTCCTCGGCCCGATCGCCGAGGAGAACCTGTACCGGACGATCGAACTCGGCGGGTTCCCGGTTTTCCTCGAGCGCCCACTGTCGATGCTGCTGCTCGCGCTGACGGTGCTCGTCCTGGTCGGTCCGCTGATCAAGAACCAACTCGAGGCCAGACGGAACGCGGCCTGAGAACGGTCTCCGCCCCTCCACGTACTCAATAACCGATGATACGCAAACCGCTCGACGACGTCACCGTTATCGACGTCTCGTCGTACGTCAGTGCATCGTTCGGCACGATGATTCTCGCGAATCTCGGCGCCGAAGTGATCAAGGTCGAACGGCCGGAGGCCGGAGACCCGGCCCGATCGGCCGGCCCGCCGTTCATCGACGGCGAATCGCCGTACTTCATGTCGGTGAACTACGGCAAGCGAAGCATCGAACTGGATCTGAAAAGCGACGACGGCCTCTCGATCCTCCGAGAGCTCGTCGCGGACGCCGACGCCTTCGTCGAGAACTTCCGTCCCGGAACGGCCGAACGGCTCGGAATCGACTACGAGTCGCTGACCGACGTCAACGAGAGCCTCCTCTATTGCTCCGTGTCGGCGTTCGGCGAGGACGGACCGTGGACGGACCGACCGGGGTACGACCTCCTCATCCAGGGGATGTCGGGGCTCATGTCTGTGACCGGCGAACCCGACCGGCCCCCGGTGAAAGCCGGGGTCCCGGTATCCGATCTCGTCACCGGAAGCTGGGTCGCACAGGGCGTTCTCGCCGGGCTCTACGAACGAGAACGATCCGGCGAGGGTGACCGAATCGAACTCGCGATGTACGACGCGATCCTCCCGTATCTCACGAAACACGCGGGCGCCGTCTTCGCCGGCGAATCCCCCGAGCGAATGGGCTCTCGAGATCCGGTCATCGCTCCGTACCAGGTTTTCGAGGCCGCCGACGGCTATCTCGCCGTCGGGATCGGCAGTCAGAAACTCTGGACCGAGTTCTGTGCGGCGATCGACCGCGCCGACCTGGCGACGGACGATCGCTTCGAAACGAATCCGGACCGGGTCGACCACATGGACGAACTCGAGGCCGAACTCGAAGCGACGTTCCGGGAACGGCCGGTCGAGGAGTGGGTCTCGCTGCTGTCCGACGAGCACGGCCTTCCAGTGGGCCCCATCAACGACGTCGCCGACGCACTCGAGAACGAACACGTCGAGGCCCGCGGGCTGTTGACCGAAGTCGATCATCCAACCGCAGGCGACGTCCCGGTCGTCGAACATCCGCTCCGATTCGACCGCCTCGAGAGCGGCTTCGACGATCACGCGCCGGTGCTCGGCGAGGACACCCGGGAGTTGCTCGCCGAACGCGGGTACGACGACGAGGAGATCGAATCGCTCGCCGCCGATCGCGTGATCGGCTCCGTCGATCGCTCCGCTGACCGGAATTCGGGTGAGGAGTCGTGAGCGATCTCGGTCCGTACCGCTCGCTCTCGGTCGCCGTCGACGACGGCATCGCGACGGTGACGATCGATCGGCCGGACGTCTTGAACGCCCTCGACACCGCGGCCGTCAACGATCTCGATCGCGCGTTCGACGAACTGGCGTTGCGCCCCGAGATCGACGCGATCGTGCTGACTGGAGCCGGCGACCGGGCCTTCTCGAGCGGTGCGGACGTCTCCGAGTACGAAACTGCGGACGAACGCTATCACCGCCCCCGGAGTCGCCAGAGCTACGAGATGGTGAAGAAGGCGCGATCGGTCCGCCCGCCGACGATCGCGCGGATCGACGGCTACTGTCTGGGTGGTGGACTGACGCTCGCGATGTACTGTGATCTTCGAATCGCGTCGGAGACGGCCGAGTTCGGCGTTCCGACGACCCGTATCGGCCAGATCCCCGGCGGCGGGGTAACGTATCGACTGGTCGAACTCGTCGGGGAAGCCGGGGCGAAGGAAATCGTCCTCCTCGGCGATCGGATCGACGCCGACCGCGCACGGACGTTAGGTCTCGTCAATCGCGTCGTGCCCGCGGAGGAACTCGAGGAAACCGTCGATACCGTGACCGCGGCGATCCAGAACGCCGAGGACGGCGCCGCTGCGGCGGCCAAGGCGAGTATCAACCAGGTAGCCGACGAAACGGACCGGGCTGGCGCGTTCGCCGAAGAGACGGACCGGTGGCTGGCACAGTATCTCGGGGATGCACAGACGAAGCCGGCGGGAGACGACGGTGACGTCTCGAACGAGCACTGATACGGACCGCTGTCCCGACGTCCCGGCGTGACCGCAGGAGTTTACGGGCCACGGGAGCTGACGGACGGAGACCGCCGACGTCTGTCTCGCTGTCGCCGAGCCGGGCGGGGCTCGCCTGTCCGGTGAGTCGACACCTGTTTTTATTGTCGCTGGGGACAGAGACGTCGTATGACAGATCCGATCGATGTATCTGGACTGATAGATATACACGTCCACTGCGGCCCGTCCCCGTTCGACCGACGTACTGACGGATACGAGTGCGCGCGCGAGGCCGCTGACGCTGGCATGGACGCCGTCGTCCTGAAAGAACACCACCTCCCGACGGCCTACGGCGTTCCGTACATCGACCGCTTGCTCGAGCGCGACGGACTCGAGATCGACGTGATCGGAAGCGTGGTCCTCAACTACTGTAACGGCGGATTCAATCCGTTCGCCGTCGAATCGGCGATCGCTTACGGCGCCGACGTGATCTGGGGCCCGACGATCGACGCACGCCACCACGCCGAACAGACGGGCTCACTCGGTGCCTTCCTCGGCGTCGACGCCGGAGCCGAGTACGAGGACCAAGACGGTATCTCGGCGCTGGAAGACGGCGATCTGACCGACGACGTCCGGCTGTGTCTCGACAAGGTGATCGCTCACGACGTGGTCTTCTGTCTCGGCCACCTCTCTTACGAGGAAACGGTTGCGATCGTCGACTATCTCGCCGAGGCGGGCCACGAGCGAATCGTCGTCGACCATCCCAACTACGGCGTCACCGATCTCTCGATAGACCAACAGCGAACTCTCGCCGAGCGAGGCGCGTACCTGAACTTCCCGTTTATGGGACTCAGCCCGAAATACAGCTGGATCTCTAGCGAAGAACTCTACGCAAACATCCGTGAGATCGGCGTCGATCGGTGTGTCCTCTCGAGCGACGTCGGCCAGCAGGTCAACCCAAGCTCTCCCGAGAGCCTGCGGATCCTCGGCGAAACGCTGCGATCCGAGGGTCTCTCCGAGCCGGAGTTTCGGACGATGGCCGGCGAGACACCACGTTCGCTCCTGTTCGAGTGAGCGTTAGGGGGGTCGCTGGGCCAGTCGCCACCTGAACCGCCGTCCTCCTTGGTACGGTGTAACAAATTTCAACCGTCGCGCTCGGTGCAAGGTTTTTTAATGTGGTGATGCGTTTGTTAGCTCAAGGCATAGAGTATGACAGACGCGATGTACCACATAGCCGAGGTAAACTATGGAATTTGACGGTGAATTTACCCTCGAGGGCGTAACGAGCGAAGAAGTGTGGCTGGCACTGTCCGATCCAGTCATGATCAAGAACGCACTCCCCGGGTGTAAGTTCCTCACCGAGATCGAAGGCGAACCCGATTTCGACGAACTCGAAGCCGAGGCGACGGACGACGATCCACCGACGCTTCCCGAGGCCGACCCGGAAGACGTCGCCGACCGCGCGTTCGTGGAGGGCGGACGGTACGCAACGCTGGTCCAGATGAACGTCGGCGGAGTCAACCCCCGCTTCGAGACGGTCGTCTCGATCGACAGTCGCGAGTTCCCACGGATGGACGCCTCCGCGACGGGGAGTGCCTCGGACAGCTCCTTCGAGATGGATTCCGGTATGACACTCGTCGAAACGGACGGCGGTGTGACCGTCGAGTGGTGGGCCGAAACCGACGTCTTCGGCCGCGTCGCACAGATGGGACAGCGCGTGATCTCACCGGTTGCAAAGCGGGTCATCAATCGGTTTTTCAACCAGATCGAGAGCAACCTCTCGGACGTCAGCGACGACTCGTCCGGGCTCCGCGATAGGATCAAAGGGTTGTTGTAAGTGGCGTCGACACGAGACCGTAGACAATCGGGGACCAATACCTGAGCAATACGCATGACAGAACACGACATAGAGATCACAGTTAACGGAACAGACCACGAAATGACGGTCGACTCGCGGACGCTACTGGTGCACGCGCTTCGCGACCAACTCGGCTACACCGGCCCGAACGTCGGCTGTGAGAGCAGTACGTGCGGTGCCTGTACGATCCACCTCGACGGCGAGGCCGTCAAATCGTGTACCGTTCTTGCGGTACAGGCCGACGGCTCCGACGTCACGACGGTCGGAGACTTCGCAGACCGTGACTCGCTTCATCCGATCCAGGAGAGTTTCTCGGAAGAACACGGGCTCCAGTGTGGCTACTGTACGCCGGGTATGATTATGACGACCTCGGAACTGCTCGAGCGAAACCCCGATCCGAACGAAGAGGAGATCCGCGAAGCGCTCGAGGGGAACCTCTGTCGGTGTACCGGCTACCAGAACATCGTCAAAGCCGTCGAGTCGGCAGCCGAAAAAATGCGTACGACGGCGACCGCCGAGGGTGACGACTGATGTATCCGTCCGAATTCGACTACGAGCGGGCCGAAACCGTCGACCACGCACTCGAGCTGTTGAGTGGTGATCCAGAGGCGAAGATCATCTCGGGTGGACACAGTCTCATTCCGATGATGAAGTCGGGACTCGCCAACCCCGGTACGCTCGTCGATATCGGCGAGATCGACGAGATGACCGGTATCGAGTGGGACGACGACACCGTCTCGGTCGGCGCGCTCACCACCTACGCGACGATCGCCGACGACGACGAGCTCTGGGACGAACTGCCGGTTCTCGCCGAGGCCGCCCACGAAGTGGGCGATATTCAGGTCCGAAACCGCGGGACAATCGGCGGTAACGTCGCACACGGCGATCCGGCCTCGGACCTACCGGCGGCCGTACTCGCCGCCGACGCGACGGTCGTCGTCCAGGGTCCCGACGGAGAGCGACGGATCGACGTCGACGACTTCTTCCTCGGGATGTACGCGACGGAACTCGGCGAGGACGAGATCTTGACCGGTCTCGAGTTCCCTCGATCCGAGAACGCGACTACCACCGGTGCGTACGTCAAGAAACCGAGCCCGTCCTCCGGCTACGCCCTGGTCGGGGTCGCTGTTTCTCTCGAGGTCGACGACGGACGAATCGAGTCCGCTCGCGTCGCCGCCAACGGTATCATGGACCACGCCGTTCGCCTCGAGCCGGTCGAAGACGGGCTCGTCGGCGAGGCCCTCGACGACGTCTCCTTCGAGGACGTCGCAGAGGTCGCAGACGAGAATCTCGAGGAGTTCATGATGATGGACGACATCCAGGCCTCCGCCGAGTTCCGCGCCCAGCTTCTGAAAGTCTACACCGAGGAGGCACTGAACGACGCGGTGGATCGACTCGACGCGTCGCTCCCGACTGCCTGAACGCTGTTCCAGTCTGTCTCACTGCGTCGTGGTGACGATCGACCGTTACGTTGGTCGCATCGGCGTTCAATCCCACTTTTCGACGAGCAGCGTCCCCCGAGCGACAGCGGACCCCGGTAACCGGTGACATTACAAGCACGTAGTGCGAACGACTGGTAGTGACACGACACAGTTCGCCGGACGAGGCCCCGATCGATGCCCCACGGCATGGTGATGTACAGTGAGCGACGACGGCTTCGCCACGCCGGGTGGGACGGAGCGAGTCACTGGCCCCGCTCTCTCGGACGTCACCGAACGAGAGCTTCGCTCCGTGTTCGACGAGATGTCGTACGTCGCCGACGACGACCTGATCACGACGGTGTTGCTCGGTCTTCGTCTCGGCAAACCGCTGCTCATCGAGGGCGAGCCCGGCGCGGGAAAGACGGAGTTGGCGAAGGTTCTCGCCCACGGCTTCGACACCGAGCTGATACGTCTGCAGTGTTACGAGGGATTGGCCGCCGAGAACGCGCTCTACGAGTGGAACTACACGAAACAGCTGCTGGCCGTGCAGGCGGGCGACCGCGGCGTCGACGGAGACGGCTCCGTCTTCGACGAGGATTATCTGCTCGAACGCCCCCTCCTGCGCGCGCTCAGATCCGACGACGACACTCCACAGGTACTCCTCATCGACGAGGTCGACCGCGCCGACGAGGAGTTCGAGGCGCTGTTGCTCGAGTTGTTGTCCGACTTCCAGCTGTCGATTCCGGAGCTTGGAACCGTGACGGCGTCGGTGCCACCGATCGTCGTCATCACGTCCAACCGGACGCGGGGGTTGAGCGACGCACTCAAGCGCCGCTGTCTCTACGTCCACGTCGAGCCGCCGTCGTTCGAGAAAGAGCGTGAGATCCTCCGGCGCAAGGTTCCCGAACTGGACGAGGCCACGGCCTCGGCGGTGTGCGCTGTCACCCAGGAGCTTCGTGACCATCCGCTACTCAAGCAGCCGGGTGTCGCCGAGACGCTCGACTGGGCGCGTGCACTCGTCGACCTGGGTGCCGACGGGGACGACCAGATAACCGCCGACCGGATCCGCTCGACGGCCGGATTCCTCCTGAAGGAGATCGAAGATATCGACCGGATCGACGAACTGGCCGACGATCTCACGGCGGCCGCCCGTGACGCACGCGACTCGACGGCTGTCGACACCGACCAGAAGCGATGAGCGACCAGGCAGACGACGGACCGACCGTCCCGACGGACGAACGCGTTCGCTTTCGCATCGTCGAGTTCACGCGAGCGTTGCGGGCGGCCGATGTCGACGTGCCGGCGACGGGGAGTCTCGAGGCGGCACGGGTCCTCGCAGAGATCGGCGTCGTCGACCGGACGCGGACCAGAGCCGCACTCCGTGGGGCCCTGATTACGTCTCCGTCCGATATCAGAACGTTCGACCGGCTGTTCGCGACGTTCTGGCGCGCTCTCATCGCGGATATCGAGGACGACCACGGCGCTGACTCCGTCCGACCGGACGAGCGCCCCGAAGTCCTCGACCTGCCCGAAGCCGATCCGACACCATCGGCGGATGCGAGCGAACCCGACGCGGAGATGGACGACGCCGGCTCGATGCTAGCGTTTGGTTCCGATTCCGACTCCGACGATCCGGTCCTGGACGACGAGCGAGAGACCGTCGCTGGATACAGTCGACACGGAGAATCGTCGACGGTCTCCCCTCGAGGAGCCCTCGAATCCGAGGTTGACCTCGTCGACCCCGTCCGCCGTCTCAGCGACGCCCTGGCGCGACTGACTGACCGCGGCTACACGTCGAACGCCGATCCGACGCGCATCGACGTGCGTCGTGCGCTCAGGGAGAGCCACCAGACCGGTGGCGTGGTCGTGTCGACGCCCACGGAGGGGCCAAAGCGAACGGCCAGCAGGCTGTTGTTCATCGTCGACGTGAGCAAATCGGTACTGGACGTAATCGAACGCGACTTCCTCGTTCGAACACTCTCGTGTTTTCAGGAGGAGAGCCGATCGATGCGAACGTTTTTCTTCGACACCTCGACCCAGGAGGTCACCGACGCGATCGATACGCGCACGACGGCTGACGCCTACGACACGCTCGAGCGACTCGAGGCGACGTGGGGCGGTGGAACCCAGATCGGCACCGCGTTGACCGAGATCAGGGAGAGACATCCGACCGCCGTCGACCGACGAACTGCAGTGGTGGTCGTCAGCGACGGCCTCGAGACGGGCGATACGAGCGAACTCGAAGCGGGAATGAACTGGCTCTCCCGTCGCGGTCGGATCGTCCTCTGGTGGAACCCGCTTGCGACGACGTCGACGTACGAACCGACCTGTCGCGGCATGGAAACCGCACTCCCGTTCGTCGACGGGTTGTTCGGGTTCGCAGACGAGGCCGATCTCCGTGAGATCGCGTCCCAACTCGAGCGATACGACGGGACACAGCCCCTCGGCTACGAACGGACGGCTACCCCGTAACCGGCGCCCCAACGCGAGGCCAACGACGGACATCACCTCGCTGTCATGCGATCTTAATTGTCCCCACGGCCCCGACTAGATTATTTGCATAGTTATTTATCCCGTGAGAGGCTTGGTAGAAGACGACAGAGTGCCTATTACAAATGAGCGGAGACACAACTAACGGTCTCATTGGAGATCGCGTCACTCGAACGGAAGACGCCGAGTTCGTCACTGGGCAGGCAGAGTATACGGACGACATCGCTACCTCGAATGCGGCTCACGCAGCCGTCCTACGGAGTCAGCACGCACACGCCAAGGTACACGACATCGATACCAGCGCTGCCGAGGAGTTAGACGGCGTTATCGCCGTCTATACGGCCGAGGATATGGAGGAGGCCGAGACGTCGGCCCCGCGGAAGATCCCGTCGATGTCGACGGATTATATCCAGGTCGAACCGGAGCTGTTCAGGCCGGTTATCGCGTCCGACCGCGTCCACTATCAGGGCGAACCACTCGCGATTGCACTGGCCGAGGATCGGTACACGGCAAACGACGCCGTCGACCGAATCGAAGTCGACTACGAGCGACTCGAGTCGGTCACCGACCCCGAAGCCGCAATCGAAGACGACGCACCGACGCTTTTCGAGGATTATCCCAACAACATCGCCTACGACTGGGAGTTCGGCGACAAAGACGAGGTCGACGAAGCCTTCGAAGACGCCGAGTACGTCGCGAGCGCGTCCGTCGACGAACAGCGTCTCATCCCGGACCCACTCGAGCCGCGGGCGACGGTCGCCGACTACGACTCGTCGTCGAACGAGCTCAGCATCCAGATGAGCACGCAGACGCCCCACTCGGATCGCCACGCGATCGCGGGGATTCTCCGACACCCCGAGAACAAGATCCACGTCCAGGTTCCACGCGTCGGCGGTGGATTCGGGGCGAAGATTCACAACTACGACGTCGAGTCGCTCGTCCCGTGGTGTGCCCGTGAACTCGAGCGTCCGGTCAGGTGGCAGGCCACCCGCAGCGAGATCCACCAGACGTCGTCCCACGGCCGCGGCCTGAACCTCGAAGGCGAGGCGGCTTTCGACGAGGACGGCAAGCTGCTCGGCGTTCGTGTCGACGGCCTCGCCGATCTCGGCGGGTACGTCTCCTCGCACGTTCACATGCTGACCACGGTGCTTTGCATCGAGGTGATCAACAGCCAGTACGAACTGCCGAAGCTCTACTCCCGGATCCGGGGCGCGCTGACCAACGCGACGTGTCTCGACTCCTACCGCGGCGTCCACGAGGTTGCCGCGATCACCTTCATCGAACGGCTGATGCACGAGTCCGCGAAGGAAATCGGGATGGACCCGGCCGAGTTGCGCCGACGGAACCAGATCCCGGCGGACGCGTTCCCATACGAGACGGTCACCGGGACCGTCTACGACAGCGGCAACTACCAGCAGGCACTCGAGAAGACGCTGGATGTCCTCGAGTACGACGAGTTGCGCGAACGCCAGGAGGAGCTCCGCGAGGACGGACGCTACCTCGGCATCGGACTCTCGGCGTACACTCACGTCAGCGGCGTCGGCCCGGCCGACGTCTGTAAGGAGTACGGGATCTTCAAGACCCACTGGGAGAGCGGCCGTATCACCGTCCACCAGTCCGGGACCGTCACCGCCTACTGCGGAACGATGGACTTCGGGATGGGCCACCAGACCTCGTACGCCCAGATCGTCGCAGACAAGCTCGGCGTCCCGATCGAAGACGTCGAAATCATCGAAGGCGACACCAGACACCTCAACGACGGTGTCGGGACGCACGCGAGTCGCTCGCTCGTCGTTGGTGGTTCGGCGCTTGCAGAAAGTGCGGACGACGTCATCGAGAAGGGTCGCTCGATCGTCGCCCACCAGCTCGAAGCACCCGAAGAGGACATCGAGTTCGAGGACGGTGAGTTCTGGGTCAAAGGCGCTCCCGAACGCTCCATGACGATCCAGGAAGTCGGATCGCAGGCCCACCGCGCGTGGGACGTTCCGGGCGAACCCGGACTCGAGGCGACGACGTACTACCTGCCCGAACAGATGGCGATCACCTCCGGCGTCCACGCCGCGGTCGTCGAGGTCGATCCCGACACCGGCGAGGTAGAGTTCGAACGGTATCTCTCCGTCGACGACGCCGGAAACCGCATCAACCCCCAGATCGTGGAGGGACAGCTCCACGGCGGCATCGCTCAGGGGATCAGCCAGGCGCTGTACGAGGACGTCGTCTACGACGACAACGGAAACATGGTCACCAGCACGCTACAGGACTACGCGATGCCCAAATCGTTCCACGTGCCGGAAGTCGAAACGGTCGAGCTTTCGACCCCGGCACCGGACAACCCGCTGGGTGCGAAAGGTGTCGGCGAGACCGGACCGATCGCCGGTAACGCCGCCGTGCTCAACGCCGTCGTCGACGCACTCGAGCCGCTCGGATTCGACGGCAGTGAAGTCGACACGCCGCTGACACCCGAAAAGATCTGGAAGGGCGTCAACGACCAGGACTGACGACCGCAGGATATCGTTTTCGTTTTTTCACACTCGCGTAGTGGCCGGTCGATCGTCCGCCGTTCCGCGATCGGCCGGCGCGGACTCGTCACAGTCCGTCCGACTCCTTCGGTCCGACGGGCGATCGGCACATCGTCTCTCCGAACGGACGGGCCGAACCCCGTTAGCGGCCGCGTTCGTCACTCGAGAACGGAGTAGGGGACGACCGAAACCGACGACCCTGCCTCGAGCGGTGACTGTGTGACGACGACGCCGTCGGCGCTGCTCGCACGGGTACTCGAGGAGAGAACGCTCGGATCGAACTGCCGGTCGTAGACGGATAGCGGAGAGTCGACGTGTCCGAGGCCGGTGGCCTCGTAGCCGTCGTCGGTCTCCTCGAGCAAGACGGGGATGACGTACTCGAATCCGTCGGGCCCTAACTCGACGTCGTGGGTCATCGTCGCATCGATCGTCGCGTGTGTGGTCTCGCCCGTGAAAAACGGACCCATTACGAACGCCGAGATGGTGTGTGCGCCGATCGGTTTTCCGGGAATCGCGAACGCGACGGCGTCGTGTGCCGGCAGGGTGGCCATCGCGATCGGTTTGCCGGGCCGAACGCGAACCCGGTGAAACGAGACCTCGCCGAGGGAGTCGAGCGCGCGGACGACGTGGTCTTTGTGACCGACGCTCGTCCCGCCGGTCGTCACCACAACGTCGTACTCGCTGGCGAGTCGATCGATCGCGGACTCGACCCGGTCGTACTCGTCGGGGACGCTCCCCTCGTAGGTGGCCTCGTGTCCCCACGACCGAATCAGTCCGGCGAGCATGTCCGAATCGAGGTCGGCAATACGGCCGTCGTGGATCTCCGTCCCGGTCGCGAGCACGCCCGCCGAAAATCGCTTGAAGACCTCGACGGTCTCACGGCCGAGGTCGCCGAGCAGTATCGCGTCTTTCGGGGACAGCCGTTCGCCTCGATCGAACAGGGTCTCTCCTTTCGAGAGATTACTTCCGCGCTCGTACGTGTACGTCCCGGGCTCGATCCCTGCACCTCGAAGCTGGCCGTCTTCGATCGACGACTCTTCGCGCTTGAGAACCGCGTTGGCCTCCGGCGGGAGCGGTGCACCGGTCGCGATAGCCACCGCCTCTCCGGCGTCTATCGACGGCGGTTCGTCCTCCGGAAACACCTCGTCGTCGACCACCGTCAACGGGTAGTCGGCGGTCGCGTCGAAGGCGTATCCGTCCATGGTGGCACGGTCGTCTGCTGGAACGTTCTGTTCGGCGACGATCGTTTCGGCGAGGGTTCGCCCGCCGATCGAATCGAGGCTGACCGACTCCGTCTCGTGTGACGAGCGGGCGGCCGACAGCTGATCCAGCACTTGCTTCGTTGCCTCGCGCCGCCACCGCATCTCGTCGTGTTCGTGGTCCATGACGGTATGTTCGTCGAACAATCAGTTCAATCATGCGGTGTTCGCAACACGGACTCTCCCTGGTACCCGGGGACGAACGAAAACAGCGACGGTGTCCTCCAGGCAGTCTCCGAAACTGCGTTCGGCCTCTCGAGTCGCCTCCGTCTCATACTGACTGCTGTAAGTCCGTACCGGGGCAACCGCAAGGCGAGGCGCGGTTGCCCCGGTAAATAGTTACAGCAATCCGTATCAGTCGTCGGTAACCGACGACACTCGCCGATGGATCGGCCCCTCGCGCTCGCTCAGATGTTGCGGCGTCCGATCGTTGTCGACCGCCAGTAGTTCCGCGACGATACTGTGTGCGATCTGGGACGGCGAACCGCCGCCGAGATCGAGTCCGACGGGCGTATACACTCGCTCCAACTCGTCGCCGCCTACCGTACGATCTTCGTCCGCAAAGTCCTCGAGCATCTCCTCGAATCGCTCTCGGGGTCCCATCAAGCCGATGTACGGTACGGGCGTCCGGAGCAGTTCGTCGATGGCGAGTCTGTCGTCGAGGAAGTTGTGGGTCATCACGACGACGTAGGTCCGCTCGTCGAACTCGTGGGCGTCGCGGAGCGACGACGGCGAGGTCGAACTGACCTCGACCGCGTCTGGAAACCGTTCTTCGACCGCGTCGGCACCTCGGAACCCGATCACACGGACGCGGAAGCTGTTCTTCGAGGCGAGTTCGACGATCGGCGCGACGTCGTGGCCCGTCCCGAGAACGACCAGTTCCGGCGGTGCGGTGACGGTGTCGACGAACAGCTCGATCGATCGGTCGGCGTCGGTGACCGTGACCGTTCCGCTCTGCTCGCGCTCGAGCAGTTCTTCGACGGCGCGCTCGGCCTCCTCGCCGAACCACTCGAACTCGTCGGCTGCCGAGTCGATCCCGTCGGACGGATCGTAGTAGCCGCGTTCGAACCGATAGTCGGTCTCGTGTTCGTCTTCGAGGACGGTAACCGACGAGATTGCGCCCCCGCTCTCGAAGGTATCGACGACGGGTGAATAGTCGTCTTCGATCGGTTCCAGCAACACGTCGATAATACCGTTACAGCCGACGCCGAGACCCCACACGTCGTCGTCTTCCATCAGATCGTACGTCTCCACGCGTGGCTCACCCTCCTCGAGAACGCGGCGGGCGAGTTCGACGACCTCGTCCTCGAGGCAGCCGGCCGTGATACTTCCCACACCGGAGCCGTCCGGCGTGACGACCATCTTCGCGCCGGGCCGCCGGTAGGCGTTGCCCTCGACGTCGACGATGGTCGCCAGGACGGCCTCACGGTCGCTCCTGACGATTTTCGTGATGGCGTCCATAACGTTCGTTTCGGACGCGCTCCAGCCGGGTTCAGACGAATTCATGGGTGGTACAGTCGGTGTGTGCGGTGATACCGGTCGGTTCGGTCTCGGTCCAGGCGGTCTCGAACCGGGTCGGGACGTCCCGCGCTGTTGGCGAGAGACTCATTTGTCGTAGTTGGGTGCCGGTACCGATTAACACTTTCGCCGATCGAGACGTCGTTTACTGTCTCTGTCAGCACGGATCGTCTCGAGCACTTTCGCCCACCTTTCTTATCGAAATCCAATACATAATATTTTTCTGTTATATTTTATTAATATATGAAAATTCCCAACTGTTTCGGTACCAGTGGTTTGTGTCGCCAACAGCCCCGTGGCGGAACCGACGGTTGACCGACAAGCTCACCGGTTTATCAGTCCCGTTCCGGATTAGTATCCACCTGGCGGATTACTGTGTGAACTGGCTGAATATGCTTTATCCAGTCCTTGATGGGCTGATGACACCTATCAATAGTACAGTGATAACAGATTCGAATCGCGATTGGCCGAGCCAATGGGGACACCATTCTGTTCAGGGGCTACATACTTGTAGGCAACTCGACTGAGTAAATGTATCCTTACACATTTAGAACATTATATATGTATAAAAGTGGCGGTTATGATTTATTATAGATATATTGCTAAAATGACTGAGCCCTATTGACCCTGTATGTACGCTCGTTAGGGCGAGATAAGTACTGTTACTGTTGACTGAAGAATATATTATCTTGCCTTCCTAATACTGTAATATTAGGGATTATATGATATGATTCGGTAGCTATTTTTCCCCTGTTGTCCGATCACAATTAGCGAAGAAAATCAAAATCAATAATTGAATCAATCGACAGGCTGATAATTATTGAAATTTAGTTAATAATCATATTATCAGATAAAATGAGTTATAGAATTCCGACCAAACAAAGGATCAAAATCTTCACTGACTATGTTGTCCGATAGTATTGTATGGGTCGTTGTCACGTTTTACCGGCAATCGATCGGACGCGTTCGACGATCACTGGTACCGAACTCCAACGGAACATAGTCGGCGGGGAATCCGAAAGGCGCAAAAAAGTCCTATACGAGTGGTGTGTGAAACAACAGTCAGAGAGAAGACGGTAGATGGAACTATCGCCGCTTCCGGTCTGATTCCGAGCGGCCCTCCTGGTGCGACGTCAATTGAACTTCCGCTCGAGTTCCTCGTATCGACGTTGTGTTTCGTCGTCGACGCTCGAGCTCGTGGTTTTGATCGCGTGATCGAAGTGATCGGCAGTCACTGTAATCGTTCCGACACCGTCGTCGACGTCCGACGGTGTCGCTCCATCGACGTACTCCCGTGCAGCCTCCATCGCGGCCTCCCGACAGACCGCCTGGACATCCGCGCCGACGTACCCCTGTGTCCGACCGGCGAGACGGGCGAATTCGACGCCGTCGCCGATCGAACGGCGTGCCGTGTGGACGGCAAAGATTTCGCGACGTGCCTGCTCGTCCGGTATCGGAACGTGGATCTGACGGTCGAACCGTCCCGGACGCAACAGTGCATCGTCGATGAGGTCCGGTCGGTTGCTGGTCGCGATCACGACGACGTCTTCGAGTTCCTCGAGACCATCCAGTTCCGTCAGCAGTTGCGATACCACGCGTTCCTGAACGCCGGAAGCGTCTCCACCGTTCCCACGTTCGGCAGCGATGGCGTCAATCTCGTCGAAGAAGACCACCGTTGCGCGTTCGAGCGAGCCTTCTCGAACACCTCTCGAACTCCTTTTTCGGACTCTCCGACGTACTTGTTGAGCAGTTCGGGCCCTTTGACCGAAATAAAGTTGCTTTGGGCTTCGCTCGCGACGGCTTTGGCCAGCAGCGTTTTCCCGGTCCCTGGGGGCCCGTACAGTAAGACGCCGTTTGCCGCACTGAGATGGAGTTCGTCGAAGACGGGTGAGTACGCGAGCGGCCACTGGATCGTCTCCCGAAGTCGCGCTTTCGTCGTCTCCAGACCGCCGACCTCGTCCCAGGAGATGTCCGGCACCTCGACGAATACCTCACGGAGTGCGGACGGCTCGACGGTGTTCATCGCGTGCTGGAAGTCACGGTTCTCGATACGGATCGCTTCGAGTGCCGCCGCGTCGATCGTATCCGCCTCGAGTGCGTCGGCCTCGAGGACCGCCCGCAGGTCGGCCCGAAGCAGCCGGTCGCTCTCACAGACGGCTTCCACAGCACGGTGCATCCCGGCTCCCGCCGGGCCGTGGACGTAGACGCGCCGACCTCGCTCGTCGGGATCGGGCAGTGCCTCCAGATCCGCCCGACACTCCGGGGCTATCAGCAGCTCCTCGAGGGACGAATCCGCGTCTGCGATCGTCAGTGGCTGGTCCTGGATTCGTGTCTCGCGCTCGAGACGCGTCCGTACTCTCGAATCGAGGCTATCGTCTCCCTGAAGAAACTCGACGATGCGGTCGTCGACGGAGAAGATGTCGAACCTCGACGGACTGGCGTTCTCTCTCGCCGTTCGGTCGACGATGCCGTACTCGAATAGCGGCGTGGACTGGGAGAGCGCGTCGTGGCGGTCGTCAGTTGGGGTCGTCTCCCGGTGGCCCGCGTACCATAGCAGTCGCTCGACGATCGCGACCGTGGGTAACAGTGCCTGTCCGGAGTCATCCAGCCGTCCATAGATGTCGGTGATCGACCGATCGATTTCGGGGGCGAGGACGAATAACAGGACATCTTTCTCCGCCTGGGAGAGATCGAACGTCCGACAGAGGTCGTCCAGCGGCAGTGCAATATCTTTGTCGCGGCTCTCGGCAAGGTGTTGGTCGATTGTGTCTGCCTGTTGCTGTGCCGTCTCGATGGCATCCGTCGTGGGCGGCGACCCAGTTCCAGCGAAGGCAGCCAGACTCGTCTCACCAATGAGACCGGGCTGTTCACTGGACGTCTCGTCTCGCCGTTCCGTCTCAACGACACACTCGAGAATCGCGCTGATTCGGTCGAACTCTGCGCGCAGGTGGCCCCCAGCGTCGGTGTACATATTCATCCCGTCCCCTCTTATCCTCCGTTCAAAACGATTACTTCCCCAATCTTCCCAGCACGTCTAGATTCCATTGTAGAATTACAGAAGTCACTCATTTGGAAAAGAATTATGGTGCTCGTGTTGGAATAAAAACCAAGGCAAGTATGTCCAATCGAACCCCCAATCGTGGACCCACCAACCGCTCCCGGAGGGCAGGGAAATGACAGACTGGAAACGTTCTCGGAATGCGGACTCGGACAACGAGACGAGTGACAAGTCACGGTCACAGACAGCCGACACGGCGTCTTCGTCGGCTGCTGTCCGGGATGGAAGTCCCAAACCGCTGGCGGCGGCTGCACTCGAGCATGCCCGGGTGGAGACCCACCTCGAGGCAGCGACGTTCGATAACTCCGCTGCCGCTGTGGATCTGGCCGACTCGGCCGTTCCACGCATGTTCGGTCGTGACGAGGGTCAGATCCAGCGGTCCCTCGAGGGGACTGACACGACCGCTGACGAAGTGCCCGGGCAAGTGCTGGACGTCCTGAGCAACGGTGGCCAACCGCTGGATCAGCCCGTCCAACGCGCCCTCGAGGAGCGGATGGACGCCGATTTCTCGGACGTGCGCATTCACACGGGCGGCACTGCAGCGAAAGCTGCTGAGGCGATCGACGCGAAGGCGTTTACCTGCGGGAACGATATCGTCTTTAATTCCGGCGAGTACGATCCCGAAAGTCCTGAGGGTCAGCACCTGTTAGCCCACGAACTCGCCCACGTCACACAACAGAACGGTGGCGCGCCGATTTCGATGATGCCTCAGGAGGGCGCTGACCTCGAGATTGACCCTGATCCGCAGTTAGAACGGGAGGCCGACGCGGCGGCCGAGCAGGCGCTCTCCGGTGAGGAGCCGCTGGTCGTGAGTCGGATGGGGACGGACGTCCACATTCAGCGGACGGCCACCGACGACGGTGGACTCGCGAGCCCATCCCGGATTCGCAAAATCGTCTCCGAAGAGATCGAACAGCGCGTTCCCGAGGCGGTAGACAAGCGATTGGAACAGCGATCCGAGGAAATCGAAGAGTTGCTCAGCGGCTCGGACGAACTGGACGAAGCGGCGTTGGAAGACCTCGGTGTAGATCCCGAGGCGATCGAGGGCGGAGAGAGCAGCGTGTGGGAACGGCTACGCGACGGGGCGACCGACAATCGAACGGCGGTCACCGCCGGAGTCGGCGCAACCTTTGCAGCACTGACGACGGTCGCATCCGCCGGCGCGTTGCCGCTTGCTGCTGGTGCTGCCGTCGCTGCCTCTGGAGCCTTCGCCTCGAGTATGCTCGGCAAAGGGGCTGCCGACGCCGCACTCGGTGAAGAGAGCAGTCTCTCGCCGGAAGAACTCGCAACGGTCGTCGAAACGGTCAAACGTGAACTGGAGGAAAGCGGTGCCACTGGAAACAGTACTGACCCGCTTGAAGGGGAAAAACAATCATGAATATCTCAATCACCGCTGAAGATAATCAATATATTGGCGTTGACGTAACTGACAACAATTCAGTTGTGCATGATCTAACACTAGAAAAGGAAAACGGACAGGTTAAGTATCACGATCAAGACGGCTACCCGGACAACCCATCCAAACGAACCCAAGAAGAGCACGAATGGGTCAACCAGACGCGCCGGTTCGCCAAGTTCTACGTCTATCGTCAGCGTGGGTACGAAACAGTCGACCCGCTTTCGAATCCCGATCGGATTGCGACCGCCGCGATGGCCATCGCCAACCTATCTGCAGATTCATTCGAGGCGCACTTCGGCGAGTTCTACCAGCAGATGCGCCACGACGCCGGCGAGGCGTCGCCGGTCGTTAAGGTTCCGGATCTGCCACCGGTGACCGTCCCACGCGTCGAACAGGACATCTACCTCGGGCTGGATCAGACCGATACGGCAGCCTTGCTCGAGGACCTGATCAACGATGGGGCGCTGGAAGCAATGGTGCGAACGGTCGAACAGGCCACCGACAGTGGGGGGCTCGTGAGTCGTATCCAGCAGACTTTCGCCAGCGACGAGGAGATCGATACCTCCAGTGTGGCAGAAACGTTCAGTGAGGGCATCATCGAGGCCATCGGACCGGTTACGATCCGGTGGGCAAACGGCGACCGCGACGAAGCGGTGGCGGGAGACGCCGATGGAGCCATCCCAGCCCGCCACCCTGACGCCCGCCCACAGATGTTCGGCCGTGCGTACCAGTTCGACGACCTCGAGGAGTTCCGCCACTCGCTAGTTCGCCATCTGTGCTGTCAAGTTCGCGATTGCTACATCACGATGGGAGTCGCCCCGCCGGAAGACGTTCGGATTCAGGGGCCGGGGTTCTACGATCATATCGGCTGGTACAACAATCACGACTTCTATCAGGACTATCACGACCCGCAGGCGACGATCACCGACTGGCAAGAACAGCACACGCCCGACGACGCGTACGATCTCTCAGGCCTGCTCGAGTCAACCTAAGAAGAGTCTCGCCGATATAATCTCGGTTCCGAAACACATAATTTACTACGTTTTTAACCCAGGTATATAAGCCGTCAATGCGCTCACAAACTGTCTGTCATGGTATGGGTGGTTCGCCGAGAAACGGAGCGCAATACGATATCGAACAGCAAACCGAAGCCTCGCTGCATCGCAACAAAGCTGCCCACCGTGATCACGAACCCGTAGGCGAGGCTGCCGTCCCCGAATCAGTGCGAGCGGTGGTTTCCGAACCCGGCCAGCAACTCGAGGGCGAGGTCAAAGCCGGCCTCGAGGGGCGATTAGACGCCTCGTTAGATCCCGTCCAGATTCACACGGGACCGACGGCCCAGCAGGCCTGCGAAGAGGTCAACGCCCGCGCGTTCGCGGTCGGGATGTGAAGTACTGAAAATTAGTCGCCTGAACAATAGCACAGGCTTCCGCTAGTATCGCTCGGAGTGTCTGACGGCCGTCGCCGGGTGGTAATCGTTGTTTCGCATTCGGGGCAGTCGTAGTCAGTGCAGTTGTCGTACTTCTGAATTACCCAGTCTCCGTCAACGGTGCTTTCGTGACCGCAGTTGAAGCAGTAGAGCATCGTCTTTCGAGGTGGTGGTTGTTCGACAGCTTGTGTGGACGGATTCATACTCAATACTATCTGCTGAACGTGGATAACGGTGTTGACCCACCTCTCCATATCCATCTGATAACAGGCGACATACTCGAGCATCGACCAGAGTACACCGGTTATGGTCGTCGTGGAGGCGATTTCTAATGGGCGAGACAGTTTCGAGAGCGACACAGACCTACTACACAGTCGTCTTCGAAGTCGCCGGAACGCGGGTCTACATCGATCCGTACACACTCGAGTCGAACGCCCAGAAAAAGCAAAGCGAACTTCGAGAACTCGACGCGGCGGAGAACGTCCGCGTGATCGAGCACGCCGGAAGCGTCGGGGGATGCAGTGATACCTCGGACCGTACTGGTACGTCGTGTTCGATGAGAGCGACAGCGACGAAGACGAGTACGCATTTTACGAGGCCGAGTTTGAACGGCCCGTGGACGACCTTCCCCCTTCGATCGCCGCAAAGCTTCGAGACATCGGGTGCGTGGACGGTGGAAAGTGGGACGGGGAGATACAGTTGGGGAAGGACGTCCCCGACGCCATCGTCCAACAGCTCGCACCCGGCTAATCGCTCGCGTGCGTCGACAGAACACAGAAATCCGACCGCGAACCCGAGTCGTGTCTGTACGACGGCGAGTGTCCAAACTGCGGTCCGACGGTCTGTCTCGCACTCGAGAACGCGCTATATCTGTGTTACGAGTGTGGAGCCGATATCGGAGGTGACGACTTCGTGAGTACCGCCGAGGACGGGCCGCGAGACCGCCACAGAACCACTAGCGCCGAACGCGTGACCTGCCGCGAAGACGTCCCTGTCCTTGAGCGGATCAACGCACTCGTCGACGCCGACGAGTACCCGAATCGAAGCGCGGCCATCCGCGAGGCGACGCGGCAGTTCGTCGATCGCGAGCAGGGAGTAGATACAGAGAGGGACGGTGATTCCGATGCCTGAGGCCAATCCCAACCACAACTACGACCCAGAGGAGCGCAAACCCTGGATCCAGAGCGTGGTGCAACGTCTCGAGACCGGTGACCGGGTTAACGGTCGCGACCGTTGACGGGAAGACGCGGACACTGACAGTGACCGTCGAACCGCATATTGAGGACCGCCGACCCTACCGCTGTCAGGGCTTGCTCGTCTACCTCGAGGGCTACGGCACCGAGTACACGCTTGAGTGTCCGAGCGATCCCGACCAGGCCGTCAGGTTGCTGTTCCCGTCGACACCGTCATACGGCGTGTTCGTCCGGGTCCTCGAGTGTGTGGCCCGGGAAATGGCGATTATCTCCGATACGAGTGTCGAGGACCTGTTCGCGGCGGTGCGGTGATGTTGACATCCTCCCGCGCCTAAAGACGCGGGAATCCACGAAGTGGATATTCAGGTTGCGCGTTTCCTCGGGGTTCAAGTACGCTTTCGCGTGACCCTTCGACGGTCGCCGTCCAGTTGTGACCAAGGACGTGCTTTCCAGCGCGTGTAGCCCTGTCAATGGGGCCTTCCTCCTCGCATACAGCAAGCGTCCCCAGAAGTCGAAGACTTCTGGTGTGCGAACGAGACGCGGAGCGTCTCGTCAACGTCAAAGACGGCTGGCTATTCAACCAGCGAGGTAGCACGGTTCGCGTCACCCGTGGACACTCGCGAGCGGGTGTGTGCGATGGTGTTCGGTGGAACTACAGGGTACGGACGCTATGGCCCGTGTCGGTCGTATCCGTCGGCTTCGGTAGAACGACGATAACAGGCTTCCAAAACGATCGAACGCCGTTAGAGACGTTCGGCGCCGGGTGAAATCCGGTGGGATGGCAGGATCCCCGTTCGCTCGAGTGCGTAGTAGCCGGCGATGTGGACGGCTGCGGCGACGATCATGCTATTGAGTGCTGCCATTCCCGGCACCGGTGCCGACACTGCGACTCCAGGAACGATCGACCCGGCGGTCAAAATGGCGGCGAGACAGCCAGCGCCGTACGCGAGGATACTGGTCCAGCGGATGTTCGTAAATTGAACGTCTCCCATCCGTGGGATGCCACCACGCCAGCACAGCAGGAAGTCGGCGATGATGATCGCCCCGAGCGGCGGGATGTACTGGCCCAGTAACTCGAGCCACGGGAGGAGTAACGTATCAGCACCAGCCAGTGCCAAACCGATGCCGACGAGACAGCCAGCGATGACGAACGGTCGCTTGCGGTCGAACTCGAACGCCTCAGCACCGGCGACGCTGAACGCGTAGGCCGCGTTGTCGTTGGTCGTCCAGATGTTCAAGATCAGTGCGATCAGGCCGACGGTCGCGAGACCCTGTGCGACAAGCACCTCGTAGAGGTCGCCCTGTGGCGTGACGTCGTAGACGGCACCGCCGACGGCCCCGCTGAGGAATAGAAAGCTGTTGCCAACGAGGAACGCGATCAGCCCGGCCCAGAACGCAACACGCGAGTTGATCGCAAACCGCGCCCAGTTGGGTGCCTGCGTTCCGGCGCTGATGAACGTCCCGACGACGATCGTTACTGCCAGCCCGAACGACATTTCGCCGCCACCAGTCTGTGCAAGCAGCCCATCGATTCCGCCGGCGTCACCGACCGCGAGGTAGATCGAGAGGACTCCGACGACGACGAGAAACGGAACGGCGACGTACGAGAGTTTCTCCATCCCGTCGTAGCCGAAGTATGCCGTCAGCATGTGCAACACGCCCCAGGTGACGATCAACGCAGAGATCAGCGCACCGGTCTCGAGACCGAAGTACGTCGCGGTCGGAATGGCGACCATCGGAATGGTGACCCCGAACCAGCCAACCTGGGTACCACCGAGCAGGAGATCGGCCATCTTCGCGCCAACGCGTCCAAACGAGTACCGCGCCAGCAGGACGGTCGTTAGTCCGGCCTTCGCGGAGATCGCACAGAGCAACGCGACGTAGCCGCCGAGGATAATGTGACCGACGACCATCGCGGACAGCATCTCCTGAAAGCCCATCGCCGCGCTGACCTCTGCGCCAGCCCACATCGTTCCCGCGAAGAAGACGAGTCCGAGCAATACTGCAGAGAGACTTACCAACCCCTTTCGTTCGTCTTTCGGAACGTGATCGAGCGGATAGTCAGGATCGGGGAGGTCTTTGTCACCGAAAACGATACGTCGCCAGTCAAAATCTCCGTCTCGCACAGACATGATTGGTCACGTCACATGAACTGCCAATAAATGTTTTGTCACTTGATAATACTTTATCAGCGCAATTATCTGAGGCTCTGTCAGTAACCCACGTCGGTGAATACAAAGCGACAATACTATTACACCCCTAGGGATGTATTGTTCTATGACTGACCGTATTATCACCAACGCGACGACATGTGGCGGGTCGTCGGTCGACGTCGCGATTGAGGACGGGACGATCACGCGAGTCGAAGACGGTGGCTCGATCGATCCTGAAGTCGTTTCGGCCGACCGTCGGTACGATGCGGACGGCCGTCTCGTGACGCCGCCCCTGACCGAACCGCACCTCCACCTCGATGCGACGCTGACTGCGGGCGAACCGAGGTGGAACGAGTCCGGTACCCTTGCGGAGGGGATCGGTATCTGGGACGAACGAAAGCAGTCCCTCGAGAGTGACGACGTCAAAGCACGGGCAGAACAGGCGATCGAGTGGTTCGTGGCAAACGGCGTCACCCGGATTCGCACCCACGCCGATACGACCGAACACTCGTTGGCTGGCGTTCGAGCGCTCCTCGAACTCCGCGAGGAGGTCTCTGATGTGGTCGATCTCCAGGTCGTTGCGTTCCCACAGGACGGGATCTTCACCGACGAAACTCACGAGGATCTGTTGCGTGACTCTCTCGAGATGGGGGCGGATCTGGTGGGGGCGATCCCTCACAACGAGCATACGCGTGAGGATGGTGTCGCCTCCGTCAAACTCGCGATGGATCTCGCCGAGGAGTACGACCGGCCGGTCGACCTCCACATCGACGAGACCGACGATCCGGGCTCGCGCTTTACTGAAGTGCTTGCGAGCGAAGCGAGTAAACGAGGGATCGGCGACCGAGTCACGGCGAGTCACACGACCGCGATGCACTCTTACCCCAACAGTTACGCGGCGAAGGTCGTCTCGTTGCTCGAGGACAGTGGCGTGAGCGTAGTCACGAACCCGCCGGACAACTCGGTGTTGCAGGGACGGTACGACGACTATCCGCGTCGCCGTGGTCATACCCGGATCGACGAACTACACGAGGCTGGCGTTACCGTTGGGCTCGGTCACGACTCCGTCATGGACCCGTGGTACCACTACGGATGCGGCGATCCGATCGATGCCGCGTTTATCTTGCTTCACTACGCACACATGAGCGGTCGCTCGGACGTCGAAACGCTGTGGGAGATGATCACCCACGCGAACGCCGACGTCTTCGGCGTCGACGAGTACGGCCTCGAGGTCGGTAACGAGGGATCGCTCGTCGTCTACGATTCGCCCGGTCCGTTCAACGCACTCCGAACGCGAGCGCCGCGAACGCTCGTTCTCAGAGAGGGTCGGGAGATCGCCCGTACCGAACCCTCGGAAACGACGGTCGTGCGAGCCGATAGCGAACGATCGGTCGACTTTCACCGCTAAGCGCTCACAGCGGTTTCCTCCCGTCGGTGGCCAAGATCAGTCGTCGACGATCGATTCGATCAGCGTCTCCAGTTCGAAGTCGTTGAGCGGATACGACTCGTCTTTGACCGTCTCGATGACGAACTTCGAACTGGTTCGGACGACCTCGTCGATCTCCTCGTAATCCTGGATGAGGCCGTGTACCATCTGACGATCGGAGAGGTGTGCGATGACGATTAGATCGGTGTCGCCCATCGTGAAGTACACCTGGTTGACGCCCTCTATAGCCGTGAGTTTCTTGCTGACACGCTTGTGGTATTGCGTGTCGTACTCGGCCATCACCTCGGTGATAACGGTGATCTCGAGACCGAGTTCCTCGATATCGATGTCGTAGAGGTCGTTCGTGATAACTCCCTGCTCTTTGAGTTGGTCGATTCGGTAGTGGACAGTCGATTTGGGAATGTCGGTGTAGGTTGCAATTTCGTCCAGATTATCCGTCTCGAGTTCCGAAATCGCGTGCAGGATTCGAACGCTCCGTTCGTCCATACTCTCACGTCGAAATCGGAGGATAAACAACATTCGAACAGCGGGCGGGTCGTCGGATCAGATTGGAGAGTGCTGGTTGGTCCGTCGTTGGCTCGTTCGATCTGGAAGTCCCTGAACGTCCCCGCCGAACGAGCGGTGGGCTGTACGCTCGAGGATTTCGAGGGCAACGAGTACCTCAATCTCTTCTCGGGAACCTCGGTCGTAAACGCCGGTCACGGTACCGAAGCCGTCGTCATCGAGCCGATGATGGATGAAGCCGGAATCGTCGTTCCGTCGGCGGAGTGGCTCGAGGCGCTCGATGCAGTCGCATGAGCAATCGCCTCTCCCGACGCACTCACCTCTGGCCGTACTTCTCCCACTGACAGTTACAATCCCGAACAAGATTCAATCAGATGTTGTAGGTTAGACTTATCTGTGGGTAACACCCACAATTTTGTATTGTGTTTGAAACCGTTCTGGTCGCCAACCGTGGGGAGATCGCCGTTCGGATCATCCAGTCCTGTTCGGATCTGGGAGTCACGTCCGTCGCGGTCTATAGCGACGCGGACGAAACGGCGAAACACGTCAGAATGGCCGACGAGGCCTACCATATCGGGGGTTCGAAGGCACAGGACAGTTACCTCGACCGGGAGGCGCTACTCGAGGCCGCTCGAGAGGGCGACGTCGACGCGATACATCCGGGGTACGGGTTTCTGGCGGAAAACGAGTCGTTCGCGACCGCGGTCGAGGACAGTGAGTTCGTCTGGATCGGCCCGCCGAGTTCGGTCATGGCCGACTTCGGTGAGAAAACACGTTCTCGGAAGATCATGGCGGAAGCGGACGTCCCGATCGTTCCCGGGACGACCGAACCCGCGCCGGATCCAGCCGACGTCAGGGCGTTCGCCGACGAACACGGTTACCCGCTCGCGATCAAAGCCGACGGCGGTGGCGGTGGCCGCGGCCTGAAGATCGTTCACGGCCCCGACGAGATCGAGTCGAAGTACCAGGACGCAGTCCGTGAGGGTGAGGCGTACTTCGACAATCCGAGCGTCTACATCGAGACGTTTCTGACGGATCCGCGCCACATCGAAGTCCAGATCATCGCCGACCGACACGGGAACGTCAGACACCTCGGCGAACGCGACTGTAGCATCCAGCGTCGCCAGCAGAAACTCGTCGAGGAGTCTCCCTCACCGGTCCTGGACGACGAGACCCGCGAGGAGATCTGTGAGGCCGCCCGCCGTGGCGCCGCGGAGGCGGGTTACGTCAACGCCGGGACGGTCGAGTTTCTCTACGAGGGTGGCGACTACTACTTCCTCGAGGTCAACGCCCGCATTCAGGTCGAACATCCCGTCACGGAGGAACTCACGGGGATCGACCTGGTGAAGTGGCAGCTTCGGATCGCTGCCGGAGAGGAGCTGACGATCTCCCAAGACGAGATCGAGCCACGCGGAGCGGCCATGGAGTTTCGGATCAACGCGGAGGATCCGGACAACGACTTCATCCCCCTGCCGGGAACGCTCTCGTCGTACGAACCTCCGCGGGGAATCGGCGTCCGGGTCGACGACGGCGTCGACGAGGGCGATGCGATCGCGCCGTTTTACGACTCGATGTTCTCGAAGGTGATCGTCACGGGGGCCAACCGCGAGGAAGTCATCGCCCGCGGGAAACGTGCACTTTCCGAGTCGACCGTCGAGGGCGTTCCCACCACGATCCCGTTTCATCGACGGCTTCTGGAGGACGAGGGATTCCTCTCGAACGAACACACGACGAACTACGTCGACCGCGAACTCGTCGACGAGTAGCGGTCGAACGGGAGATCGGTTCGGTTCGTGACGGTCGATTCACGAGGAGTTGACGACGTCCGGAAGCGACGCGAGTTCGATGTCGTGGTCCTCGAGTCGGTCGTGAATCGCCTCGAGAATCTCGACGGCGTTTGGGTTGTCGCCGTGGATGCAGATGCTATCCGCGGGGACGTCGATCTCTTCGCCGTTTGCGGTCTCGACGACGCCGTCGGTAGCGATCGAGACGAACCGGTCGGCGACGAGTTCCGGATCACGGTCCTCGAGTTGTTGTTCGACGATGAGCGATCGGTCGGCTCGGTAATCCAGGTCGACGTATCCCTCGAAGACGGCCGTCACTCCGTCGACTTTCTGGGCGACCTCGTAGATGTGCATGTCCGTCGCGAGGTAGACGAGCTCCTCGTCGACCTCGAGCATTCCGTCCATGACAGCCCTGGCGTGATCCGGGCTCTCGGAGAGCATCGAGTACATCGCACCGTGGGGTTTGACGTGTTCGACGGTGACGCCGTGGCGCTGTGCGAACGCTGTCAGTGCACCGAGTTGATAGACGACGTAATCACGAACTTCTTCGGGAGTTGCGTCGATAGTTCTGCGGCCAAAGCCCATCTTGTCCGGGAACCCGGGATGGATGCCGATGCCGACGTCGTGTTCGGCGGCCAGTTCGACCGTCTCGCGCATGACGTGGGGATCACCAGCGTGGAAGCCGCCCGCGATATTCGCAGACGTAATATAGGGCATCACCGCTTCGTCGTTGCCCATCGTCCAGTTGCCGAAGCTCTCACCCATATCACAGTTGATGTCGATCGTCGGCATATCTGTACGTGTGATACAATTCTGCATATATTTTTCGTAACATATAGGGAGTTATCCAATCTTACCGAACTTCGTTCCTCTTGGAAGGCGAAATCAAAACGTGATCCAATACGCTTGCGTTCGATCGAGCAGGAAGACTCTTGCTCCTGGGTCTCGGTTTCGATCGGTAACCGGAGTCCAGGCGGTCGACGATACGGCTTTCCGAGCGGGTCGAACCGAGTGTGCCCACCCGAACCCGGTTCCCTCACTCGATATCGAGGAGTGTCTGTTCGGCTTCGACCTCGGCTTCGTTCTCGACGTGGAACTCGCCGACAGTCCCGCCGTTTTCGGTGGTAATCTCGTGAAAGTTCTTCATTACCTCGACGAGACCGATCGTGTCGCCTGCGTCGACGCTGTCGCCTTCCTCGACGAACGGCGGCTCGTCCGGATCCGATTGCCGGTAAAAGATCCCAGGCATCGGTGATTTGACTTGTTCTCCCATCGTTGTCTGTATTGGATCCCGTTCTGATTATACTCTTTGGTTAAATTCCTATTCGTTTCGAATACGTATTGTCGAATATCAATCCTCGAGTCCAACCTCTTTTCGAATTTCTGAGAGGCGGTCGTGGCGCTCCTGACGGGCTGTGAGTGCGTCGTCGATCTCTACGGGCTCGAAGTACACCGATTTGTGGGTCTGGCGCTGGGCGAGCCGTCCCCGGTCGACGCTGATGACGGTGCCGACGGTCGCGTAGCCCCCGCCGGTTACGGCGTCTTGCATGAGCACGATCGGCTTCTGTGGGACCTGGATCGAGCCAACCGGATATCCGAGGTCGACGACGTTCGAGGGATCGGTACCGGCACCGAACGGCTGATCGCGCTCCTCGAACTCGATGTCGGGTCCGTCGAGTCGGTACCCGACGCGGTCGGCCTCCGGTGATACCGTCCACTCGGCCTCACAGAGGTCGGCTTTGCTCTCCTCGGTGAGCCGGTAGTCCGTCAGCCCGAGGATGACGCGAACGGTGTCTTCGGTCGCGTACTCCGGGATGTACTCGTCGCCGACCGTCTCCCCGACGAGATCGCGCCGGTCGTCGGTTCGCTCCCCGATCGCGAGCTCGTCGCCGTCCTCGAGCGTGCGTCCGTCCTGACCGCCGATCCCGACAAGCGTGTACGTCGACCGGCTCCCCATCACTTCGGGGACGTCGATCCCGCCCGCCACGGCGAGGTAGGCGCGCGCTCCCTCGGTCGCAAACGACAACTCGAGTTCGTCGCCGGCTTCGACGGCGACGGTCGTCCAGGTGTCGATGGGGTCGCCGTTGCGCGTCGGCGACATGTCCGCACCGGTGATCGCGACGACGGCGTCTTCGTCGAACGTGGCCGTCACGCCCTGATAGGTCATCTCGATCGTCGCGGCGTCCTCGTCGTTCCCGACGAGGTAGTTCGCGACCGTGTGTGCGTACTCGTCCATCGCCCCGGACGGCGGCATTCCGATGTGGTAGTTGCCGAACCGTCCCAGATCCTGGACGGTGCTCGCGATGCCACCGTCGGTGATTCGAATCATGCGATCACCTCCACGAGTCGCTCGTTGTACTCGTCGGGCGCCTCGAAGAACTCCTCGGTCGAGAACGTCACCGGTTCGTCGGTGTACTCGTAGCTCCCGGCTTCGACCTCCTCGCGGATCTCGTCGTACTCCTCGCGGTCGATTCGACGGTAGTTCAGAATGTCACCGGGATTGGGATAGACGATCGAATCTTCGAAATCCGGCAGGCGCTGATCGACGTCGAGGACCTCTATCGGCGTCCGTCCGTACAGCTGGTAGCCGCCCGCACCCTGGACCGGATAGATGACCGAGAACGCGCCGCCGAAGCCGATCGCACGGCTGGGCGTGTCGGTCCGTGGTTCGACGTACTTCGGGACCTCGAGTTGTCTCTCCCTGGGGACCATCTGGAAACACCACGGCAGCCCCGGGACGAACCCGACCATCGTGACCATATGCGGTGCGGCGACGAACGCGTCGATAAACGCCTCCACCGAGTCGAAACCGTTCAGTTCCGCGGAGTACTCGAGGTCGGTTCCGTCGGGGTCCTGGTGGCGGTCGCGAAACTCCATGAGCGTCTCGTGGGTCCAGGGATCCTCGAACAGGACCGGGACGTCGATGACGCGAGTCTCCCACTCGTAGTTTTCGACGTCGAGTGCGGCTTCGATCTCTCGGAGTTCCTCGATGATCGTGTCCGGGTGGGCGACGTCCGGATCGATACGGAGCATGTACGACGCGTTCGCCGGACAGTTCTCGACGACGCCGTCGATCTCGCGTTCGGCTACTTGCTGGGTGATCGCCATCGCCTTGAAGTTGGCCGTGAAGCTCATCGCTTCGGCGAGCTCGACGAACACGTGGTCGTCGCCGCCGTACTCGTACCGCGGTTCGGGCAAGTCTACGGGTGTGATTCGATCGTTTCCCATGCCTTGTCATACCAATTCAAACTCCGGACACGAATAGATATTGGTCAATCCTCAACATACCTGATGAAAGTTGGACTGTATTCAATTAAGTCTGTACATAGGGAATATTGTTCGGGAACGAACGCTGCCTGCGATGGCCGAGAAACGACCTAGCGGTCGGGTGCAGTGTTGACTTCCTAAACCGGTCTCGTTTCCGGAGAACGTTGAGAGTAATACCAGTGACCAGGCCGGACTGTCCGTCGACGCTGGACCCATCATTCTAGTATAATGGATAGATATCGAATCTCATTCAATAAATACTGAAAAAGTAGTTTGGAGTGCGGCTGATTATATGTATGTTGAACTCATAGTGGCTACTATGCCGGATGGTACCAAACGGGCCTCGACGGCGAACCCGAGATCGAAGACGTCTCCAGAGCGCCGGAGCCGTCCGTCGACGGCCACCTCGACCGTCGCCACCCTGTCCGGCTCCGGGAGGTTGGAGAGGCCGAACAGGCGGTCGGTACCGAGTGCCGTCGAGAACGCGACCACATCCGAAACATCCGACAATGACTGATACGACACGAGAGATCACACTCACGGTAAACGGCACAGAACGGACGTTCGACGTCGAGCCACAGACGTTGCTCGTTCACGCACTCAGAGACGAACTCGGCTATACGGGATCGAAGGTCGGCTGCGAGAGCAGTCTCTGTGGTGCCTGTACCATCCACGTCGACGGACGGGCAGTAAAATCGTGTACGCTGCTTGCAGTCCGGTACGACGGGGCCGAAATTACGACCGTGGAGGGACTCGCAGACGGCGAGGACCTGCATCCACTCCAGCAGGCGTTCCGGGAAGAACACGGGCTCCAGTGTGGCTACTGTACGCCCGGGATGATGCTGACGGCGTTGTCGCTGCTCGAGGACAACCCCGATCCCACCAGATCGGAGATCCGGGACGCACTGAAAGGGAACGTCTGTCGCTGTACGGGCTATCACAACATCGTGGACGCGGTCGAACGTGCCGGAGAACTGATGGCAGCCGGCGAACCCGAACTTAGCGGGGCTGATTGAGATGTCCGAACAGGAGTCGGTCACCGACCGCGTCTTCGGATCGTCCGTCGAGCGCCGCGAGGACCGATCGATACTGACCGGCGTCGCCGAGTACACCGACGAAAAGCTCCCCGAGGCAGCCCACGTGGCGATCCTCCGGAGTCAGTACGCTCACGCCACCCTCGAGTCGGTGGACGTCGACCAGGCCGAGAACCGGGACGACGTCGTCGCCGTGTTCACCGGCGCGGACGTCGAGGAGAGTGGCATTCCAAACGATATCCCGACTGCCTGGTCGCTGCCCGGACTCGTCACCCCCCAGTACAGGATCATGGCAACCGACAAAGTCCGCCACACGGGTGATGCAATCGCCGCAGTCGTCGCCGAAGACCGATACGCGGCCCACAACGCGCTCGGGGATATCGACGTCACGTACGACCGTCTCGATGCGGTAACCGAACCCGATGAGGCGGTCGACTCCGACGTTACCGTCCACGAGGAGGCACCGGACAACGTCGCGTTCGACTTCACGATCGGCGACGCAGACGCCGTTTCGGAGGCGTTTTCGGCCGCCGATCACGTGACGAGTGTCGACCTCGAGCAACCCAGAATCATCCCCAACGCCGTCGAACCGCGGGCGGCGGCCGCCGATTACGACCCCGACAGCGACGACCTCACGGTGTGGATGACCTCACAGAACCCACACCTCCACCGGATGCTGATGTCGACCGCGACGCTTGGCCACCCCGAGCACAAGCTTCGAATCGTCGCCCCGGAGGTCGGTGGCGGGTTCGGAAGCAAAATCTATCACTACCCCGACGAAGCGATCACCGCCTGGTGTGCCAAACAACTCGGTCGAGCGGTCACGTGGCAGGCAACCCGCCGGGAAGGGTATATCACCGACTGTCACGGCCGGGATCACGTCACCGAAGCCGAACTGGCCGTCGATACTGACGGGTCGATCCGCGGATTACGCGTCGAGACACACGCCGGGTTGGGGGCACACCTCTCGCAGTTCGCCACCGCCACCCCGTCGTATCTCTACGCAACGATCCTCTCGAGTGAGTACGACATCCCGGCGATTCACTGCCGGGTGATCGGCGCGTTCACGAACACGACTCCGGTCGACGCCTACCGCGGTGCGGGACGAGCGGAGGGCATCTACGTGACCGAACGCATCGTCGACGTCGCCGCATCTGAACTCGGGATGGATCCCGCGGAGATCCGCCGGACAAACCTGATCTCTCCCGACGAGTTCCCGTTCGAGACCAGTGTCGCCATGGTCTACGACAGCGGCGAGTACGAAACCGCGATGGATCGCGCCCTCGAACTCGTCGAGTACGACGAACTTCGCGACCGCCAGCGCGAACTCCGGGACGACGATCGGTATCTCGGTATCGGCATCGCGAACTTCGTCGAGTCCGCCGGACTCTCCCCGTCGAAAGCTGCCGGCGAACTCGGCGCTGCGGCCGGCGGCTGGGAGGCAGGCGTCGTCCGCTTCCATCCGTCGGGGACGGTGACTGTCGCCTGCGGGACCGCAGACCAGGGCCAGGGACACCGGACCACGTTCGCCCAGGTCGCTGCTGAGGAACTGGGCGTCCCACTCGAGGACGTGGATGTCGTCGAGGGCGACACTGACGCGGTCCCACAGGGGATGGGAACCTACGGCAGTCGGAGCGGCCCCGTCGGTGGCGGTGCCATCGCCACCAGCGCTCGAAAGGTCGTCGAAAAGGCAAAACGCATCGCCGCACACTCGCTCGAAGCCAGCGTCGACGACGTCGAGTTCGACGACGGCGAATTCAGCGTCGTCGGCGCGCCCGACCGATCGGTCACCATCCAGGAGGTGGCACTCGAGGCGTATCTCGGCCACGACATCCCCGGGGACGCCGAACCCGGGTTAGAGGCGACCTCCTACTACGATCCGGAAAACTTCACGTTCCCGTTCGGTACGCACGTCGCGGTGGTCGAGGTCGACCCCGAAACCGGGGAGGTCGACCTCCAGACGTACGTCGCCGTCGACGACTGCGGCGAACAGATCAATCCGATGATCGTGGAAGGCCAGGTTCACGGCGGCATCGCCCAGGGCGTCGGAGCGGCGCTCTACGAGGGTGCCGTCTACGACGATACCGGGACACTCGTGACCGGCTCGATGAACGAATACGCCCTTCCACGGGCCCACCAGCTCCCCGACTACGAAACCGACAGCACCGTCACGCCGAGCCCGCACAACCCTATCGGCGTCAAAGGCGTCGGCGAGTCGGCCACGATCGCGGCCGCGCCAGCCGTCGTCAACGCAGTCGTCGACGCACTCGAGCCGTTCGACGTCGATCACCTCGATATGCCGCTGTCGAACGAGCGGGTGTGGCGTGCGATCGACGCAGCAACGGGGGGTGACTCGTAATGTACCCCGAGGAGTTCGAGTACTACGATCCCGAAACCATCGAGGACGCTATCGAGACGCTCGAGACTCACAGCGACCGCGAGGTCACGCCGATCGCGGGCGGACACAGCCTGCTCCCGACGATGAAATCGGGGCTCGCATCCCCCGACGTCGTCGTCGATCTCGCGTTCATCGACGACCTCCACGGCATCAGCCGCGACGATGGGGTCACGACGATCGGTGCGATGACCGAGTACGCTCGCGTCGCCGGCGACGAACAGCTCTGGGGAGAGAACCGACTCGTCGCCGAGTCCACCGCGGCGATCGGTGACATCCAGGTCCGAAACGTCGGGACCGTCGGTGGGAACCTCGCTCACTCGGATCCCGCCGCTGACCTCCCTGCGGCGGCTCTGGCCGCCGACGTGACCGTTCACGCCCACGGTCCCGATGGTCCACGGACGATCCCGATCGACGACTTCTTCGTCGCGATGTTCACGACGGTACTCGAGGACGGCGAACTGCTCACGTCGGTCGACGTTCCCCACCTCGGTGACGACGACACCGGCGTCTACCTGAAGAAAGCCAGCCCGTCGTCCGGATACGCTATCGTCGGCGTGGCAGCGGTTCTCGAAACCGACGGCGAAACGATCACTAACGCTCGAGTGGCCGCAAACGGTGCGTTCGGCCACGCGATGCGTCTGTCTCCGGTCGAGGAACGGCTCGCTGACGCGCCGCTTAGCCGCCGAGAGGTTCCAGCCGAGGCGGCTTCGCTCGCGACCGACGGCGTCGACGCCTACCAGCTCATGGAAGACGAACAGGCATCGGCGGATTTCAGAGCACACTTGCTCGAGGTCTACGTCGAACGAGCGATCGAGGATGCGATCGACCGCGTAACCGACTGAACGCCCTACGGAACGATTCGACTGTCGGCAGGCGTTCTGACACGTACCCACTCGTCAGGTTCAATCTCGATGGATCCGTGTCCATCCACGTTTTGGTCGTCAGCGAGACCGCAATATACTGGTCGCCGTGAAACGGACGGCCCTCGTGGTTCGAGACGATGAGCCACGGTCGGGCCGCCTCGTCGCCCTTGTACGGGTCATCACCGTATACGACATCGCCTGGTTGATAAATGGGTCGCGTCGCAAAGTTCTCTAGAGTTCAGTAGTAACTGTCTCCCGTGAGGAACGGGACACCTCTGGTGTCCACCCAAGGGGTGTCCCATGCACGCCACAATCGACGTGCGATTCACGATTAGCATCGACGAGGACAAAACGGTACCGCTCGCTACGCTAGCTGATAGGGATCAGCAGGCTAGATATCTTCTGGACGCGTAGAGAGTGTCATGACGACGTGGGGCGGAAAGTTGGGTGATGTTGATGAGGAGCAGTTGCGCCAGCAACTGCGCACGGAAACTGATGCGAAGGCGATCAAACGCCTCACGTGTGCGCTGCTGTACCGACAAGGCAAATCACCGGCAGAGATCGAGCAGTTGCTGGGGTTCCCCGAACAAACGGTGTACGATTGGCTCGACACCGTCGCCGAGCGCGACCTAATGACTAAGATAACTTCTGAAAGTCAAGGAACTTCTCACACCACTTCTTTGCGAAGCTGATGCGTTGCGTTATTTTCTCGAAAGTCTCCTGAACAAGGTTTTTGAACTCGTCTTCGTTCTCAATGACGATCGGCGCCATCGTCCATTTGAGATAATCCCAGACTTGTTCGATTGGATTCAGGTGCGGTGAACCTGATGGAATGAAAATCAGGTCGATCCC
>NZ_WUBV01000050.1:0-11557 GCF_009807105.1 Natrialba sp. INN-245 | reverse complement strand
ATCGTCCTCACTGAGGTGACGGACGATCTCTTTTTCTTGTCCCGCCATTACCCTACCAACTCAAAGCATACCTAAATCTTCTGTGAACCACTATGCCCGACTGCCTGAGGGATCTTCGATCCCTCTCCGTTCACGACGGGGAGGAGGTCACCCGCGTAGACATTTGGATCATCAACAGGAGTGCCACTGATCCAACCAGATATGCTCGCCAGCGAGTTCCTGCGGCGAATAATACCCAAGAACGCGTTCAAGCGTTCGTACGACTCCGTCGGGATCATCCCGAAGCAGGACTGGATTTGTATAAATAATAATCCCTGAATGGTCTACGCCGTTGCTGACTGGCCCACTGAAGTCCTTCTTATCGTGGGTTAGGAATAGATACTCGTTTTCGGCGCAGTACTGCAAGAGTTGACGATCGTTCGTTCCTTCGCCGAAGATCGTATTCGCTTTGATCACGTCGTAGCCACTCGATTGGAGAGTAGTGATGAAGACACTCGGCACGTGTTCATCTGTACAAAATGAGACAGTCACTGTGCTGGTTCCGGGGGTTGTAACGCACTTTCTGCGAGTTCGGCTCGTACTTCGTCGCGTTCTCGGCGGAGCTGACGCATCTCTTCAGGATGCTCGTGATAGTATGCGAGTGCGGTATAGATTTCACCAAGCGATCGGTCAAGTTGATCCGCAACATCTGCAGGTGGGTTCCCACCATCGATTACGAGTTCATAGACGTCGAGAACACCCACGCGTGTCCCGTCGATACGGGGTTCTCCACCGAGTATGTCGTCCGTTTGCACGATGGTAGCCATGAGTCGTTCCTAGTTTAGTCGCACATCACATAAGCGTTCTCGGATTCGGAACCTCGATCACGAAAATCTGCCGGCGACAGCTGTTGTCTTTCGGCGGACGGCTCGAGTGGGTCTCTCAGTGTACCCACCGACGACCACTCGAGCGAGACACCCACCGGTACCCAACCTTCGTACACCCGCGTTCGTGCTGTGAGTGCGTTTTCGTAGAGAGTCAGCCAACCTCTCTCGAGGCGTTTTCTGAACCTCTGTCCCCGGTCACCCGAGGACACCAGCTGTCACCGGCCTACTCACCTGGGATCTCAGCATCCTCGAGAAGCACCAACCGACGCTCGGTGTACTCGAGGCCGTTCTTCCGCTCTTGGCGTTTCCGAACGGCGACACGATGCTTCGAGAGATCCAGTATGGCGTCGATCACTCTCGAGACCAGCTTCTTCGCGTAGGTGTCGCTGATGCCGGCTTCTTGCCGGCGGATTCAGTGTTTGAGATCGCTTGCTGTGACGTACTCACCGACCTCTCGGCACCCCTCCTCTCAGGGATTGTCACCGACACTATCGTCAGTCCGTGCTTGCCACAGCTTCGCTGCGAGCCGTGTGGGAACTGTATTTGCAGCGGAGCGACGCATCTCCTCGTCCATCCGGGCCAGTTGCTGGATCGAGAGGAGGTCCCCGTAGGCGAGGGAGACCTCACTTCGATTGAGTAGGTCGGCCTGCTCCGGTAATCGAAAGTACTGCTGCCCGTCGTCTTTCGTGACCCGCTCGAGACGCCCATTGGGGACCTCGACGAGGTGTTCGTCGACGGTTGCTTCACGGAGGTGGGCGCCTTTTTCGAGTTCGCGTGACTGGAGTTCGGTTACTCGCTCCTTGTTCGCGCTTGCCTTGTTCAGCGCTGCGTCGGTCGCTTTCTCGAGGCGATCACACGCTTGCTCGGTTTCTGCGAGGTGTTCGTTCTGTTCCTCGAGTCGGGTCTCGAGGTCGGTAATGCGTTCGTCTTTCCGGTCGAGTTGTCGTTCGAGGACTTCGATTCGTCTCTCGAGGATGGCAAGGCCGTCGTCGAACTAGTCGATTAACTGCTCGTTGGTGTTTGACGCCTTGACTCGAGCAGTAGCCGGATTCTGACGAGAATCATTTACGACGAGAGCCGTCTGCCGTATCGACTGGAACGACAGTGAACCCCAGCGTATGGAAATCGTCCGGATCGAATGTGAAGACATGCTCAATCCCGTATTCACGAGCGAGTGCACCGCCAAGGTGATCGAAGAAGGCGATTTCCTGGTCATCGTAGTCTCCGAACTGCTCGTTTGCCGCATCGAATATGTCCTCAGTCACGGGAACCACATTGATCGTTTCTGAGGCCCGGAGCTCCTCGAGCGTCGAGACAGCGTGGTAGTGGCTTTTCCGGTAGAGGATCACGGTTGCGAGCTCGGCAAGAACGTACCGACTCGTAACGATCGGCCCGTATTCACCAGCCTGAATCGCATCGAACACAGCTGAAGCTCGATCATGGTTAGCGTCGTCCTCGACATACGCTGCGTAGAACCCGCCGGTGTCGATGAATAGTGGAGTCGGTGTCTCTTGGCTCATGACGGTCCAGCGTCACCGTAGAGGATGTCATCGATGCGTTCGGAGGTAGTGGTCGGCTCTCCTGCCGCGAAGGTCTCCCGATCAAACAGTGGATCGTCTGGGTTGACGTCACTGATTAGTACTTCGCTTGCCCGCTCACTCTCGGTAGAGAGCCACCATACGACAGCTCTCCCTCCAACCTTTGATCGCTCGAGAACGCCATCGTCGGAAAGACGTTGGAGCCGTCGATAGGCTTGCGAGCGGTCGATACCGAACTGATCACTGATTGACTGTGCTGTCTGGATTGGCCGATCCTCGCGAGCGATGAATGCAAGGATTTCCTCGTCCGTCACTGTCGATGAGTACTCACCTCGATCATTCCGACTCATATAACTCACTACGTAGTGTACCGATATAACTCTGTGCACTACGCCTCACAGAGTTCCGGTCAGCTACCTACGGCTGAAACCGTTGGCTTGTCGGTGGACTCCCGTTCTGCCGACACGTAGGCGTCGGACGCCACTTCAGTGGCATTCACGGTCATCGTCCCCGAGTTCAGGGCGTACTGACAGAACGCCCCTCCAGCAGGGGACTTCTGCCCTTGCTGGAGTTTGAGTGCGAGTTTCCGGGCAACGTTTTTCGCTGCGTTGTAGTCGGCGTTCGCCGAGTACGAACAGTCGAGACACGTGAAGTGCTGGCCGTCACGATTCTCTTCGAGCGTACAGCTACACTTCGAGCATTGTTGGCTGGTGTAGGATCAGTCGATAACATCGGGTTTGAGTGAAAGTGTCTGCTTGCCGTCGTCTTTCGTGATCCGCTCGAGACGCCCATCGGGAACGTCGACGACGTGTTCGTCGACCGTCTCTTCGCGGAGGTGCGCGCCTTTCTCGAGTTCGCGGGACTGCAGTTCCATATCCGTTCCTGTTCGCACTCGTTACCGAAGTCCAACCGGTCGTCCGTCTTCCCACTCGACTGCAGTGACTGCATGGGGGAGTGATTCGAGTCTCCGCTCGATAACGTCGAGCGGGTGTGAGTCGATGAAGTCCGCTGGCCGATGGTCCACAGCTGTTGCGCTATCGTTCACTTGCAGGTGTACTGGTCCAAGATTGTCGTGCGTATCGTCCTGATGCCAGCCAACCAGCAGTTGTCGCTCCGGTTCGATCCAGTTGAACCAGTAGTGCTCGTACGGTTCGCCCGTTTGCAGTTGGAATCCGACTTCGACTCGTGCGATCGTCGTCGGATACGCCTCATCGTTTAGGAGCTTTCGTGGGTTCACCGTACCAACGACGCGGTACGGCCCAGCTTCACGTGGTTCGATACGGCGTCGGTGAACACCATCGAACTCGCCACTGAGACGGTTTTGGATACGATCGTGAAGCCGCTTCCGCTGTAAGTTGGCTCGATTCGCGAGGAAAACGACCATCAGGCGAGTGAGGAGTAGCTGTTGTTTTTCGGTGAGGAGAGTTCGACGACATCGCCATACAGGTGGAGTGCATGTTTCACGAGCGCGAGTTCCGTATTGACCGCTTCCCATGTAGCGATTACATTCCGTCGTTCACGAAGTTCCGAAGCCGACAATTTCTCTTCGGCGAGTTGTTCCCGAAACTCCTCGAGTGAACTGGCATCGAACTCCGCCGCTAATGCTTCTTGTTCTTCTTTCAGCTCTGTGAGTTGTACCTCCAACTCATCCCGCGTATGCTCCTCGATGAGGGTGGTGACCTCGTCAAAGAGCATCCGAACCGGATTCGCGTCGTATGCTTTCGTCCCGTCAACTGTCGTTTCGATGACCCAGTCGTCCCGCTCTAGGCGCTGAAGTTCATCGTCAGCTGTTGCCCGTGAAACCTCCGCTTGGTCAGCGATCTCTTGGACAGGTGTTGGCTCGTTCAACATATCGACAACTTCGCGGACCCGTTCACGACCACTCATCGTTTCTGTCCACGTACCGTGATCTGAATCTCCCATTATCCTCCTCTAAGATCTGCTCCGTCAAATAATTTATTTCGAGTTAATTATCTGGGCTCCAAGCTGCTCGAAGTTAGTCGATACCGTGGAACCTCCAGTGACAGCTGTTGTCGTCGGGATCTCCTCCAGCTCCTGTCCTTCGTTGTGACCACTGACGACCACTCGAGTGACACACCAACCGGTACCCAACCCTCGGACACCCGCGTTCGTGCTGTGAGTGCGTTTTCGTAGAGAGTCAGACAACCTCTCTCGAGGCGTTTTCTGAACCTCTGTCTCCGGTCACCCGAGGACACCAGCTGTCACCGGCCTACTCACCTGGGATCTCAGCATCCTCGGGAAGCACCAACCGACGCTCGGTGTACTCGAGGCCGTTCTTCCGCTCTTGGCGTTTCCGAACGGCAATGCGATGCTTCGAGAGGTCCAGCATCGCGTCGATCACTCTCGAGACCAGTTTTTCCCGTAACGCAGTCTATGGAGGTCATCTTTCGATCTCGACCGAGGGCTTTAACCAGCCACTTTATTATGCATTGGATCATATTATCTCGTGCATAATGATCAACCGCAACGAAGAGCTACAGTGGCTCACCTCACACCTCGATCGGGATGAGCGCCAATTACTCGTAGTGTACGGCCGGCGTCGTGTGGGGAAGACGACACTGGTATCCGAGGCTCTGGAAACGCTTGAGATGCAGTCTCTGTATTATCTCTGTGATCAGCGTGGCTCAGCTCACAACGCTACGCAGTTTGCTAGTCACTGTGCAGCGGTTTTCGACGACATCCCCCCTAACGTTGATGGGTTTGTTGGTGCATTCCAGTATCTCAAAAACCGAGTTGATGAACCATGTGTTATTGCTCTGGATGAATTTTCGTATCTCGTTGAGGCTGATGAGACGATTCCCTCCGTGTTTCAAACAATTGTCGATGAGGTGCTTGCAGACACAGACATCTCCCTTGTTCTTCTCGGATCTTCAATCTCGATGATGGAAGAGGGTGTATTGAGTTACGAAAGCCCGCTGTACGGTCGACGAACCGGCCAGTGGGAGTTAGCTCCACTCTCATTTGCAGACATGCAGGCGTTTTTTCCGGGCAGTGATGTTGATACGCAGATCCAAGCGTACAGTGTGCTTGGTGGCATTCCGGCATATCTGGAGCAGTTCGATTCTGATCACTCACTGCTGGCGAATATCGAGACACACATTCTCTCAAAGGGAGCGTTCCTGTATGAAGAACCAGAATTTCTCTTACGCCAAGAACTCCGAGAACCGGCAACATACATGGCCATCCTTGAGGCAATTGCTGCGGGAGCGACCCGTGTGACAGACATCGCGAACACGATCGGAAAGGATGCCAGCGGTATCTCTCGGTATCTCAAAAACCTCTCGAAGCTAGCGCTTGTTGAACGAGAGACACCGGTAACTGATCCAGACGGGCGTGGCATATACCGGATTGCAGATGATTACCTTCGGTTCTGGTTCAGGTTTGTCGCTCCAAATCGGGGAACACTCGAGCAGGGGCGAACGGCGGTAGTTCGAGACTCGCTTGCCGATTCACTCCCAAAGCATACGAGTCAGACGTTTGAAATTGTGTGCCAACAAACAGTCCAGACATCGGCGTTTCCGGTCGACTGCTCTCGTGTCGGTCGATGGTGGTACAAGGAGGAAGAAATCGATGTCGTTGGACTCGATTCACAGACGAATACACTGCTACTCGGCGAATGCAAGTGGACTACCTCTGCTGTCGGAACCAGTTTACTAGCGGATCTCGAGTCACTCGAGGAAGAGGTTCGGTGGCAGGGTGATGATCGTACCGTTGCGTATACGCTGTTTTCGCGTTCCGGATTCACAGACGAACTGGAAACGCTTGCAACGGAACGTCCGGACCTCTATCTGTATACGCCCAAAGAGCTCGCCGCTGTTTTTGCGTCCGGGTGATGTTTTCGGCTCTTTGATAAAGCACCGAAGGACGAGTTGGAGACTCCAGTGACAGCTGTTGTCTTCAGAACATCCTCCAAGACCAGTCCGGTAGTGTAAACTACCCCTCCCTACTCCCTCAGCGCATACGCGCCTCGGTCCTGGAGGGAGGGGCTTTGATGACTCGCATCCCCTCCTCACAATCGATATTGCGGTAAGTCATCTCGACGGCCTTCCTGACAATTTCACTGAGAGAGTAACCCAACTTGGGACGGAGGCACAGCTTGAGCGAGCTATTCTTCAGACGATCGACGATGGAATCACGGAACCCGAGACGATCACAGAGCGTGTGACCCCGAGTATTGCCGTACTCGACGAGGACGAAGCAAAATGAGTGACAGACGCAATCAATCGATTGGTGGAGAAAAACGTTCTCCAGCGGTGTGGTGGAAACTTGCAGCTGGCGGTCTGAGTAGGGTTAGCTTCGTATTTTACACAAAGAGCAGGTGGTGCCGTTGCAGAGATTCTGGTCAGAGAAAGATTGGGAACAGAACGCCCGGTTGAGTTTCCAGTGACAGCTGTTGTCGTCAGAATCTCCTCCAACCCCTGTCCGTCTGTGTGACCACCGACGACCACTCGAGCGAGATACCCACCGCTAACGAACCCTCGTACATCCGCTGTCCTGTTGTGAGTTCGGGTTCCCAGAGAGTCACCAGGCCTCTCTCGAGGCGTCCTGGAATCCACTGTCCCCGGTCACCCGAGGACACCAGCTGTCACCGGCTCTTACTCACCTCCCGTTTCACCCGGGATTGCTGCATCGGCAGGCAGCACGAGCCGGCGTTCTGTGTACTCGAGGCCGTTCTTGCGCTCTGTTCGCTTCCTCACTGCGACGCGATGCTTCGAAAGGTCCAGAATCGCGTCGATCACCCGTGAGACCAACTTCTTCGCGTAACTCTCACTAACCCCGGTTTCCTGTCGACGAATCCAGTGTTTGAGATCACTTGCTTTGACGTACTTGCCGATCTCTCGACAGCCGTTCTCCCAGGGGTTATCGCCAACGCTGTCGTCGGTACGGGCTTGCCACAGTTTCGCTGCGAGCCGTGTAGGGACCGTATTCGCAGCTGATCGGCGCATCTCCTCGTCCATCCGGGCCAGTTGCTGGATTGGCAGCAGGTCACAAACGCAAGCGAGGGTTCGCCCCGCTCGAGTGGATCCCCGTTCTGAGAATATGTAAATGTCCTTAATGTTGACTTTCTCCCCAACATTTATCGTGTTGGGACAAGACCCAACGAATAGGGATGGCCGGATATACGGTACTGTACGAACATCGCCACATCGAAGCGGGGCTGATTGAGAAAGTCAAAGTCGGATATGCGACCGATATCGAGACGTACCCGTCGGGTGATCGGTACTCAATGCACCTCGGTACGTTCGATGGAATGACGCTGCTCCGATACGATAATTCCCACGAAGCGACGAAAGGCCACGAAAAGCATACTGCTACCGGCGAAACGACCATCGACTACCCGGGGTTGGAACCACTGCTGGTGCAGTTCTATGCCGAAGCGGACGCCTACTGGGACGAAATTGACGGCGCTGACGGACCTGATCGCCCGTTCTGAACCAGATTCGGCCATCCCCTACACCACAACAACCCATGGCATCCACACTCCACATCACTGTCGGCGAGCGCGAACAGGTTCGTGAAGACGCGCTCGAGGTCGCTCGAGCGATCGATAGCACTGACTCACCAGAAGAGATCGACGACTCGGTACCGGACCATCTCGCAGGCCGGTCCGTGCTTCAGTTTGGGAGTTACGACGATCTCTACGAACACCTTTCTCCGCTGCGGCTTGAGCTTATCCAGGCGATCGTCGAGAATGAGCCGACGAGCATCCGGGATGCAGCTCGTGCCGTCGATCGCGATGTCTCTGATGTCCATGCAGATCTACAACGACTGGAGATGCTCGACATCGTTGCGTTTGAGGAGGGGGGACGCGGTGGTGCGAAGGTCCCCATCGTCCCGTACGATCGGATCGAGATGCATATTGACTATCCACTCGTCGACGACGATACTGACGCTGACGCTGCTGCCAGTGCGGACTGATCCACTTTTTCGGCTACGTTCTCACCGAACCTGAACGACGAGTTGGGGTCACCAGTGACAGCTGTTGTCGTCAGAATCTCCCCCAACTCCTGTCCATTAGTATGACCACCGACGATCACTCGAGCGATACGTCGACCGGTACCGAACCCTCGTACACCCGCTGTCCTGTTGTGAGTGAGGCGTCCCAGAGAGTCGCCGAACCCCTCTCGAGGCGTGCTGTAATCCGCTGTCCCTGGTCACCCGAGGACACCAGCTGTCACCGGTCGTTAGGCTTCACCTCTCGTCTCCCCAGGAATTGCTGCGTCGGCGGGCAGTACGAGCCGCCGTTCCGTGTACTCGAGGCCGTTCTTGCGCTGGGTCCGTTTACGGACGGCCAGGCGGTGGTTCGAGAGCTCGAGGATCGCGTCGATCGTGCGGGAGACGAGCTTCTTGGCGTAGGTCTCGCTGACGCCGGCTTCTTGCCGGCGAATCCAGCGTTTCAGGTCGGAGGCCGTCACGTATTCGCGGACGTCCTTGCAGCCACGCTCCCAGGGATCGTCGCCGACGGTCGGATCGGTTCGGGCCGCCCAGAGGGCCGCGGCGAGTCTCGTCGGGAGGGCGTCGGTCGCGGACCGACGGAGGTTCTCGTCCATGCGTGCCAGCTGCTGGATCGGCAGGAGATCCCCGTGGGCCAGCGTGGTTCGGGCAGTGCGATCCAGCGGATCCTCGGTCTCGGGCAGCCGATAGTAGGCGTGGCCGTCGTCTTTGACGATCCGCTCGAGGTGATCGCCCTCGAGCGGGAGCTCGTGGGGATCGACGCCATGGCCCGGAGGTGCGCCCCCTTCTCGAGTTCCCGGGCCTGAAGCTCGCGAACGCGGCGCTTGTTCGCGTCGGCCTTGTTGAGCGCGGCCTCGGTCTTCGTCGCCGCCGTCGTCAGCTTCGGTTTGAGCGTCTCGAGGCGTTCCTCGCGGGCCTCGAGTTCGGCCTCCAGGCGCTCGATGCGGTCGGTCTTTCGCTCGAGGGGCGTCTCGAGGCTCTCGACCTTCTGCGGATGTTGAAAGCGCAAGAACGCTCGGTCTCACTTCTTGCGAACGACCTCGACCTCTCAGAGGATCGTGTTCGATCGCTGGTTTCGCAGTTCGAACGGATGAACTGCGTGGTACGTCGGCGCGGAACGCGATATCGGGCGGTCTGTCCGGCGACGGCGAAATCGCTTGCCAAGCGGGCGCGGATCCGACGGGAACGCGACCGCGCGGCCCGGCGGACGCTCGAGGAGCAGCTAGCCGATCTTCGACAGCACGCGACGAGCGCGCTCGCCGACGGGTACCTCCCGCCGACGGTATCGATCTACGGTCCGCCGGGCACCGGGAAGACGCTGATGCTACACCGCCGCTGGCGCGCGTTCGTTACCGGGGCACTCGCAGACGCCCTCACGGGTACGTCGCCGCGCTCCGGAAGCGGACCTACTCGACGGCCTCTTCGAGATACTCGTGGATCGCTTCGGCGAACGCAACGTATCGATCGAGGCTGTTCTGGAGTGCATCGTACACGATGTCGTCGTTCACAATCGGACCGTATGTGTGGGCCAACACGTCCCGGAAGGCGATGGCTTCGTGCAGCTGTTGTGCGAGGTCGTCGCCGATGATGCCGCTCGTCTCGAGATCCGTGATCGCGTCCTTGCGCCGATCGGGCACCGATCCACACTCTGCGGCGAGAACCGTTTCGGCGACGTCGACCGTTGCGGCGATCAGCTTTTCGAACTTCCGTTCGACGGCCTCCCGCTGTTCGAGGTGTTTGTCGGCGCGGTATTCCGCTCGCGACAGCTCCTGGTACGTCTCGAGCTGAGAGACGTTCCGCTCGATGGCCTCGATCGCGTCGGCAATCCGAGTCGCGCGTTCCGGCGACAGACCATCATCAGTCACGACGATCCCTCGCGAAGCCGTTCGACGGCCGCGGCAACCCGATCGCACGCGTCCCGCACCGACGGCGGTTGGCCCGCGTATTCGTCGGCCAGTTCGGCCCGACGTTGGTCGGATCCGAGGATGACTTCGCCCTCATCGAACGCAACGCGTGCGAACCGTGGCGACATCGCGTGGACATCCACCACGTCGATGCTGGTCGGGACTTCCTCCGCGAGCGTGGCGCACAGGCGGAGATACGCCTCGCTATAGCCATCGTCGCCGGGCCGGCGGTCGTCGAACTCGATCGCCACGTCGAGATCACTCCGGTCCGCCATCGACCCCCGGGCACCCGACCCGAACAGCAACGCGAACGAGACGGCGTTCTCGGCGAGGACGCTGCGGAGCGTCTCGATCGTCGTCTCATCGGGGACGCCATCGTCCATATCTCGGCTATGGATTCCCTCCGATAAAGGCGTACGCACTCGCCAGCGGCGACAGGACTCAGGGGACGCCTGCGGGTGGTCCCGGGACACGCCGGGCGATCGCTGCCGCTGGCGCGCCCTGTGGGCGCGCAGGAAACTTGCAGAGCGTGAAACTCACTTCTACCACGTTCTCACGGACACGATCATCACTGAGTGTGTTGAGCGCGGTGTTGGCACGCTTGCAGTGAGTTGGCCCGAAGACGTGCGCCAGTCCGACTGGGGCAAGACCGGCAACAAGAAGCTGCACTCGTGGGCGTTCGACCGCATCTACCAGTACCTCGAATACAAAGGCGAGATTCGTGGTGTTGAGGTGCTGAAAGAGAACGAGTGGAACACCTCGAAGACCTGTTCGCGGTGTGGTGACGACACGAAGTCGAACCGTGTCGAACGTGGCCTGTACGCCTGCTCATCGTGTGAGCTGGTCGGGAACGCAGATTGTAATGGGGCGGAGAATATGCGCCAGAAGATAACTCCGAGTCCTCACGGCGAGGATAGGAGTAACGGCTGTGTGGCACAGCCATCGGTACACCTGTTCGACCGCGAGAGCGGGGCGTTCAACACGAGAGAACAGGTCGTATCGTAGACCGGCAAATATCTCACCTGCGGTACGGGAAGCCTCGCCGGTTACGGCGAGGAGGATGTCACGGATGCTCTGGCTGTACTTCGGAAGTATAGCTAGTACTTCGCCAAGCGTCGACTGCAGGGTCAATCTGTCGCCGTAGGCCGGTTCAACCCTGCAGTTCAGGCTTCCAAAGCACTAGTAGCTTCCCAACCGTCGAGTGACTAGTTCTCAGCATCCTCGATAGTCGGATAGAGCCGGTGTAGTTTCGTGCGAGCGTCCTCGTTTGTGA
>NZ_WUBV01000049.1:0-1922 GCF_009807105.1 Natrialba sp. INN-245 | reverse complement strand
TACCCTGTTGCACGTTCAATCTTAGTTCGCCAGAGGGGAGCAGATTCCTGTCAGACTCCACCCTTCTCGGCTGAACTGGTTCAATGAGGGACGGATTCTTGATAGATCACGATTACAGGCCAGCTGATTTCGCCGATTGATCAGGTACCAGTCAAGAAATACAGCCGCCTGAGAGCGATGCCTCTCAGGCGGCGAACCCTGATTTTCGGACGGGCGGGTTGCCGGTCAAATGAGCCGTCCTGGCGAGCGTATCAGTCCTGGTTTTCCTTGCCGTTTTGCGGTGAGAGACCCTGCGACGAGTGCGACTGCTGAAAGAACGACGTGTGTCTCGACGTTGTCTTCCTTGCGTGCCCGTACGCGATCAAGGCCGGTGAAGGATTTCAGCCGCGAGAAGACTCGCTCGACACCTGCCCGCAGGTGTCGATGCATTCGTTCTTTGATCGCCTGGAAAATGTAGGTCTCCTCGACGCTACCGGCCTCAACACCGTACTCAGAGAGTTGTTCTTGTGGGAGTCTCTCCAGAGCATCGTAAGGACTCTCAATCTCCTCTCCGTGTTCCTCGAAGAGCTCTTTGATTTCCTCCTTGATCGTCGCTAACGGCGACGATCTGCGGGGATTAATCGCTGTCAGTAACGGACAATCGAGCCGGTCTTGGCAGAACTCACGGTTGGGCTGACTGTCGAAGCCGGCATCAGCCAGTGCAGCCTGGAGTTCGTCAGTGTCGTACCGCTCATCGAACTCCTCGATGAGCGGTTCAAACGCCGCAGTATCGTTCCGTTTGCCGGTCTCCATCGTGATGGCGACCGGCAACTCGCTTGCAGCGTCGACGACGAGAAACACCTTGTACCCGTAGAACGATCCTTCGTGTTTCCCCCAACTCGCCCCTTCAACGTCGCCGTTTTCGATCTCTTCGCGTGTGTTTGCCCAGGCGGATATATGAGTACCGTCGATGATGATGAATTCTCCAGCGTGGTCGTAGTCATCGAGCAACTCGCCACACATCGACTGGAGGCAGTCACGGAGCTCGTCCGGTTGGAGATCGTCGAAGGCCCGCCAGAGGGATGTCCCGTCGGGGACATCCTCTGGCTCGACGTAGTCCAGTGCCTCCCTGAAGGAGTGATTCCGACGAATACGGCGTTCGAGGGCGTCGAAGGAGTCGCCCTCGAACTGCCGAAGAACGAGCGCAGCTGCTCGTTCGGGAGGAATTGACTGGATTTGTGAGAGAGCGACCGAGAGGAACGTAGCGACGAGTTCGTCACGGTAGAGGTAGCCGTCTTCGGTTGGTTCTTCGGGCGTGACGTCGGTCGGTTGGTCGGTCTGACGTTGTGACAGCTGGTCGTCCCGTCGGGACGGCCAGCTGTGGAGGTAGAGAGTGGTGTTTTGCCAATCAACGGCATGAACCTCTTGTTCTTCAGCGAGCTTACGAAGTGGACGGTAGCAGCGACGACCGAGAAGATCGTGGGCTTCGGCTGGCGTGAGTCCGGATGGACGCCTGAATGCGAGGTGTTTGAGCGTCGATTTGGTGTCTTCTTTGCGGTGGAAGACGGCGACGTCGTCATCCACCTCAGGTCGCCAGAAACCGTCATGAGTAGCGCGGTGGCCAACAACGTGTTTGCTGGCAACGTATCTGCCGTTGTGATTCAGCGAGGTGTAGAAGGGATCTTCGGAAGCGATCTGATCGATATACCACGCTGGCACCTCGGTGCCAGCGCGGAGTTGTTCTTTGGAGGCGACCTCGCCGTGGGTGCAGAGGAACTCACGAACAGCAGTCTTATGAGACGTGGTCGTATTTTCATTCGTGTCGGGTCTAGTATTGGACATACTATCGATCCGACTTCTAGTCTAGTTAAAGTGACTATTTAGACGCTAGTGACTACACCGCGATAGGTCGGAGCTAATTTCGAAATCGTGCAACGGGCTAT
>NZ_WUBV01000048.1:0-20521 GCF_009807105.1 Natrialba sp. INN-245 | reverse complement strand
AGATCGTCCTCACTGAGGTGACGGACGATCTCTTTTTCTTGTCCCGCCATTACCCTACCAACTCAAAGCATACCTAAATCTTCTGTGAACCACTAAGCGATTCTGATGGGCTGCGAAAATCGCTCAGCGATTTTCGAACGCCTGCGGAGACTGCGCTCCCTACGGGGACCGGTTCGGTTCCTGCAAAGCGCGTCGTGGAAACAGGAAGCCCCACCCTCAAGGAGCGAACGGCGCGAGCCGTGAGCGAGTAGGGTGGGGAGGAAGTCACTCTGTACGTTATCGAAATCGGGTTCCTTCGGAGTTAGTACCAGAATAATGCCAATAACTCCATCCACGCCAGCGACTATCCTGGAACATACGTGCCGAGAACCTGCGGTCGCAACCCTCCATCCGACACTCCGACTCACCCGTCGGTCTGCTCTGCTGGTGTCCGATCGTCGTTGGGCGAACTGTCCGTCGAGCAAAGCTGTTTGGCCGTTCGGAGGACGGCTTCAGCGTCGTCTTGCGAGACTGGATCGGCAGTGAACACCGCTCGTTCGTAGGCTATCGTCACGGTCAGCAACGGCGTCGCATCGGTGACGTTCGCTCGGTACCGGTGATAGAACTCCCGGTGGGTCAACATCGAAACCTGGTCGGTCTCGAGGACCGATTGCTGAGCGTCTCTGACCGCTGCATAACAGCTCCGAACGGCAGCGTCGGTCCGGCCGTCGGTGAGGTGGCGTTTCGCACTCTCGAGTGGCGAATCGGCGGTCCGCTGGGTACTCGTCGTCGACTCCTCGACTGGCGAGACCGGCGGCCGCTCGTCCGATCCGTGTTGCCGGTCGGTTTCGTCCGAGTCTTGCCGATAGACCCACCACACGAGACCGACCAGCAGACCGACGATAACGCCACCGACGGCGACGGCAACGGGGATCGACAGGACACTCGATCCGCCCCCTCCCCCGGTTGGAGCCGAAACCGGAGAGACCGTAGCGTCATCCTGCGCCCGTTCCAGGTTACTGCCGTCGCCTTCGTACGTCGCGACCACCGTAACCGGCTCTTCCGGGTCGGACGGCGACACCGTGGTTTCGATCGTGCCGTCTTCGTCAGTGGTCACCGTTCCATCGGTGACGCCGTCCACCTCGAGGTCGATCGCCTCTCCTTCGATTCCGGAGCCATCGGCGGTGGTGAACGTTCCGTCGATCCGAACGGTGGATTCGTCCGTCCATTCGGCGTCGACCTCGAGTTCGGTTGGGGTCGCCTCGATCGTGATAGGGCGATCCGCCGATGCTGCCATCAGTGCACGATCGTCGGGGTCGAACGAAACGCTCAGCGACCGCTCCCCGACGGGAACGGTTCCAGGAACGGCGACCGTTTCGGTGAACGAACCGTTCTCGACGGTCGTCGTCCCGAGCGTTCGTTCACCGGCTCTCAGCGTGAGTGGGAGATCATCGACCGACCGATTCGCTGCTGTCGCCGTTCCCGAGACTCTGACTGTCTCGCCGTATGCTGCCACCGGCGTATGCTCGTGGATGTCGACGTCGAGTGCCGTCTGCTCGAGCGAGACGGGAACCGATTCGGTCGTCCCGAGATACGCGGTCTCGGTGTCTGGGGTATACTGAATCGAAATGGAGTCCGTGGAAACTGGCTCGGTTGTCGGTCGGTACACGAGAGTAAACGTTCCGTCCTCGGCCGTCTGGACGTCGACGGATTGATCGAGTCCCGAAATGTGTCGATCGTCGAACGGCGGATCCGAGCTGTCGGCCGACCGGAGTTCGCCCTGAATCTGGAGTGGGTTTTCGAACGACGCCGTCTCAGCCGCTGACTCGAGTACAAGCTCCGTCTCGACGAACTGTTCCGATCGGACGACCGCTTGCGCTTCCTCGATAGCCGCGCGCGTTGCGTTGATCGACTCGATCATCTCCGTGTAGTCGGAGCCGGTCTCGTCGGTGAGTAACTCGTACTGTTCGACGAGAGTCGTGCTCGTCTCCTCGATTTCCTGGCTCAACGACTCCAGTTCACGGGCACGCTCGCGGGCTCGCTCGTCGTCGCCCTCCTCGCGTGCCGTTTCGTACTCGGTTTTCGTCTCGTCGTACTCTTTGGTGAGCGAGGTGAGAGACTCCTGTTCGTCCCCGGCCGTTTGATACGCACTCTGCCGTTCCGAATCGGAATCGTCGTCGTCGGATGTGCTGTCACCGGTTCCGTCGGTTTCACCGGTAACCTCGACGTATTGCTCGACTCGATCGTCGTACTCGTCGTCGAGATACTCACTGGCCAGTTCGTACTCTTCTTGCTCGAGTGCGATAGTACTGTCTCGTAGCCGGTCATCGAGGTTGTCCGTAAGCCAGTCTTCGACCGCGTCGTCGTCGGCGGAGGCAGTGTACTCGTCCGGGTTCTCGTGTCGCGGTGTTTCGTTCTCGGGAAGAGTGTCGGTCTGGGTCACGACGGCGCTGTCGATACTCGCGTTACTCACCGCCGGAACTGCGCCCGCAAAGCCGACTAGAAGAAGAACGGAAACGACTGAAACGACGACGATTCCCCGACCAACGACGACGTTCACAGTTACTGATGTGGGAGTCGAACCAAAAAACTGTCTGCTTGCCCCGGACCTCGAGCAGACCAACCAACACCTTCAACACGATACCGTGACTCCTCTGGGATATGCGCCCGACGCGCCAACTGTGGGGAATTGGGTTGCTCACGCTGTCTACCGCAGCCCTCGCGGTCGTGTTCTCCCATCCCCTGATGCTCGGCGCGACGGCACTGCTTGGCACCTGGATACTGGCTCACCAGTACCGATTTTATCGAGACCTGGATCGAATGCGTCGAACGCTGTCGGTCGAACAAACGCCGGACAGAACGGGCCTTCGAACCGGCGAGACGACAACCGTTACCGTTCGCACGACGCTCGAGCCGTCCCCACTTTCGCTTACGGTCGTTCCCGGACTTCCGACTGCAACGGTAGCGCAGTCGGAATCACGGCCGACCACACTCGAGGTCGACCCGGGATTGACAGGTGGATCGACGACGATCCCACTCGAGTGTCCCGTTGCGGGTCGGCATCAGTTCGACCAGGCGACGGTACTCGCCACCGACGGCTGGTTTCGGGAAGAACTCGACATCGGACCGACACCGACACTTACGGTCGACGCGCGGGCCCCTCGAGAGGTCCACGTCGGCTCCGGAGGAGATCCCGTCTCCGTGGTTCAGGGGCAACACACTACCAGCCACTCCGGGTCAGGGTTGACACCTGCGGAGTTACGCGAGTACGTCCCCGGCGACAACATCGATCGGATCGACTGGAAGGCGACTGCCCGCCTCGCGACGGTCCATATCCGAGAGTACGAACCGGAGACGGACCAGCCGACGACGATCGTCGTCGACCACCGAGCCGCCCTCGATGCAGGCCCCGATGGCGAGACGAAACTCGACTACGTGCGTGACGTTGCACTCTCGATGGTCGTCAGCGCCCGTCGCCTCGGGGACCCGGTCGGGCTACTCGCCGTTGGAAACGACGGTATCACGGAACGGATGGACCACGCGACCGAACCGGCACAGTATCGTCGGATCCGTCAGTACCTCTTCGACCTCGAGCCGACACTCGGATCACGTTCGGGAAACGGAACACGGAACAGCACGTCGGGACCCTCTCGACAGCCAGCACACACGCCGGGTGTCGGACAGGACGACATCGCTCCAACCACGGCTCGCGTCGCGCTTCGGGAACTCGAGTCCGGTGGCCACAGTGCGTTTTCCCGTACGCTCGGGCCGTTTTACCGTCACCGCCAAACGTATCGCACCGACATTGAATCGGAACCGTTGCGAGGCGCTATTCGAACGGTGGTACGGAGACGGAAGCGTCGCGCGTTGATGGTGCTCTGTACCGACGACTCGGATCGCGTTGCCCTCACAGAGGCCGTACACGTTGCGCGGACGGGCGGCTCCCGTGTCCTCGTTTTGATCACGCCATCGGTACTGTTCGACGCCGAATCTCCGGCGGCGCTCGAGGAGTCGTTCGATCGATACGTTGCGTTCGAGGAGTTCCGACGGAAACTCGATCGACTCGAAGGGGTCACGGCGCTGGAGGTCGGGCCGCGAGAGCAACTGGCGACCGTACTCGCCACAGACCACAGTCGGTCGTCGGTCTCCCCGTCACGAGGTATTTCCGATGGATAATCACTCACTGGTTGCTGATCTTCCTATCGAAACGGCAGAGTACCGCTGGATAGAGATCGGTGCCCTTCTCGGGCTGTCCCTCTGTTTCTGGCTCGCGTTCGGCGCAGTGGGAGTCGTCGCTGGAGTACTGACGGCCGGCGTCTGGTCGCTGTTTGGCGTCCCATATGCAGTCGCAGTCGGTCACGTCGCTCTGGTTTCGTCGCTTGCAGCGACCGGAGTCGGGACGATGACTCTTGCCGTCTGGGGTGTCGAGGTCGGGTTTGGTGGACTGGTTCTGGGAAGCGTCGCCCGTCGGCCAGCACCGGTCACTCTCACCGTCGTCACTGCCGCCAGTACACTCGCGCTGGCCGGTCTCGTCTGGGCGGTACAGTCCCGGTCGGTCACAGTCGCTGCTGGCGTGACCGTCGTCGTCATCGCGCTTGCGTGTTACAGCGTTCATCGCTACCAACTCGTTGCACTCGGATTGGTCTCCGAGACCGAGAACAGCCCGCGGTCTGAAACGGACTACGACGAGTCGGTATCATCACCTCGAGAGAACCCATGAGTACCGAGACACACTCCGCTGAACCAGCGGCTGACGATGCGACGCGCGATTCGACACGGACGGACGACGCTGTGTCCGCCTCGCCACGGACCGGCGACGTCGACACACGGGCACGTGTAACGCTACTCGAAGCCGAAAACCGTCGACTTCGCGAGGAGTATGCGCGAGCCAAACGATCGTCGTACCGAAAAACGGCGTTCGCACTGGTCGTGGTCGGCTGTGTCGCCGTCGGTGGCGGTATCCTCTTCGAACCCGTTCGTGAGGTCCTGATCGTCCTCGGTGCGACGGGGCTGTTCGGTGGGATACTCACGTACTACCTCACCCCGGGACAGTTCGTCGCCGCGGATATCGGCGAACGAATCTACTCGACCTACGCGAGAAACGCCAGTGCAATCGCCACCGAACTCGGCGTTCAGGATGACCGACTGTACGTCCCTGTCGAGGGCGAACGTGTCCAGTTGTATCTTCCAGCACACACCTCGAACGATCAGGATGTTCCACGCGACGTTCCAACACCGTTGTCGATGCCGTTCGTCCTCGAGGAGCAACGCCGCGGCGTGACGTTCACACCGAACGGTTTACTCCTCCTCGAGGAGTTCGAACGCGGCCTCCGCGGCGATCTCGGGTCCCATCCGCAGACGATTGCAACGCAGCTGTCTGATGGGGTCGTCGAACAACTGGAACTTGCATCCAGCGCCGATCCGGATGTCGACGCAGCCGATGGGCGAGTAACGGTCGCGATTTCGGGAGCCGCTATTACATCACTCGATCGGTTCGATCACCCGATCCCCTCGTTTCTGGCGACCGGGTTCGCCGCTGGACTCGAGCGTCCGGTACGAGTCGAGGTGCGTGCCGGTGGCGAACGCAGCGACTGGCTGGTCACGCTCCGATTCCGGTCGGAGTGACCCCTGGCTAAGCCAACCATCGCAGCGCAATCGATCGCGCGGTGTTGGTAGGCTGAAACACAATCCATAAACATTATTACCGAGAATCGTCTTCTTCTCCCGATACATTTATAAGACATAATCGATCTTTAACACATATGTAATTAAAGGACTTTGCGCAGGGAAATATGTTTGTTATCCTATAGTTGTAAGTGTCTGTAGTTTCACCAGAGTAGTATGGACTCAGTTTCCGCCGTCGTCCTTGCGGGTGGGGAAGGGAGACGGTTGCGCCCACTCACACACAACCGGCCGAAGCCGCTCCTTCCAGCCGCGACAACGCCGATTCTCGAGCACGTGTTCGACCAGCTCCTCGAGGCTGGGGTCTCGGATATCACGGTCGTCGTCGGATACGGAAAACACCGTGTTCAGTCCTATTTCGGGCCGACGTACCGAGGTGTTCCCCTGACGTACGTCACGCAGGACCAACAACTCGGGAGCGGGCATGCACTCTTGATGGCGGAACCGGAAATCGAAGGGACGACTCTCGTCGTTAACGGAGACCAACTCGTCGAGAGCGAGATTATGTGTGACGTTCTCGATGCCCACACCGATCAGGCGGCGACACTGGGGCTCCTCAGTCGCCCGGATACGTCGGAATATGGTGGGGTTATCGTCGAGGATGGAGCCGTCACCGAGATCGTTGAAAACCCCGAAGACGATCGGGATTACCGATTTAACGCTGGTGTCTACGTATTCGAGCCACGGATCTTCGAGGCGATTCGATCAGTTACGCCGCGTACCGGAGAGCAATCGCTTCCGGCCGGAATCGCCGGCCTCCTCGAGTCGGATGCGACGGTCAATGGAGTCGTAACCGACGGGCTGTGGGTGGATGCAACGTATCCGTGGGATCTTCTCACTGTCTCGTTCGATCTCTTCGAAAGCGATCTGGTCGAGGACGACCAGTGTATTGCGTCGACGGCGACCGTCCACGAAACCGCGGTCGTCCGCGAGCCAACGGTCGTCGCGCCTGACTGTGAAATCGGGCCCGGTGCGATCGTCGGACCGTACGTCTGTCTCGGTGAAAACGTGACTGTCGGCTCGAACGCTGTCGTCGAACACAGCGTCGTCGATATGGACACTCGAATCGGCGCGTCGGCGACCGTCGTCGATTGCGTGACCGGGGTCGGCGTCGAAATCGGGAACGGAACGACGATCCCTGGCGGACCGGGTGACGTCCGCGTCGAGGACCGCGTGTTCGAAGACGAACAACTCGGGGCGTTGCTCGCAGATCACGTCCACGATCAGGGTGGGTGTACGTACGTACCCGGCACGATCGTCGGCTCCGATTCGTCCGTCTCTGCCGGCGCAACTGTCCGTGGTGCACTCCCTGAAGGCACGGAGGTACGATCGTAATGTGTGGAATCATCGGATACACGGGGACGACTCAGAACGTCGGTGACGTCCTTCTGACTGGCCTCTCGGGTCTCGAATATCGCGGCTACGATTCCGCCGGTCTCGCAGTCTCGAACGGCTCCCTCTCGGTTCACAAGCGTGAAGGCGACGTGTCGGGGCTCGAGACCGCCCTGTCCGACAGATCTCTCTCGGGGAACGCTGGGATCGGACACACACGCTGGAGCACGCATGGACCGCCGTCGGATACGAACGCACATCCCCACACGGACTGTGATGGAACAGTCGCTGTCGTTCACAACGGTATTATCGAGAACTATCAGTCGCTCCGAACCGAACTCGAGGAAGACGGTCATACGCTCGAGAGCGAAACGGATACGGAAGTCATTCCACACCTGATCGAACGAGCACTCACAACGGGTGCCGGCCACGACGAGGCGTTCCGTCGGGCGATTGATCGACTCGAGGGGAGTTACGCTGTTGCGGCTGTTTTCACGGGCGATGAGGCGGTATACGCTACACGAAATGAGTCACCGCTAGTACTCGGCGTTGGTTCCGATGGCTACTATCTCGCGAGCGACGTTCCAGCGTTCATCGAGTACACCGATAACGTCGTCTACCTCGCAGATGGCGAGTTCGTACGGATCAACCCCTCGGGGTTCGTCGTCACCGACGAACAGGGTGTCATCGTCGACACGGCAGTCGAAACGGTCGATTGGGACCCTGAAGACGCTGGAAAGAGCGGCCACGAGCATTACATGCTCAAGGAGATCTACGAACAACCAACGGCCATCAGAAAGTGTCTTCGTGAACGCGTTTCCGAGATGGAGGAATCGATCACCGTCGAAGAACTCTCCGACCTCGGCACGCTCGAGCGCGACGGGCCAGTTCAGTTCGTCGCCTGTGGGACGTCGTTTCACGCCGCACTGTATGGTGCACGATTACTGCGAGAACAGGGCATCCACGCCCAGTGTTTCCGGGCGAGTGAGTACGCTGCGGAATCGGTCCCGATACACAGCGGAACCGTTGTTATCGGAGTAACACAAAGCGGTGAGACGGCGGATACGATGAGCGCACTGCGGACGGCGAACAAAGCCGGCGCGTCGACAGTCGCAGTAACGAACGTCGTTGGTAGCTCCGCGGCTCGAGAATGTGATCACGTGATGTACATCCGTGCTGGCCCGGAAATCGGTGTCGCGGCGACGAAGACGTTTGCCAGTCAGCAAGTCGCACTCACCCTCCTCACCAGCGCGCTTACAGGGTCGGCGTCACTGGACACGATCAAACGACTCCGTACACTCCCGGATCAACTCCAGCGGGTTCTCGACGAGTCCACTGCACGCGAGATCGCGATGGAGTACGTCGGTGCTGACTCGTACTTTTTCATCGGACGTGGATACAACGCACCCGTCGCGTTAGAAGGTGCGCTGAAGATGAAAGAGATCACCTACAAACATGCGGAGGGATTTGCGGGGGGTGAGCTAAAACACGGTCCGCTCGCTCTCGTGACCGAAGCGAGCCCGGTGTTCGCGATGGCGACCGGCGAAAACCACGTCGAAAAGATGCTCGGCAACATCAACGAGGTTGAGGCCCGTGGCGCACCGGTCATTGCCGTCACGGATTCGCCCGCAACCCTCTCTCAGTATGCGGATCACGTTCTCGAGGTTCCGGATGCCGGACCGAGATTGACTTCCGTTCTGGCGAACGTACAACTCCAGTTGGTTTCGTACTGGGTTGCAAACGAACTGGGTCGATCGATCGACAAGCCCCGCCATCTGGCCAAGAGCGTAACTGTCGAGTAACCCCGAGCGGCGTTGGCGAGGCGATTCAGATCTCGTCACCACACCGGAGATCAGGTTCGGGAGATATCCTCATAGTAGTTCAACTGTCGGGAGCGCTCGAGGGTTGGCTGGCCCAACCATCGATGGCTTGGAAAACGTTCCGTCGTGGTGAGCTTTGTGAATCGTCGCTCCATCAATACCATAGCTGAGAGAACTGTTGACATCCTCCCCGCCCTGAAGGGCGAGGATTCCCACGTTGGGATATTGTGGTTTACGACGTGACCTGTTCTTGAGGTGCGAACGCACCAGTTTCCTTGTCAAACAAGAACGTCGATGGCTGTGCCAACCAGCCGTTACTCCTATCCCCCCCATCGTAGGCGAGACTCGGAGATACTTTCTGCCGGATGTTCTCAGCACCGTTCACGTCTGCGTTCGCCACTGTATCACAGTCGTCGCAGACGTACAACCCGCGTTCAACACGGTTCGCCTCACGTGTACGACCACAGCAGGAACACGACTTCGACGTATCCCGCTCGGATACCCCCTCAACTGAGATACCTTTTATCTTGGCCTTGTATTCGAGTAGGTCAGTGAAGCGGTCGAACGCCCACGAGTGCAGGTCAAGGTTGCCGTGCTTGCCCCAGTTCTTCGACTCGCCGTTCTCCTCTTCCTCACGGATACCGGAGAGGTCGCCCACCACGATGGTTCCAACCCCTTCCTCAACGCATCGTTCAACGATGTGTTTCGAGAGTGTGTGGAAATAGTGGGTGCGTCGAGCCGACTTCTTCTGATTCAACCGCGTGGCCTGCTCGGAGTTCGAGTCGTCACAGCGAGCAACACGCTTGCTGAAGCAGTAGTCGTCCTGTTTCAGACAGTTCAACGGGTACAACTCGGCATGGCCGTCTTCGTAGGCGAGTGCTGCGAAGTTGTTGATGCCGAGATCGACGCCGACGGTCTTCTCACCGGGTGCTTCGGCCACTTCAATCTCGACTTTGCACACGAAGTGCAGTTCCCACTCATCCCCTGTCCAAACGGCCCGAACCTGTTGAACGCTCTCTACGGTCGAGAGGTCAACGTCAGGTCGCGTCCGGTATTCACAGAGGATGAAGTCCGACCAGTCGTCCTTGAGGTTCGACCCTTTGGAGAGTCGGACGCGGTCGTATTTGGTGTCGAGTTTGAAGCCGGCGGCTTTGAACGTGACCGTGGAACGTGGGTGATCGTCGCCGTGTTTTCTGTAGCCGGGCGGGTTCGCGTTCGTGTCTCCGTTGCGTCGTTTGCCGTACCAGCCGTTGAACGCCTCAGCGAGTTCTTGAAGGACTCGCTGACTTGACTGAGAATGCAGGTCATCGTAGCGTTCGTGCGACTTGAGGTACGCGGTGAGTTCGTCGTGTTCGGGGATGTAGCCGATTTCGCCCCAGACACGACTGATTGTCCACCGTCCGACGTTCCAGAGTTTCGATGCTGAGAACCCGAGCGAATCGAGGTCGCCGGACACCTGTGGCTGGTTCCTGATGGAAGCAGTGTAGGTGCGGGTGACGACCTGTTTCGCCATATGTAACCTATGTAAACAAACCTACTTGAAGGTGCGGATTACGCAGCGTGGAATATCCAGCCGTGCCATCGAGTAGTGGTCTGTGAAGGGTCGTGTCGGATTCATCCCCGCCCTGAAGGGCGGGGCTTTCTCCTTGACTCTCAGTAAGTCGTTACCGTCGAACCCGCAGACAGGTCGCGGGTTCGGCGGTGTATTGTTACAGCAATCCGTCTGAGAGAATCCGCCCGGCTACAGTGCTGAGAATATCACTCGAAATCGCCGGCTGTACAGACGAGCACCGATCGATCACCCTCGAGAATAACGCTCTGAGTGACACTCCCGAAGACGGCCTTTCCAGCGGGCGACCGTTCTCGTGCACCGACTGCAACGAGGTCCGCATCGTACTCTGTGGCGGCCTCGAGGAGTGTCGTCGCCGGATCGCCGCTCCGCCCGTCGAGTTGTACGTCGATCTCTTCCGCCTCAAGACGTTCTCTCACTCGGCGAATGGTTCCGATCTGGTCGACCGACGCCCCTTCGGGATTGTCGGTAAACGAGTGAACAAGGACGACCTCCGTCTCGTCTTCCCCGGGAAGCGATTCGATCGCGTCGGCGACCGCCGCGGCACGGTTCTCGTTTTTGTCGATTCCGGCGACAACTGTAAACATCAATCGAATCAATTCGTCGCTGGCAAATAATAGTATCGACCGTTGGACTGATCGGCTTTCGATCGCCGTGCCCGCCAGCAACCGCTGGGCCGTTTACGCTGGAACGGATCGAACAGGGGCCATACATCGACGTACAACGGTCTCTGGGGTATCCACGTCCGCTCGGCGACTGTGCAACTGCGATCACAGAATGGCCGACGACCCGCACAGTAAGCTATTTATTACGAGGCTGTGACACATCCAGTACAATGGTTTCTGGTGACGATTTCAGGACGACTCTCGGTACCTTTGCCACCGGCGTCACGGTCGTGACGTTTACACTCGACGGGGACGACCACGCATTGACGGTCAACTCCTTTACATCGCTGTCGTTAGATCCTCCGCTAGTGTTGTGGAACTGTGACGTCGACGCGAGCTCTCACGATCTCCTCGAGAAGGCGGATAACTATGCGGTCAACATCCTCACAGAGGATCAGGAGGAACTCTCGACGCGCTTTGCGGGCCAGCACCACGAGATGGACGACCCATTCGAAGGGATCGATCTCTTCCGGTCCGAGACGGGGGCACCCATCTTCGAGGATACGCTCGCGTACCTCGATTGCACCATCGATGCCCGTCACGAGGGTGGTGACCACACGATCTTCGTTGGTCGCGTCGAAGACGCTGCGGTACAGAACCCCGACGAACAGCCACTGATCTTCTTCCGGGGGAATTACGAGGAACTCGCCGAGTAGTCTGCCGGACACCCGGACCGGTCACACCGGACGAACTGGCCGCCTCGTTTCGCTTCGATCGGTTCGCGGATGACTCTTCTTCGACGGTAGTTACAAGAGGTCACCGGAACGACCAGGGTATATGTTCGATGATGCGTGGGCCGGTGCGGAATCGACGGCGCACTCGGTTGCACTCGCGTGTCTCGAGTGCGGTATTCGCGCGGCCCACCCGTCTTCGGTCTCCGAGAGTTCGCTCTCCGTCGAAGAGGGCAGGCTCGTCGTCTCGTCCGGGTTCAACGTGGACGATCTCGTCTACGACCTCGAGTCGTACGACCGGGTGCTCGTTCTCGGGGGTGGGAACGCTGCCGGACAGTTCGCACGCGAACTCGAGGGGGTGCTCGGTGATCACCTCTCCGGCGGTGTCGTCGTCACCGACGACGTCGAACCGACGGATGCCGTCGAGGTGGTCGAGGGCGACCACCCGGTTCCGACCGAGCGCTGCGTCGATGGTGCCCGGCGGGTGTTGTCGGTCGCCGAATCCGCGACGGCGGACGATCTCGTCGTCGGCTGTATCACTGGCGGTGCCAGCGCCTTGCTCGCGGCACCGGCAGGCGAGCTCGCGCTGTCGGATCTCCAGTCGACGACGGAGGCGTTGCTCTCGAGCGGTGCCGCTATCGGCGAGATCAACGCGGTTAGAAAGCATCTCTCGATGATCAAAGGTGGGCGACTCGCACGGGCTGTCACACCGGCGACTGTCGTCGGGTTGACGATCAGCGACGTCGTCGGTGACGACCTCTCGGTGATCGCCAGCGGCCCACTCGACCCCGATCCGACGACCTACGCCGACGCATTCGCGGTCATCGACCGATACGGGATCGACGCACCGACGGCCGTCTCCGATCGTCTCGAGGCTGGTGCCGCCGGTACACACTCCGAGACGCCGACTGCGGACGATCCGGTGTTCGACGACGTGGTCACGACCGTGCTGGCAAACGGCTGGACCGCACTCGATGCCGCACGGGAGGCTGCGACCGCACGCGGGTACGACGCCCTCGTTCTCTCCTCGAGCGTCGAGGGCGAGGCCAGCGAAGCGGGTAGAACCCACGCGGCCGTCGCACGGGAGTGTGTCGAAACGGGGAATCCGGCGTCCCCGCCCGTCGTCCTCCTCTCGGGTGGCGAGACGACGGTTACGCTCGTCGACGATCCGGGCCAGGGCGGGCCGAACCAGGAGTTCGTGGTGAGCGCCGCGGCCGAACTCGAGGACGAACCGGTCGTCGTCGCTAGCGTCGACACGGACGGAATCGACGGTACGTCGGACGCCGCCGGCGCTATCGTGGCCCCCGCAGAGATCGACTCCGACGACGCCAGGGATGCGCTGGCGCGAAACGACGCAGGGGCTCTCCTCGCCGATGTCGACGCACTTCTCCGAACGGGGCCGAGCGGAACGAACGTCAACGATCTTCGACTGTTCGTCGTCGGCGAGTAACCTCTCGACTCGAGCGACCGATCGAACTGTAATTTTCCCTATCAGTTAGACCGTATTCGTTCGGTTACGATCGGATCTGGAGTGCGTACTCGCCGCGGACACGTTCTTCGTCGTGATAGACGACTGGCTCTTCGATCGCCGCGATAGTCTCACCGTCGAGGGATACGGCTGTCGCGATTCCATCGAGACATCGTGTTACGACGTCGCCAGTCTCGAGGTCGAACCGGTGGATGGCGTGGGTTGCCGGATCGCGAACCCGGAAGTTCTGTGCACAGGGGACGACGACCGTCCCGCCATCTGCGGCGAGTTCGTGTACGAAGCCGCGGACGGGTTCGGCCCACCGGCGTTCGCCGTCGGCGTCGAAGACGGCGATCCGATGTTCGTTCGGATGCCGACTCTCGGTCTCGTGGCTCTCGAGGGCGTACGTGTTTCCGGTCACGAACGCGACGTGGCCGTCGGTTGCGTGGACGTGATTCGGGTAGGCGTACAGCGTCTCGTCGCCGATCTCGGTCTCGACCGCGAGGTCGACCCGCCAGCGTTCCTCGCCCCCTTGGCCGAGCAGGTAGCCACGCTTGTCGCCGTGGCTCGCGACGGCGAGGCGATCGCCGTCGAACGCCACGTCGCCGACCCGCCGATCCCCGTCAGTTCCAGGATCCCACTGCCAGTGGGGCTCGCCGGTTTCGGGCTCGAGAACGACGAGTCCGACGTCGTGATCGCCCAGACAGCGGTTGAAACCCACTGCGAGGCGGTCGCCGGCGTCGTCGACGTCGATCGCGATCGGCGAGGCGTCGGTTTCGTACCGCCAGCGAACCTCTCCACCGAACTCGAGTGCGTAGACCGTACTGTGCCACCGTCGATCTTGCCCGGTCCGTTCGTAGCGTCTGGCGGCGGCGTAGACGACTTCTCGGTCCGTGTCGGTAGCGAGGTCGACGACGTACGGGAGTGCGAATCGGTCGTCGCTTGCGGGTTCGCCGACGTCGAGTGCGGTCTCGTAGTCCCACTTGCGCTCGCCCGACTCGAGATCGTAGGCTGCGATCGATCCACGTTCGCCTCGTCCGGCGACGACGATCGCACCCTCGCCCGACTCCATTCCGGTTGCGCTCCCGGGATGGTCGACCGCCCACCGCTCCGCGAGGGATTCTCGGTCGTAAGCCGTCACCGTCCCGTTTTCCCGTCCGACGACGACGAGGTCGTCGGTCAGGTGGACGCTCGAGCGCGTCCACATGTGGCGGCTCCGTGCGCTGTCGATCTCGCCCAGGTCGATTCGGTCGGTGCCGAAACTGGATTCCGCCATGGTTACTCCTCCGGAAACGTTTCGTGGAGCAGGTCGTGGGCGTCGCCGAGGCCGTCGACGACGTGCTCTCCCTGTACGGACAGCCGTCGAACGGCTCGCTCAGCGTCACGAACGGCCAGCAACCGGCCGCGCGCGTAGTCGTATTCGGGATCGTCGGGATCCATCGCCGCGATCTCCTCCTCGAGATCCACCAGCGCCGCATCGAGGTGGCGCTCGATACCGGCCACGGTCTTCGCTTCGGCGAGGGCCCCGATCGGCCCCTCGAGGTGACCGTCCAGTTCTTTCTCCGCGTGTTCGCGGGCGTGTCGGTCCCCGCCGCCGAGGACGTTCATCAATCCGAGTTTCAGCGCTTCAATTTCGTAACAGCTCATGGATACAGACCCGGCTCAGAGCGTCCGGTCGACGATGTCGCTTACGATGCGGTCCCGTTCCAGATGGGACGAAACGATTCGTTCGGCGTCCGCGTCGTCGACGTCGCCGTACCAGACGCCCTCGGGGTAGACGGCGACCATCGGCCCGTCGCCACAGCGGCCGAGACAGGACGACCGCGTGATACGGACGTCACAGCCGTCGGCGTCTCGAGTGGCCTGTCGTAGTCGCTCGAGGACCGCCGACGATCCCATCTCGGTACAGGTCCGGTTCGTACAGACCGCGACGTGTCGATTCGGCCCGTCGTGGACGTGTGGCTCGTCGTCGACGTCCTCGCGGTCCGCGTGACTCGCTCGATGGGCCAGCGCCCGCACCATCGCACGTGCGCCGCCGAGGTCGTCCTCGTAGCCCTGCAGGTCGACCTTGTACTTACAGGTGTCACAGGACATTTCGACGCTTCCGGACCGCGCCTCCTGCCAGCGGTCCGCAAAGACCTCGAGCAGTCGCGGGTCGGTCCCGAGTGGATCACCTGCGGCGGCCTCCACGTAGGGGTAGTCGGCGTCGAACTCGTCGGTCCAGTCCCGGACGCGTTGGGTGAGAACGCCGTCGCCGAGCATGTACGGCAGGACGACCACGGCGTCGGGTCGGTGTTTCGCCAGCCCGTGAAGACTCTCCTCGAGTGTCGGCTCGGTGACGCCGACGAACGACGCCTCGACGCGCGAGAACGACCGCCCTTCGTAGAACAGTCGGGCGAGCTTGTGGACGTCGCCGTTGGCGTCCGGATCGCTCGAGCCGCGTCCACAGCAGACGACGGCGATGTCGTCGACCTCCCGATCGACCCCGACCATCCGCTCGACGGCGGCCGCCCGCTCCTCGAGAATCTCGAGGATCGCGGGGTGGACTCCAAGGTGTGCGCCGACGTCGATCTCGAGGTCGTGCTCAGTTCGCGCCTGCTCGACGGCCAGTGGCACGTCGTTTTTGACGTGACTGGCCGCGAACAGCGAACAGTGGACGACGGTCACTCGACCGACGACGCCCGCCAGTCCGTCGAACGCCGCCTCGATCGACGGCTCCGCTAGCTCGAGAAACGCCGCATCGACCGGGATCTCGAGACGTGACTCGAGGCCGGCAGCTAACTCGCGAACCTGTTCGTTCGAGCGTTCGCGACGCGAGCCGTGGCCGACCAGCAGGACAGCCTCGTCGTCGAACGCGGGTCCGTCGTCGATCGTGTGGTGCATGGTTCGTAACTCGTTCGGGTATCCGTGTTCTCCCTCACTCCTCACTCCTCTCTCCCTCACTCCTCTCTCCCTCTCGCCCTCCCCGTTCCAACGGCGCGCCACGCGTGCCGCAGCGCGGATCACTCGAGCGCTTTTGCCTGCTCGAGGCTCCGCTCGAGCTTTCGCCGGCGGCTGGGGGCGTACAGCCCGCTCTCCTCGCAGTCTTCGTACAGCCAGCGACCGAGGGCGGGTGCGGCGTCGTCGTCGACGCCGAACCAGTAGCCACCCGAGGAGGTCTCCGAGAGGTCGCCAAGCGGTGGATCAACCGGACAGTCCCCGAGCAGGTCCCGAACGATCTCGAGCAGGTCGCGGTCGTCGTGGACGAACGAGATTCCGACCGTCCCCTGCGAGGACTTGAAACAGACCGTTCCACAGCCCTCGAGCAGGCCTCGAAGGAGTTCCCGGTCGTGACTCGAGAACGCTCCGAACCGATAGTTTCCGCGGCCGTCGACGGGCAGTCCAGCCGTCGTCGATCGACCGAACAGCCCCTCTTCCGATACGCGGTCAGCGTCGAGGGTTAGCGTGTACTCCTCGGCCGTTCGCGTGATCGACGCGTCGTGGGCGTACTCCCGACTCGTCGTCTCCTGTGTGACGTCGCCGCCGGCGATCGCCGAAAGCGTCTCGGCGGATCGTTCGTCGCTCGTCACGACCTCGAGGCTCCCGTCGGAAACGGTTCCGCTCGCGGCGACGTGGCCCCAGAAGTACGCCGTCGTCGGATGGCCGGCGAGTGCGTCCGCGGGTGGCTGGACGCTCAGGAGTGGTTCCCGTTCGTCCGACCGGTCACCGTTGTCGGGACTCATTCGTCCACCTCTTTGACCGCGATTGCGTCCGTCGGGCAGGCCGCCGCAGCCTGTCGCGCCTCGTCGATCCGGTCGTCGTCGAACGTCGCGACGACGCGTTCGGCGGTATCGACGACGTCGCCGTCGCAGTCGTAGATCGGGTCGGCGTCCGGATCGATCGTCGCCAGACCGTCAGCCCCCTCGACGAAGCGGGGATCGCGGGTGAGACAGGCGAAGATGCCGTCGCAGGCGTCCTTTTCGACCGTTATTTCGTAGTGTGGCATTGTTGATCTGTGACGTTCAGTAGTCGTACTTCGTCTCGTAGCCCCGCGGCGTCACCATCCGGTCGTCCCAGACGTACGTCTCCTCGTTGCCGACGATGATCGTCGTCGTCATGTCGACGATCTCGTCCTCGCCCAGCGCCTCGAGTTCCGCGAGCTCGGTCAGCAACACTCGTTCGTCCTCCCGGCCGGCACCGTGGACGATCCCGACGGGCGTGTCGGGATCGCGGTGGGTCAGGAGGATCTCACAGCACTTCTGGAAGTTTTCGCGACGCTTGCGACTCCAGGGGTTGTAGATCGCGATCGTGAACTTCTCCTTCGCGGCGGCGTGCAGGCGCGACTCGATCTCGGGCATCGCCACCAGATGATCGGACAGCGAGATCGAGACGGTGTCGTTGACCAACGGTGCGCCCAGACGCGCCCCACACGACTGGGCGGCCGGAACGCCCGGGACGACCTCGAAGTCGACCATCGACGCCGTCGCGCCTTTCGACTCGAGGATCTCGAGGGCCAGACCGGCGAGTGCGTAGACGTTCGGATCGCCGCTGCCGACGATCGCGACGTCGTTGCCCGCGAGCGTACGGTCGATCGCTTCCTCGGTGCGTGAGACTTCGCCACACATCGGCGTATCGTACAGTTCGTCGGCCGCCTCGGTGATCTCGTCGGGGATGAGGTCGATGTAGGTCGTGTAGCCGACGATGTGCTCGGCCTCGAGCAGGGCCGTCTTCGCGCGGTCGGTCATTCCCTCCGGATGGCCGGGACCGAGACCGACCGCGAGCAGTTGGCCGGGGTCGGCGTCGAACTCGTCGACCGTCGCGCCGACCTCCTGTTCGGTCGAGTCGTCGTCGGAACTCGAGGCACCGCACGTGCTTGAGGACTCGGTGTCGTCGGAACTCGAGGCACCGCAGTTCGAAGTCGGTTCGTCGGTCGCGTCGGCGTTGGTATCCGTGCTCATTGAAGTTCGGTCTCTCAGAAGTCGTCGACGTCACGCCCGCCTCGCGGGGTGACGAGGTAGGTTCGGTCGTCGTTGCACCAGGTCTTCGTCTCGTGGGTACCGATGATCAGCGAGGTGCCCATTCCCGACACCTTGTCGTCGTGGTCTCCGGCCTCGCCGAGGATCGTGATGAACTCGCTCTCGCCGTTGCGGCCGGCGTCCGCGCGGCCGGCGTCGTTGACGATCCCGACGAGAGCGTCGTCGGTGCGTTCCTCGCGGACTATCTCGACTGCGTCCTCGTAGTTTCGCCAACAGTTGTAGAGAACGATCACGAACTCCGAGATCGCCGCCGCCCGTAACTTCTCCTCGATCTCCTCCCAGCCACGCCACTTGTCCGACAGCGAGACGGTACAGAAGTCGTTACACAGCGGTGCACCGACGTTTGCCGCGCCGCCAAGCGCCGCCGTTATACCGGGAACGATCTCGATCGGCACGTCCGTCGCGTCGTCTTCTTCGGCCATCGCGAAGACGAGGTCGGACTTGCCGTAGACGGAGGGGTCACCGCCCGAGACGTGAGCGACGTCTTTCCCCTCGCGGACGTGGTCGAACGCCGCGCGGGTGAGTTCGATCTGTCGACCCATCGTCGATCGGACGATCTCCTGGGTGGAGCCGTCCGCTCGAGTCGCGACTCCACCGTCGTCGACCGCATCCTCGGGCGGGAGCGTCCCGTCTTTCCGGAGAAACGTCTGATAGAGACTCGAGGCGATGACGACGTCGGCGGACTCGATGACCCGTTTGGCCGCCGTGGTCATGTGCTCGGGCAGGCCGGGGCCGATGCCGACGACGGAGAGGGTGCCGTGATCGTCGGGTGTGCCGGTGGCCGTTTCGTCGGCGACCGGTCCCAGGTCGGCTTCGCCCTCAGTCTCGGCCGCAGTCTCCGTTTCCGACGCGTCGGGACTCATCGGCCGATCGCCACCGTCACTTCGTTCTCGTAGCTCCGTTTCTCGAGGACGAGTTCCTGTTTTGCCCCGCCGGCGATCGCCGACGCCTCGGAGACGCCGGGCCAGCCGATCAGCTCCTTCGATTTGGAAGGCGTCGGCCCCTCGTGGTCGAGCAGCGTCTCCCTGTCGAAGGTGACGACGCCGAGGTCGAGCTCCCGGGCCGCCTCGAGCAGTCCCTCCTCCTCGGCCTTGCGGGTCGCGGTGGCGACGAACTCCACGTCGGCGAAGCCGTATTCCGTCCCCTCGAGGGCCTCCTCCCACGCGGCGAGAAACGCCTCCGTGTCCGCGCCGGAGACGCTTCCGGTGCCGACGACGATACCGTTTTGCGTGTTCCGCTTGAGGACGGTCACGTCGTCGCCGACCAACACCGCCCGTGGTCCCTCGAGTCGGGCGACCGGCCCCAGATCGTCGTCGAGGACGGCGAGGTTCGTTTTGACCGTCGAGTCGCCGTTGACGACGTGGGCGTCCATCGCCTTCGCACGCGACTCGACGCCCTGTTTGCCGGCTGCCTCCGAGGCGGTGGTCATCGCCGGAACGGCCCCCATCGTTGTCAGGTCCTGTGCGACCTGGTTTGCCCCGTGGTGGCCGCCGGTGATCGGAATCGCCCACGTCAACTCCTCGTCGACGACGCAGATCGCCGGATCGTCCCACTTGTCGTCGAGCAGATGTGCGGTCTTGCGCATCGCGATTCCCGAGGCCATCAGACCGACGAAACAGTCGTACTCGCCCCAGAACTCCTCGAAGACGTCGCCGTGGTACTCGAGGATGTCGATCGTCTCGTAGCGGTCCGCGAGTTCGTCGCTGATCTCCTCGGCGGTCTCCATCTTCCGCTCGAAGGCGACGATCGCAATCTCCTCGGCGACCTCGCCGTCCGAATCCGGCGTCGAACAGTGCCTGCCGTCGTCGTCGTTGTCCGTCCCGGAGCTCATCGGCTTCCTCCGTGTCGGTTCAGTGTCGATCGAACGCTCACGGCTGAGACGATGTTCGCCACCACTAATACAAGCTACGTTTCTCATGTGCAATATAGGTTTAGTTTCTATGGAGGCGACCCTGTCGACGCGAGGCCTCCCATCTCGAGCGGGACACTCTCGTCGCGTTGGTGCCTTCGTCACTCGATTCGCGCTCAGTAGACGCTACGCAGGATGGGAGAACGTGGCGGAGGGGCAGGCGACGAGCGTTTGTTCCGTCTCGTCGATCCGTCGGCGGTGTCTTCGCTCGCTCGAGTCGACGTCGATTCCGTCGCCGAGGACGGCGTCCGTCGGTGACGACCGCTTTCGTTTCAACCGGGGACGGTCACGGCTTCTCGATAAATCGTTTCAACGACTACTGTGAAGTACCGCGGGGGCAAGCCCCGCGGCTTCACCGTTTTGACCGCACGTCCCAAAACGGGCCGTGCTGTCGCAGGCGAATTTAATTC
>NZ_WUBV01000047.1:0-22714 GCF_009807105.1 Natrialba sp. INN-245 | reverse complement strand
ATTTTCACGAAGTTGACCGATCAGCTGAGTTTCGCAGGCTCCTGGATCGAAAATCACCTCGACGGATTCATCCAGAAGTTGCGTTAATCACTAAGCCCGACGACGACGGGGCTTCCCGAATCGCACCGCAAGCGTTGGGAGATTTGCCGGTTTACGGTCGGACCTGCTCTTGTGGGGCTACTCGCCCCGTTTGCTTATCGAACAGGCGAACCGATGGCTGGGCCAGACAGCCGTTACTCCTATCCTGTGAGGGATTCGGAGTTACCGTCGCTCGCATATTCTCTGCCGCATTCAGATCACTATTGGCGACCAGTCCACAGTCCGAACAGACGTACAAGCCACGCTCAACGCGATTTGAATTGGCCTGCGCTCCACAGGCACAGCAGCTGATCGACGTTGCCAACTCGTACTCATCGACTCGTTCAACGCCGACCCCACGTTCTTCAGCTTTGTACTCTATTTGCTGAATGAGCGTCTCAAACGCCCAGTCGTGCAGGCGTTTGTTGCCGTGGCGTCCCCAGTCTTCATCCGCCCGGATGTTCTTCGGATGGCCGACCGCGATCGTGCCAACACCACGCTCTGCACACTGTTCGACGATATCTTTCGATACCGTGTGCAGGACATGCGTCTGGCGGCGTGAGTTTTTCGTTCGTGCCCACTCTGCGGTCTGTGAGGGGCCGTTCTCACCTTCAGTGTCGTACTCTTTCTGACGGAAGTAGTGAGCGTCTTCTTTCAGCGCGTTCCCCGGATATAAGACCGTCTCGTCACCGACTGAGACTGCTGCTGTATTACAGATGCCGAGGTCAACACCAGCCGTCTTTACGCCGGAGTTGTCGGGAGCGTCGATGGCGACTTTACAGACGAAGTGCAACTCCCAGTGGTCACCAGTCCAAACCGCCCGGACTTGCTGGACATCTTCGACACCAGCCAGGCTTGCGTCAGGGCCGGTGTCGTATTCACAGAGGATGAAGTCAGCCCATCCATCTTTCAGGTTCTTACCTTTCGACAGCCGGACTTGCTGGTGCTTCGTATCGAGTTTGAACCCGTCTTCTTTGAAGGTGATCGTGCTGCGTGGTCGCTGGTCGCCGTGTTTCCGGTAGCCCGGTGGATTCGCGTCTGGATCGTCCTGTTGGAACCACGACTGGAAAGCGCCAGACAATTCTTCGACAATTGCCTGACTAGATTGGGCATTCAAGTCCTTCCAGCAGTCCTGCGTTTTCATGTAGGACTTGAGCGGTCCTTCGTCGGGAATTTCTCCCGTGTGATCCCAGATACGGCTGATGGTCCACCGAGCAACATTCCAAATTTTACTACCGGAACGACCGAGTGATTCAAGGTCACGCACGACACCCTCACGGTTGTTTGTGAGTGTCGCTGTAATGGTACGTGTCGTGACCAGATTCACTATACATAGCCTATGACAGTAAAGTAACTTGATGGTTACGACTCGACGTTGAATATCCAGCCAGCAGGAACAATGGCGGCATCTGCCCGGAGCCTACGCGATTCACTCCCGCCCTGGTCGCTCCTCGGTTCCGACAGAGCGTTGGAACGCTCGTCACTCACGGGAAGGGCGGGATCCTCTCGCTGAATCAAGATAGATAAGCGCTCGGTCGATTCGAATTACCCAGCAAAATTACCACTCCGTCGACATTGCCAACGATCGCCGTAAGCGACTCGCGAACGCCGACGGGAGGCGGTATCACCGGGTACCGTAACAGGCTAACCCGCTCGAGCGCGGCGAGGTGTCGCTCGCCTACGGCGACCTGCTGCTGATCCAGCAACTCGCCAGGATGGACGACGACATGCTGCGGTCCTCGGCCAACGCTCACCCCACGAGACTCGCCGCGAAACTCTGGCGAGCGCGAACCGACTCGAGCGTCGGCGACGATCCCTGGAAGCGAGGTTGCAAGGGTGTCGCCGACTATCTGAAAGACAGCGATCTCAAACACTGGATTCGCCGTCCTCAGAAATATTCGATTTCTGATGGGCTGCGCAAGAGCGTCGCTCTTGCGAACGCCAGGAAGCCGGCGTCAGCGACACCGACGCGAAGAAGTTGGTCTCGAGAGTGATCGATGCTGTTCTCGACCGCTCGAAGCATCGGGTGCCCGTCCGCAAACAGGCGAAACGAAAGAACGGCCTCGAGTACACAGAGCGGCGGTTAGTACTCCCTGCCGACGCCGAGATTCCCGGTGAAACAGGAGGAGGTGAATAAGCGGCGGTGACAGCTGGTGTCCTCGGATGACCAGGGACAGTAGGTTACAGGACGCCTCGAGAGAGGGTCGATGACTCTCTGAGACGCCTCACTCACAACAGGACAGCGGGTGTACGAGGGTTGGGTACCGGTTGGTGTGTCACTCGAGTGGTCGTCGGTGGTCAGACTGACGGACAGGGGTTGGAGGAGATCCTGACGACAACAGCTGTCACTGGATATCCTACTCCTAGCGGTTACCGAGCGTTGGTTAAGGTTGTTGAAGAGAGCGTGATACCCATCTTGTATAACGGTATTGCCCGAAGTCGTACTTCTTGATGAAGTCACTCAATCAAATCGTTTGAGGTCGTTCTAGCGAATCCAGAACAGAAATCACAATTTCCGAAATCGTGAGTTCTATTGAGAAGCAGGTTCGATCAGGTGTGTGGAGCAATTCGTTGATCGAGAAATCGAATTCGATCAACTCACAGACTGCTACGAGTCCGAGGCGGCAGACTTCGTCGTGATCTACGGACGCCGCCGTCTGGGGAAGAGTGAACTGGTCCGTCAGTCCATCGCTGATCGGGACGACGCCGTCTACTACCAAGCAGTCGAGTCTACCGCACAAAACCAGCTTGAGCAGTTCGTGGACACAGCGACTGCACAATTCCCCTCGCTGCGAAACGTTCGCCGGGACTGGGAAGCACTCCTCGAGGCACTTGGTAATCAAGACGCTGTCGTCGTCATTGATGAGTTCCCGTTCCTCATCGACGAGGATGAGTCGCTCCCCTCCCGGCTACAACGGGTCTGGGATATGGAGTTACAAGAGACTGGAATGACTCTCGTGATCGTCGGGTCCTCGATTAGCGTCATGGAAGAGAAGGTACTCTCGGGGAGTGCGCCGCTGTATGGGCGACGAACGGCAACGATCGACCTCAAACCACACTCCGTCACTAACGCACGCCAGTTTTTTCCGGAATACGACCCTGAAACCGCTATCTCCGCGTGGTCGATATACGGTGGGACACCGTACTATCTCCAGACAATCGATCCTGACCAAGAGTTAGAGTAGAACGTCCAGCAGTCGATCCTCTCGGAACGGGGACTCTTGTACTCCGAGCCAGAGTTCCTGCTTCGAACCGAACTCCGACAGCCGAACACGTACTTCAGCATTCTCCGCGCACTCCCCCATGGCCGCCGAACTCCAAACGAAATCGCAGGTATGGCCGGCGTCAAGTCAGGTTCACTAAGCACGTACCTTCAGAAGCTTCGCCGGCTCCGCCTCGTCGAGCGACACATTCCCGTAACTGAATCGCCGACCTCGTCGAAACGTGGCCGATATCGTATCGCTGCACCGCTGTTCCGGTTCTGGTTCCGATTCGTCTACGGTAATCAGGATCAGCTTCGGATGGTCGGCGAAAGCGCGTATGAAGATCTCGTCGCACCAGAACTCGCAGATTACGTGAGTCCGCTATTCGAACGGCTCTGCCAGCGAGCACTCCCAACTCTCGTCGACCGGCAGTTCCGAGACGTCGGGCAGTGGTGGTTCAAGGAACACGAATTGGCCGTTCTTGGCCTGACAGCGGAGGGACTTGTCGCTGGGGAGTGTAAGTTCACCTCCAAACCCGTCAGTGAAGGGATCCTGTCCGACCTTGAACGGACAGTGGCCGAAGTACGGTGGTCAAAGCGGCCCGCTGACGAGGGGGAGCTGTACGTGCTGTTCAGTCGTTCGGGATACACTGCAGATCTTGAACACATCGCTGAAACACGGGAGAACGTCCGTCTCTTCGACCTATCCGACCTGGTCACTACTGAGTCCGACCGTAGTTGAGGTTGTAAAGACGGTGGTACAGAAGAGTTCTCATAGGGAGTGGTGATTGCAATCAGTATCACCACATGGGTCCGAGCAACCTGGTTCGGTACCTACAGTCGCCATAGTGTAGTGATTGGCAGATCACCTGCATGAAACCCATTAGCGATTTCCAATATAAATAACCAAAATGGGAATGGTTTATTGCTTGCTTTCCTGTACACCAATATGAAAATATGTGTGGACGATAGGAAGTTGCCAGAGATTGGTGATGAGACCGCCAGAGAGTGACGCCACAATCAAAATAGTAGATCCCAATATGGCAAAAATATCAATTAACGCGTTCAATTCGGAAGAATACGCAGATTTAAAATCCGGTGTTCGTCGGATAACTTTTCGAACAGCAGTTGTTGGAATCGTTCTCAGTATTATTGCTGTCCAACCGGCGCTTGCAGATGACGTTCTCTGTGACGCTGAGCAACTTCCTGATTTGGTTTCAGGCTTCTTCCAGATCACGACTACGCTCGGTATTGTCGGATTGGTCGTCGTCTGGCAGGCAGATTCGCTTATGGAGATGTTCACAGCGTCCCCAGATCAAAAGCGGAGTCTGAAGCAGCACAAGCGGTCTGCATTGAAGTCCGCAGTGATATTGTTGGTACTCGGGCCGCTGTATACCGTTGCGGCCTCGATTATGGGACTTCCGCTCGGTGATTGTATCAATCTCGTCCCGTGGTGACAACCCTTCAGTAGATCACACAAGATCATGCAACAGTTCCTCCTCACCGTCAGTGTACTGCTCTGCCTTGGCGGAGTCATTCTGAGTGCAGGGGTTGTGAGTGCTGATCAGCCTTCACCCCCGGAGACAGAGACGGATGAACCTGATGACAACGAGACGGCGACACTCTGGTCAAAATCACCGAATGAGTGTCCCAGCGATGAAGAGTACTACGAGCAATTTGGGGAGCATCGATCTGCTCTCGAGGGATTGAGCGACTGTACGGATATCAGCTTTGCAGAACCACCGGAGACTGCTAGCATCTGGACGCAATCCGATTTCGAGTCGCTTTCTCCTGGCTCTGCATCCACAGCAGTCTACCCAGACCATGCGACGACCGCTGATGGGCGGTGGATATCGGATGCTCATGCAACGGTCTTTGCAATCCAGCCAGCAACGATCGTACACCAGGATTCCGATGAAACACCGCTTTATGTTGCACCACAAGGCGATCTCTACGGCTTCATCGATTACCGGGTTGACGTCCCTGAGGGCGAATCGACGGACACTCGGACTGTGTCTTGGTCTCTTGTCGAGCACGAGATTAGTGACACTCGAGTAAAACAGGACGAAACCCTCATCCACAACACATCAGATGAGCACACTCCACAACTCGAGTATGAACTCAATGGGAGTGGATCGACGACGCTCACACTCGAAGCGGATATTGAAGTCGAACTCGAGCGCACAGTCACTCGACAAAACGGCTCTACAACGGACACACTGACCGAGAACCTCACGGTTTCGGACCAGCGCGAGCTCGAGATCTACAATCTCACGGCGTCAATCTACCACGCAGCGTATCCTGATGGTGATAACGGCGTCGCGATTTATCAGTCCCAACCGTGGCATGGATACGAATTAACGGAGGACGGTGATGCGGTTGTTCGGGGTGTCTGGCGGTATTATACCGCACGGGACACGAACTGGGACACCCTCATCCAGGCGTCGACTACAGAGTCAGAACGACAAAACTCGACAGCAGTACCGGTATACGTTCGTGCGTTTCCGTCCGAAACAGGTCCCCGTGCAGACCCCATCCGGGATGGACCGGATATTGAGGAGGTCTGGGGGTCAGACAGTCCCTCACCGAATCGAACGATTCACGAACATGTCGAGGTAGATGTTGTCGATGAGCCGTACGTTCGCTCGTACGGCGTTGCAGTACGTCACGACGACATTGACCGCGATCATCTCGAAGTTCAGGGAATCGTTCGTGGCGAAACTGCTGAACTGGTCGAGCCAGCGAGTGGGTCCGAACGCCAGATCCGAGCGAGTAATCTCTCTGTGGAGATTCTCGAGCAAAACGAGTCAGCGGCAACGATAACAATCGAACTTCGAGATGCTGAAACTGGAACGCCGATCGAGCTCCAAAACCGGTTTGAAGACCACCGTCGGTTTGCTCCGATCGGTACGCAGGTCCGAGATGGGTACATCTCCGTTGGCGAAACACGAGTTGAGACGAATAGTTCCGGAATTGCGACTGTAACACTCACACAACCCGGTGCGTATTCAGTAGCGTATCACCCCGGAACGTGGCGGACACACGACCCTGCGTACGTTGGTGATGTTGAGCGAGTGTCGTGGCATCCCTTAGCGACCGCGAATGGATGGTTCACCCTTCTGGTCCAGGTTTTCTGGCTCTCACTCCCTTTTGTGGCGGCTCTGTATGCCGGTCTGAAACTCGGATCGTTCCTTCACATTCCTGACGGACACAATTCATGACACAACGTACCATCACAGACCGACGCACCGTCCTCACTGGAATCGCAACAGGGACAGCTGCTGTTACGTGTGGCTGTCTCAGCGGGAGTGAAATCACCGGATCCGAAACCGGTGACAGTATTCCCGGTACGAACGATGTCTTTGAGGACATCTTTGTCGATGGAACGGAGCTTGTCCTCGAATTCAGTGACGGCTCATCGACCGATCACGTGAACGTGATTGATCCAAGTGGAGAGCTGTTTGCCGAACAGCCAATTACTGCCGGTGTTGATCGTACACGGGTTGAAATTGGACTTGAGTACGACCCAGGTGAGTATGACGTCGTTGCGCTCGAGGACGATGAGGAACAGACAACTCAGTCAATCGTAATTGAGCCAGATATTCGTATAAGCAACCTCCGGCTTGCTCGGAATCATCCTGAAAAGATGTTCGAAGGGGCGAGTGATATCGATATTCGAACTGAAACGATAGTTCGCCTCGAAAATGCTGGTTCAGGCCCAGACCAAGCAACTCGTCTAGCCTTTTCTGGTGATGTTCCACGGCCCACTCCAGATGAATACGAAATGAGTGGTATCTATGATACGGACAGCGATATTCGTCGAGAATCTGAGGCTGTTGAACTTCCTCCTGGAGAGGGTTTGACAGTCTATAGCCAACTTATGCCTTTTTCTGAATCAGGGCAGAATGTCTCTTGCTCTCCTGATACTGTGGAAGGTACGGTCGAAGTAACTCTCGAGACTGCTGTTCAAGATAATCTCATTCTCGAAGAATATTCGGTATCATTCACTGGTGAGAGCCTGAGCGAATGTGAAATCAAAATCGAAGACCAGCCATGAGTTCCCTTACAGAATTCGGACGTCAATGGTTCGAAGATATTATTGAAACGACAACGGAGTGGTTCCAAGATGGACTTGTTGAAGGGTATCATGATATCACAGAAACGGTGTTTGGAACCCCTGTACCAGAAACAACCGGAAACTTCGTCTTTGGAACTCCATCAAATGATCCGTGGGTTGACCTTCACGATACACTTGTCACTGGCGAGATTATGCTACTTTCGTTGCTTCTTTTGGTAATGTTCGTTCAAGGGCGTCATACTCTTCGCATTTTTAACTTTGGAAGTGTCTATGAGGCTCGCCAGGCTCAGCGGTCCGCATGGACGGGGGCCTTTTTCATTGTGACGTGGTACTGGATTGCAGTTCTTATTGTATACCTCGTTGATGGGTTCACAATCGCGTTAGTTCCTGATATTGACGCTCTCAGAGAGGCGCTGATAGCCTTCCTCCAAGTGACTATCTCAAATCATGCTTTGGCACTGTTGATGGCCGCTGTTGGTGGAATTTCGATGTGGTGTCTACAGGCGCTGTTCTTCATCCGAGAAATTCTTCTGTATATCTACCTGTATTCAATGCCGATTATTATCGCAGTCGCGTACGGATACCTGCCAGTTATCTCCCGCGTTGCAAGGCGAATCGCCGTTAAATTCGTTCCACTGGTAATCATGCCACTTCCGGTTGCGATCCTGTTCCGTGGATATGATCTTCTCTTTGGAACTGGTGCAGAATCGTCGCTTGCACCGGAGAGCAATTTCTTGAGTTATCTTGTTGGTGCCTCACTCCCGGTATTTTCGCTTCTATTGATCTGGAAGCTTTTCGCGTATGCGAGCCCGCTAACAACGAAAGTCATCGGTGGGGCCACGAAGGGAGCGGCAACGGTTGGCGCAACGATTGGTGCTGCATATGTTGCTGGTCCGCTTGCTGCGATGACTGCCTCCCGATGGGGGCCAAAAGCGGCGGCGTGGCAAGTTGCTAGTCAACGGATGCGCGGTCAATCGAAGACAGACACGAGCCAGTCAGGTAGGTCACACTCGAGTTCTGGAGGAAGCAGTGGAACAGTGCATGACAACGTCGTCTCGGACGCTTACGGTCAACGAGGCGTTCCACAGTATCGACGTACCGAAAACGATCCTGGGTACTACTAACCATGGCAGATCGAGAAGCCGCACCTCGCAGAATACTGGATGAACTGGGCGAAGAGAACCGTATCCCGATTGTCAACGTTGACGAGGGCGATGTGTATGTCTTGTTCGGATTTCCGATTACTGGACTGCTCATCGGTGGGTTTAGTGGTATCAACGCATTGGTTTTCCCACTCGTTCTTGCAGGTGTCGTTCTCGGGGTTGCATCCGTGTACGCAAGCCCGTCCCAGTTATCGGCTACAGCGTGGCTCACTGATGTTTTCCGGCATTACTGCAGACGCCCGCGAGTAACGTACAACGTCCCAAAATCGGATGAGTCCGACTCCAGTCATTCACATTCGACGAAGAACAACGGTGGGCTGGTCAACTACACGCCCTTCGCACCCGATGAGCGAACGCAGGATCTAACCAATATTGAACGAGCGTGGCCCGGTTCAGGTGCCGTTCAGCGCACTGATGGTTCGATGGAAGCTTTCCTCGAGGTCGATCCAGGGAATATGGATTTTGCGATGAGTGGTGATTGGGCCCACGTTCAGAACGTTGGCGCCGAGTTCGCGAACAAAGAACTCGATTATAATCTGAAATTCCACGCGACCACGCGGTCGTTTCCCGTTGAAGGCCTGATCACACAAATCGATGAGCGGCTCGAAGATGAGGATGTCTCCGACAATCCAATATTCGAGGAACTGCTCACGGAGTATCGCGAGCAACGCCCTCAGGAACTCGATGGCGCTCAACAGCTTCGGTACTTTATCGGCGTTCAGGTCAATCCGCTCGAGGTCTACAATCGATACCGTGACGAACAATCTCCGGCTGAGAAACTAACTACGCTCCCAGTCATTGGATTCCTGTTCAACCCCTTCGTTACTCGCCGTGAGGATCTAAGCGACGCGGAAACCCGGGTAAAGATGTTCGACAAACTCGATCGACGGTGTCGGGCTGTCCAGACCGAACTGATCCAGAATGCACCTGGCTGGTCGGCTCGCCGCTTGAGCACAGTCGAACTGTTCGTCCTCGCGATGGACTTCTGGAACGGCGAAGAACACGATTACGACGACGCAAGTACTGCTGTTCGCGAACAACCAGTTCTCAACCACCAGCGGAGGGATGACGATGAGTAGTCCGATCACTGGTAGTGTCGTCTTTGTTGTCGAACTCGGGCAGTATCTGGTTTCTCTCGATCCAACACTCATTGTTGCAGGACTTATTCTGGGAACTGTCCTCCTGGGTGTTGGCGTGAAGGCCTATTGGGGTCAAGCGAACAATGACGAGGAAGAAGTCGACCTCTCGGACGTCCTCGACGAGGAAACGCTCGAGGCTGGTCACGCCGAAGGACAACGCCTCGAAGATATAGCTGAGCGTCACAAGAGCACCGTTGCCCCATCGGCCATTACGTGGGAGACTCGAGCCGCACAAGTAGGAGAACAATGGACGTCGACCCTCTACATCGCCGATTATCCTGACTATCCGAAAGATGGGTATCTGAACGAACTGTTCGAACTGACCGATATCGAGTTCGATCTCACCGTCCATATCACGCCGAAGAATCAGCAGAAAGCCCGTGACGAACTCCAGCGTGTTGCAGACGATCTTCAGGTCGATGCGGATCTCGAGCAGAGCGTTCGCGGGGCGTACCTGCAGGAACGCGCCACCGAAGCGGTGTCGACGTACAAAGCGGTCGAAAACGGGAGCCGTGTATTCGATCAGGGCATGTTCATCACTGTCCGGTCGGAGACGAAAGACGACCTCAGAGAAGCTGTCCGCACGATTCGACGCCGGCTTCGCGAGCAACCCGCTGGCCTTACACCGAAGACGGCAATCTGTAAGCAAGATCTCGCACTCCAGGCCGCTGCTCCGATCGGATCGAATCCGTTTGGGCGCGAGGCCATCTCACTCGGGGGCGCAGTCGGCGCGTTACTTGCTTCACCGCACAATGCGACGATTCTCGAGGACGATGGTGTGGAGTTTGGAACGCACTGGAAGAACGGGAGTCCGGTCGTAATCAATCCGTTTGCTCGAGAAAACGGCTATGCGATGTTCACCATCGGCGACCCTGGGTCCGGGAAGTCGTTTGGTGCGAAACAAAACTTCATTCGGTCGATCGAGCAAAGCGAGGATCGAATCGGAATCATTCTCGAGCCACTGAATAACTGGGCTGGTGTCGCCGAGGCACTCGGTGGAACACGCATCACGGTCGGTGGCGACATGGGGCTGAATCCGCTCGAGATCAAACCAACTCCCGAACGGATTCAACGAGCAATGGGGGAGGACGCGAGTCCATACCGGGAAAAGCTCGACAGTGTGATGAGCTTCCTCTCGAACTACTTTGCGCTCCGTGGAATCCAACTCGGCGATAAACGAACGACACTCGAGACGGCCATCGAAGAGGCGTATGCGCGGAAGGGCATTACGGACGACATCGCGACGCACACCAATGAGAGCCCGACGCTGCGAGACGTCCTCGATATCCTCGAGGAGATGGTCGACAACCCGGAAGGGTTCGTCGTTCGAACGGATGAAGAGTCTCGAAAGATCGAATCGGATGCAACGTGGTTGATCGACCAGTTGCGATCATTTGCTGAGGACGGTCGGTACGAAAATCTTGGGCGGTCGACCGAGTTTGATCTTCGCGACGAGAAAGTGATCTATCTCGACCTAGCCCAACAGGAAGGCAGTCTCGGGGGCAGCACGAGTCTCATCATGCAGTTGTTGATCACGTTGGTCTACGAGCGAGCGAAGGAGACGGACAAGGAGGTCGTGTTCGTCATCGACGAAGCCCGATACCTGATGCAGGATGCGGCGAGCCTCGAGTATCTCGAGATCGTGTTCCGTCACCACCGCCACCATGACCTCTCGATCCGGATGATCACCCAGACCGTCGACGAGTTCTTCCAGCACACTGAGTCCGAGGCAATCCTCGATCAGTGTGCGATCAAGCAGTTCCACCATCTCGACGGGATGGACCAACACTGGGCCAACGAGTTTGGACTGAACTCGGCACAGATGCGGTTCGTCCAGGATGCTGTCCCTGGAAGTGAAGACATCGGGTATTCGGAAGCACTCGTCGGCGTCGACGGCGACTGGCGCGGTATCGAGGTCCATGCACTCGAGAAAGAGAAGGCAGTAATCGATTTCGATGCCAAAGACCAATCGCGAGTTGAGCTTCCCGGAGTCTCTGAAGGAGATGGAGGACAACCCACAGAAGACATACGAACAGACGAAACGGATTCCGAAACGCAGCAAGACGCGGGTCACGAGGTGCTAACGTGGACTGACGGGGGTGACTCCTCTGATGAGTGAGTACATTCGAGTAACACCAACCTCTGAGGGACTCCACACCGCAGAGATACCTGCCGCACTCGAGAGCGTGCACAAACTGACGAACCCAGATGCACGAGGGTTGTCGAACCAACTGAATCCGTTTGCTAATACTGCTCCACCAACGTTCGAATTTCTCGCTATCAGCGAAGGGGAAGATGAACCAGTCGAGTTCTACTACGGTGTCGACCACACAGCCCATCTCGAAACGCTCGAGAAACGGCTCAAGACAATCTACCCGCAAACGTTTGACATCGCGCGATGTGAACTGAACCTTGAGCAAAAACTCATCCACCCAGTCGAATACACACCGGACGAGTATCATGAGCGACTCGAGGATGGAAGATTGGTAGCGTCTCGAGTGGTCGACGAACGGGCAGATCACGAGCAAGATGGGGGCGAGAGAACTGACGGTGGTCGGTCGACCGACGAGGAACTCGAGTTCGCTAACCTCGAGTCCGAAACTGACGACGCCGATCGTGATGAATCGATCCTCGAGTACACCTCTGACGAGTCTACTGAAGACGGTGATTCGGCGTTCGACGAAAGAACCTTGTCCACTCCAGAGTCCGAGACCATCTTCGCTCGGCCACCACTCGAGGAGGTCGAACCGATCGGTGTGCAGTGGTACGGTCGGGCCGAGCGAAAACGCGACTGGATGACGACCATCAAATCGTTCGCAAACCAAGATCCGAATCCAACCGAGTACGATACCGAACAGCCCCCACTTGCGACGTTGATCGATCATCTCACCGAATTCGAGTATCCGATCGCATTCCAGGTGGTCTGGCAGCGTAAAGCTAGCTGGATTGCGGACGCAGAGTTACGAATCGAAGACATTCGAGACGGACGAGACACGTTCAGCCAGCGCTCTATCGGCCTGCTGTTCGAACCCAGTGACGTCGGCTCGGAGGAACACCAGCGTCCCATCGGAACCGAAGCCCGAAATCGAATCGACCGAATCGAAGCCAAGCATCCAAAACGGACGTTCACCGTCAATGCTCGAGCAGTCGCGCTTCCAACTTGCGATGGTACCGAGGCAAACAATCGCGTCGAAACCCAACTTGACCAACTCGCTCAATCGCTGAACGCCTTAGATGGCCCGTTCTACGAACTCGAGGGACGTCGACTCCGCTCGAAAGGCATCTTGAATCGAACGAAACGCAAACGTGCTCGAACAGTCCTCAAAAACGTATTCGATAGCGAACTGACTACGGGACGAGGGAAATGTCGGCCAGACCTCGTGTTAAACGCCGATGAACTCGCGAACCTCACTGTCGTCCCCTCGTCCCAAGACCTGACGATCGAAGGTACCCGTGGGGCACGTTCTGAGCAACGCTCTCGGAATCCACTCCCACGGCCACATCCGGATCTTATGGACGAGTTTCGAGAGGGCATGGCAATTGGATATGCAATCAATGAGAACGGTGAGCCGGAAGATGAACCGGTCTGTATCCCGCCGTCCTTGCTTCCGACTCACTACGTCCGTGCGGCAACGACCGGCGGCGGAAAGTCGAAATCGCTGACCAACGACAAGCTCTCGCTATACGATCAGACCGACGGCCCGATCATCCTGATTGACGCGAAAGGCGACGGCCTCTGTGAGGACTATATGCGAGCCCACGCTCGCCGATTCGGTGTTGACGATCTCGAGGAAAACGTCCTACATTTCCCGATTCCCGAGGTACTCCCTGGATTCGCGTTCTTCAACATCGAGCGTCAACTCGAGAACGGAGTCCGTCGTATTGATGCGGTCCAGAACAAGGCGGATCACTACGAGGAGATCCTGAAAATGGTGATGGGTGACGAGCGCTACGAGCGAGCAGTCGTCGCGCCAACGCTCATCAAGTATCTCATCAAAACGCTCTACGACGACGAATATGGCCGTGAGAACGGGCGATACCGGGAGAGTGAGGAGTACTTCGCTCACGATCAACTCGAGTACGTCGTCGACCAGCTCTGGCGTGCTGGACCACCAGAGCCTGAGGAAGGGGCTGCCCCACGCTCGAGTAATCCACAGGTACAACGGCGGCTCGATCGCCAGCTCCAGCTCGATCCAAACACGTTTGCGACCGTAATGGGCGGCGTGAGCAACCGTCTCGACTACATTTCTCAGGACGAGCATCTCCGCCGAGTGTTCAACAACACCGAGCCACAGTTCGACTTCCGTGATGTCCTCGACGATCGGAGGGTCATCTTGTTCGACCTCAGTGGGCTTCGCGATGAGTCGGCAAAGGCGATGACGGGTGTGGTCCTGACAGAGCTATACAACGCGCTGAAAGAGCGTGGTGACGATCTTCAGCGGAAGCCGGACGACTACGTGGTCAATCTGCTTATCGACGAGGCTTCGAGTCTGGCTGTCTCTGGCATAATGAACACGCTGTTGGAGAAAGGACGAAGCTTTCGGCTCTCTGTTGGTCTCTCGCTCCAGTTCCCTGAGCAACTTGACGTCAAGGGTGGCCGTGAAGTCTACCTGAACGTTCTCAACGACGTTGGGAGCCCGATCATCGGCAAGATCGCTGTTGACAACGAGATTGCGAAGGTGATGGCCCACGAGGAGATGGATCCTGTCGAGTTCGCCAATCGAATCCGGTCACTTCCACGTGGTGAATGGATTGTTCGTCTCCCGAGTCCGACGTTCGGTGAGACTGGCCCAGAGCCATTCAGCTTGGCACCACTTCCGATTCCACCGGGACATCCCGAGAGTGATGATCCACTGACTGCCAACGAGGAGCAGGCGTTTCAGAACGCGCTCGAACTGATTCATGAGCGAGCGGAGACCGAGTACGGTACTGTGTCTGAGTCCCCTCCAACGAGTCGGACTCCGGATACTGTTCGCGAGACGTTCGAATTAGCGTCCGAAGACCTCGATATTGCCCTCGCAAACGCAGTTCGTACCATCCAACTCCGACGGGATGCTCGTGAAGAGAACGGATGGGTTCCTGTTCAGCCGGTTGACCAGGTACTTCGAACACAATTCGAGGCCGCCGAGGCGTCACCGCCGTCGATCGAAGAGCTTGGAGAAATTCGGGACCGTTCCCGGTTACTCGAGGTCTCACTCGACCAGGATCACAACGAGATTGTCGTCCGGTTAACCGACGAGGGCAAAGCGGTGACCGAGCCAGATACAGGCGATGTTCGATCGTCGGGAAGTGATCGTCACGATGAGTTGTTGTTCACCGCTGAACGGGAACTTTCTCGACAGGGATTCGATGTCACGGTCTTTACGCAGGATGGAAGCGAGAAACCGGATGGACGAGCAGTTCATCCCGGCTGTGAACACATCTTTGATATCGAGGTCGAGTCGACAACGGTCGACAAACCGGTGAAGATCCTTCGAAACTTCCAGCGGGCTCGGAACGATGGCCACATCCCGCTATTCGTCGTTGCTACTGCTGGGGACGGTGACGATGAACTGCAGGCTGCTACTCGTCTTGAGGATATCCTTTTGTCGCCAGTCAACGAACTCGAGTCCGGCGATGTTCGATTATACACGTCTGACTCGCACATCACGTTCGATGGCGGTGCGAACGCTCGAGATGGCGTGACTGCAGTTCGGCCAGCGACCGGTGACTCGAGACGCTCTGTGTGGACTCGAGACGATGGAGAGTATCTGTTGAGTAGTGAAACGGGAACTGAATGTATGACCGTTTCGTCGTTTGACTCGCTCTCACGAAGTGATGTCCCGGCAGTATATAGCTATGACAGAGCTGCCGATGAGTACGTTGTCTACGAACCCACCGAACGCCATATCTACGAGACCAAATCGGCGTTCAAACAGGAGTGGGTCCCAATTCGAAAGCCGTTTGTCCCCGATACTGTCACTTCACAACTGAATGATGCACTCGAGCCACACGTGATTGCTGTGGTCGAGAGTGATAGTGGCACAATACGGATCTATCGTGATGGGCAACTACGATCTCTCGATGTTCTTGTCGAAGCGGCGGATTCACTGACCGCTGAACGGTCACCCAGTCCCACTAAGCAAGAACAGTCTGATGATTCCGTCTCGACTCCTCGCTCGAACCCTGGATGTGGTCCACCAACTCTTGATTCTTCAGAGACTCTGTCTGAAAGCAACTCATCAAATCGCTCACAGAGCGTGGATTTCGGAAGCTTCGTCGAGGAGTGTCTCAGTGAACAGGAACACGCCGAAATAGCAAAAGACGAACTCTACAACGCCTACGAAGCATGGGCAGACACACACGGTCACGAGGCATATGCGAAATCCTGGTTCGGCCGGAAGTTGAGCGAGCATGTTTCGTATGATGAATATCGCCCAACACGTGACGGCGAGCGTGTACGCCACTATACTGGTATCACACTGTCGTCCTCTGGTCGAACCTTCCTCGAATAACTATGGGTGAAACCATCATGTATCGGGTGGATTTTATCTGCAATCATTGCCGTCCAGGCTTCCCGGAGATCGGAAAAATGCCTGGACAGGAATGTCCAGGGAAAAATCGAAAGACTGCGGCTGATGTCCAGGCAAATGCGGGGCGAAAACCGACTAGTACAGAGGGGGGTTGTCCCGTCGGTCCAGGCAGTCTCGAGCGACGAAGCGTTCAACCCCGCGAGTTTTTTCGACTCCTCGAGAGTCGGAGAGTCATCACCGATGGAGGTCGACCATGAATGATCAGATAGCAGGCGGAATCGATGTCGAAGCAGTACCGGGTACACTCGCTGAACGACCACAGTGGATTTGCTGGCGAACGGAGGACCGCGATGGGAAGGCAACGAAGGTACCAGTCGATCCGGAGACTGGGAGCTTTGCGTCGACGATGGATGATCGGACGTGGACTACTCTTGAGCAAGCACTCGAGTACATGGCTACTGGTGCAGCCACGGGAGTCGGATTCGTCTTCACGGCGACGGATCCGTTGGTCGGTGTGGATTTAGATGACTGCCGCGATCCCGAGACAGGCGAGCCACTCGAGCCGGCGCCGTCGATCATCGAGCGGTTGGATTCGTTCACCGAGGTTTCGCCATCGGGAACTGGGTATCACGTGATCCTCGAGGGGGATCTTCCTGATGGCCGGAACCGACATGGCTCGATCGAGATGTACGACCGGGCTCGTTTCTTTACTGTGACTGCAGACCACGTCGACGGAACGCCGACGTCGATCAACGAGCGACAGGAGGCACTCGAGGCGGTTCACGAGGAGTTCGTCGCGTCCCAGGTGAGTGACGGCACTGACGGTGTTGACGGCAATCTACCGGACACTGAGGCTTGTGATCAGTCACTGAAACTCGAGGACGAGGAACTCCTCGAGAACGCACGGTCGGCGAGCAACGGGGAGAAGTTCGACCGGTTATGGCGTGGCTCGACTGCTGGATACGAGAGTCAGTCAGAAGCAGATATGGCGTTGTGCTGTTTGCTGGCGTTCTGGACTGGTGGCAACGCCACTCGAGTCGATCACCTCTTTCGTCAGTCAGGGCTGATGCGAGACAAGTGGGATGACATCCATTACAGCGATGGCTCAACATACGGTGAGAAGACGGTCGAGCGGGCAATCTCGAGTACGAACGATGTCTATGATCCGTCGAACGAGGACACAACAGGTACTACAGAGACGCAACGTGCACAGACGGCAACTGCACAGGGAGCAAGTCGAGATGGATCGTCATCGTCGGCTGAGCGGACTGTGGGCGGAACTGACGGCGCACGGATACCCTATCTTGCCGAGAAGAACCAGCTTTTGAGCGAGCGTGTTGCTGATCTCGAGGCGACGCTCGAGCAGAAAGACGATCGCATTGAGGAACTCGAGGACGAGAACGCAGCGCTTCGAGAAGCACTATCCACTTGTGAAGACCAACTCGAGCGATTCAATCAACAGCCTGCTATCGAAACGGATGGTGATACCGCTTCAGATAATGGCCGAGACTCGATCTGGAACCGTACAAAACGCTTCGTCAGAGACAGGAATTAGGAGATCTATCGCACTCTCACAGGTTTTATCGCCTCCTGAAGGGAGCGGAGAGATTACACATAATCACAACTGTAGAACGTGACGAGTTGCGGGCATTCTTGAACAGCGGGAAGAGACCCTCGAGCAAATTCGTGAGCAGCCTATCGATGACCATTCTATCAGAAGTCGCATGAGACGCTTGTTCCGAAGCGGATGGCTCAGTATACCTGTCTGAACCTTTCTCTCCAACACTGCCGTAACAAACGTACCAAACAACTATGTTCCAACAGTACCAACATCGATCCATGTCGAGCGGCAATATCGGTATCGACGAGTTCGAGAACGCCGACGACGACGCATTCGAGGAGCGAAACAACACCGAGCGGATTGTCTCGTTCCTCGACAAAAACGACGATCGTGCGTGGAAGGCAGCGGTGATCGCTAAGCGCCTCGATCTGGAAGCGGATACCGTCAGTGCAATCCTCTCACGATTGAAAGAGCGTGGCATCGTGCGGCACAAGCGCCCATACTGGGCGATTACAGATGACAAGGAACGGCTCCAATCTGCCTACCGGCTACACCAGTATCACGAGGCCGCAGACGAGCAGTACGGAGCGGAACATCTCGAAGAGCTACAGACCGATGAAATGGAGAACGTGCAGTGACCGCATTCGAAGAACTGGAACGTGGTGACATCGTCTGGGGAACCGACCCACTCTCGGAGAAAGGACGTCCAATGCTCGTTTTGGGAACACCTCAGTTCTCTACCCACGGCTTACAACTCATTACTGTCCTGCTCTCTTCGAAGACCTATCACGAAGAATCGCTTACGCTTAGAGACGGCGACTACGAGGGCGATCCACTTGGGAAACGAAGCCATGTTCTTCCATGGTCACTCGTAACTCTCAACAGTGCTGCAGAAGTAGAATTCTATTTGACTTCGCTCACTGACGAACGTATAGAGGACGTGGTAGCACAAACAATCGACTACATCTCCACTTAAGCAGACTTTGCTCTGAAATCAGTGACACTAAACGCCTTCCGCCAGCACTACCACCTATTTGTTTAAAATCTGTAAAGGTGAATTGAATAGCGGACTTTTAGATGCAATGGTCTCTAAGTATGAGGTAGAAGGGGAATATCATGAGCTCAAACGCCAAGCGGAAAACGGGTAGATTCGATAGACATATCGACCCTGACCGTCTGGCAAAACGGCTTGACGCGATTGACCAGTGGGTAGCGCATATCAATTCGACCCCTGCCCCAGAATGGGGTGCAGAACTGAACAATTTAATCAACTCACAAGTCAGCGGGGCAGAAGCGCTCTCCGAAAATAGAGGGGAAGATTTCCCACAATTTGATCAATTCGATCCAGACGCGATTCGCGAAGCAGGCCAGGCGACTGATTGACCAGCAGGGCACTGTCTAGATGAGAGTTTGAGGAATGAGTAAGTGGTGGCGAGAAGTGGCTATGCAACTCGCCAACCTGCTCAGAGAGAGCTTAGACGTGGACTGTGATGAGGGTTGGGAGAACCAGCACATCCCGACACCCATCAGGGTGTTCGAGATGCGTCTCCATTCGATGGGATTGTCAGTTCGGGAGGTCGTCGCAGTCCTCGAATTATTCGGCACTGACCGTTCTCACGGCGCAATCTGGAACTGGACACACACTTTCAGAGGCACAGAGCAACTCGCCGACGTCCACGAGACGCTTGCGTCTCGCCAACGCCGCGGGACTGACCCCGCGGCAGCGTTTTTGCACCGGTACTGAGAAACACAATATCGACGAGACAGCGTTTCTCATCGGTGCTGGCAGCTATCTGGCTGTCCTCACTTGTCACGAACTTGTGGTCAGCTTAATTACACCGAAGTCACGTCGAAAAGTGGTTTCAGACTGTCTTAATACGAATCGACCGCTTTCACTCCGACTGGCGGGCCAGCCAGCCAGCGCAAGTCGCTGGTTCAGACACTTCAGACACCACTACAACCACGATCGACCGAATCAAGCGCCAATGGCCGGAACATCAGCTGAGAAGGCACTGAACTAGACAATGCCGAATTTTTGGTTAATTCAATTGTGAGGAGAGGTAATTTCCTTTGGATATTCGGATCGGAACTACTCGTGGACCAAATCACCCCCGTTATTTCATACGGTTGAAAGCAGGCTGACTGGCAGCGAGGTCGGCAAAGTGTGTCTCCTGTCGGCAGGACAGCCATGAACGGAGGAATGTCACATAGTGACAACACTCGGTTTGAGCCGGAAAAGAAGTCAAATACAGGTTCGTTGAAGACTCTTGTAGAATGAACGACCTCACCGGGTTTCAGCGTGATCTGTTGTACGTGATCGCGGGTGCTGACCAGCCGTCTGGTCAGGATGTCAAGGATGAGGTTGAGAGGTACTACGAGAGTGAGATCAACCACGGTCGCCTGTATCCGAACCTGGATACGCTCGTCAACAAGGAGTTCACCGAGAAGGGGCAACTCGATCGGCGGACAAACTACTACGCCATCACCGATGCCGGTGAGGACGTAATTCAGGAGCGACTGGAGTGGGAGAACCAGTACGTCGATATGTGAGTCGACGCGCATTCAGTTGAAGCGGACGTTCACTGGCTCTGACGGTTGTATCGAAGAAAAGGCTTATACTGGCAGGATAGTCTCATCGGAGCATGTCCGCTGAGACTACCGACACTCTGCCACATCTCGTTACTATTGTGGGCAGAGGTGTCCCTTCGAACTACGAAATTACCGTCGACGGCGAGATTGAACTGGTCGGTGCTGATCCACTCGAGGAGGCCACGGTCGTTACGGACCACGCCGCAGAGGGCGCGGTCGATACCGGGGTGATGCGGTTCCGGTTCTCCGGCCAGATGGTAAACATACATGTTGTCGACTGGAACGGCGTACCGGCACCAGAATCGCCGAGCACACCGGAGGTCCACATCGATTACGGCGTACCCGCCCAAAACGGGAACTGATGTACACTCGGTCGCTCGACGAAGCGACTGGCGGCGACTAACTCGGGATATGCCAGAGATAGGGACTTTACACTCTAATACCAGAGGTTTCAGTTTCACTGAGGTTGGGTCGCCTATATACTGTCCTAGGTTGGATACTGATTGTAGAGGGGGCAGACACACCACACCCTGGCGCAGTCACACGCGCTTCCCCCTCCAAGACCTGCAGTAACTCATGTCCACGACAAATCCACCATCTCTCGGCACCTGCCCATTCTGCCACGCCGAGATCACGACGATCGACGTGATCCTTGAGTACGAAACAGACTCGGGTTTGGCAGTATACGCCGAGTGTCCCGAGTGTCAAGACGTCGTGAACCCGCAATAACTGTCATCTCATGCTGTTTGAAGAGATGAACCGGTTGCTCGCCCGGACAACTCAGACAGAGACAGCGGTCGTGTATGAGTGCCGACGCTGTGGAACCACTGTCGATAGTGATACCGAGACCTGTCCAGCATGCGAATCAGACGCAATCGTCGAATACCGGATCTCCTGACATATGCCAGAGGTATACGACCGGATTCTGGATGTTGTGGCGGGGAACCCGGGAGCCACTGTTGAGGAAATCACGGACCTGGCACATGATTGTGGTATCACCGACACAGGTATCCCGGATCTCCTCACAACAGCTGAGGGTAACGACGATCTTCTCGAGTTTGACGGACGGTACTGGGTAATGCGGACAGGCAAGTATCGGTTCCATCGCTACGACCACCCAGAAACCTGACTCCCCTTTCAGGTCTGTGTACCGGACCGCTATGTGCCAGCGCTGACTGTTGACTGGACGCACGATCCCTTCTTTGAGCACCTGTTTCCGGATGCCCACGATCAGATGGACCTTTCTTCCCGTAACGAGGGAGATGGTGCCCCAGCAGAGTCAGATTTTACGAGGCGCCCCTCGAGGCCGAACAAGCCCTTCGCGGGATTGATGAGCGACTCCCCGAACCGATGACGCTCAACAGTTCGCTCACTGAACTGGGTGCCACCGCAGATGCGTATGCTCGGCTCGATCCTGAGCACCGCAACAGCGGGGAGTAAGCCAACGTACTCAGCCTATCGTCGGTAGTAGATTCCTTGTATCTTACCTTTGGGTTAGGCATCTTCTGCAGTTCTGAAGAAGGGAGACTGACCTTAACCAACAGTTCCGAGTGGTATCCCCAATTTGTTGGTTAACACTCGCGGAGCTAGACCTTGTTCTATCACTTCATCTGCTACCAACATACCTGTCTTCCAGCGCGGGTGGACGGCCGCTCGCGACACCTGTGAGGAAGGAACGTAAATGCAGCAGATCCTCTCCGGATGTGCCTTCCGCGATGCACTCCCCAGTTCGGATCTGGGCGAAGCCCACACCTGGGGGACGGAAGAACGGGTTACTCACCCGATCTGTGTCGATTGTGCGATCCAGACACAGCCAGATCCCGACGAGCGCAACCACCACGCCTGGGACGGATGCAGACTCGTCGTCGACGCACTCGCGGCGTCGCCGGCGTTTCACGCCGGCTTCCAGTGGGACCTTCGGTCCCGCCCGGCTCACGCGGTTTCAAGTGAAACTCGGTCACCTGGAGGGACCACTGCAACTGTGTGCGCGGTGTAGTCCCAATGGATCAGCCACGTACTGGACTCGCGACCTCGAGGAGTATCTCGTCGCGTCGCCGGACGAGTGACCCCAAACACTCTTTACTGTTTCGCTGTAAACTGTAATCAATACCAAGCCATGTCACGTACGTCAAACCGAGCCAACGGCGACGTCATCCGCGACTTCCTCTCGGTCGCGGACCTTCTCGAGGGACCGCAGCTCGCTCAGCTGTATGCGTATATCGATCAAGAGGAGGAAGTGACCGTCCAAGAGATGATGGACGCCCTCGGCCTCGCGCAGGGGACAGCATACACCTACGGTATGAGTTTACCCCGAAGTCTCGACAGCCGGCACAGCGTGAGCCCGTGAGATCATCTCATTGTTGTTGACGACTCGGCGAAGTTCTTCGTAGGG